>JAISZA010000151.1 GCA_031269535.1 Tannerellaceae bacterium
ACGAATTATGAGTTGGCGATTACCGGACAAAGTATATTTAAAATTGACCCTCTAAAATAATGATTATGAATCCAAGAGTAACAAATGTAACGCCGGAAGATAATTACACGCTTCGGGTATGGTTCACAAATGGAGAAATGGGCGTTTTCGATATGAAACCTTATCTTGACAAAGGCATTTTCCGCGAGTTGAAAGACCTTGCCATATTCAATTCGGTACATCCCGACGGATTGAGCATTGAATGGATAAACAGCGCTTCTCTTTGTCCCGATACCGTGTATCTTGATAGCGTAAAGATTTGAATTTGCCGGGCAACGGCAAGCCCCGGTCCGCTGCCGCCTGCGCTTCTGTTGGATGTGATCATATTGTTGCCCGCATATTGCGCCTTCTCCCTGCCCGTGAGCCGAAAACATATTGCAACAGAAAGAGAAAGGCAATAACGGATACTTTCTTAGCGAATAAACAAAACTTTGCCTACAAGGTATTCTTCAGGCGCCAGTCCCCAGTAGCGTGAGTCTTTTGAAGATTCTACATTGTCGCCCGCCATGAAATAATAATTTTTTTTAAAAGTATATTCATTTACCGGTTGGTTGTTTAAATAGACTACAGAATCGCGACAGGTTAAGGTCTCTTGCATTTCCCATTCAATCAGGTTTTTGTATGACAAATAATGGATGTAGCTCATCCGGATAGCGTCTCCTTTGCGGGGGATATACATGGGGCCGAACTCAAGCATATTCCAACCCATAACCGAATCAAAAGGAAAACAATAGCGTATCCTTTCCCGGCCTTTATCCTTATATCCCAGCCTTCGCTGTGCATCTATATTGCCTAAATCAATCGCTATCCCTCGTACTTCGTACCTGCCCTTACGAATCTGCAGCGTATCGCCCGGTAGCCCAATACAGCGCTTTATGTAATATCTCATTATATGCATCTCCATTGTATTTTCGTCGCGAGGATAAGGCATATTGAAAACCACCACATCATTCCGCTTTATTTTCCTCACCCCCGGTATGCGATAAATATCCACCTGTTCGGTTCGTAATGCGGCAAAAAGATTAAACAGCCGGGGGCCGGGAATCAGTTTATTCACCCATACCCGATCGCCCGGCATTACAGTGGGTTCCATCGACCCGGTAGGTACCTTGAAAGAAGTGATAAAGAAAACCCGGGCAACTATCCAAAGTATCAAAAGTACAGAAAGCCCAAAGAACGTATTGACTAAACAGCCGCCGATCTTTTGGAATAATAAGTTATTTCTTTTCAGCCATACCATCTGCCCTGCCTTTTTTTATTCTTTCTTCACCAGATCGAAGCGGTGAAACACCAGCAGGTCGTCGCTGAATTCAGGATTCATGAAATGGCTGGCGGATAGGTACAGGCCGTCTTCGCGGATAAACAGAAGGGTGGAATTATAGGTATAGTCCGGAAATAAAGTTTCGCCCAGGATATGAAGGTCTTTATCCAGCAGGATGATGGAGAAATTTCTACGCCCGTACTGGAGCAGCTCCATCGCCCGCACACCTTTCTCCAGTTCCGTCCCCGGATAGGCTATGCGGTAATACACCTCTCGGTAGGGATCGTATAGCAGGTTGCCGTATTTAGGAAGCTCACATAATTTTTCCATTGTCAGATTATACTCCTCAGGCAGGTTTACCCGGTTTATATACTTGCTCTTTATTCTCACCCGCTCAACGGAAGTATGGTCTGAAGATGTCACATAAACATCTTCTTCATAAAAAAAAGAATAAATAAATTGCCGGCCGTTATAGCAACGACTGAATTCCATCTCTACCCCAGTAGATCTGGCCTTCTTGTCAAGCTCCGGATAGACCGGATACGGAAACCCCGGCAGAGCCTGAACGGAGTGGCTGGACAGATGAATGGTGGCGCATACCGGATTGATTTTTTCCCCTCGGTTGGGTTCTGGACAAATATACATTTTATTATCAAGGACAACCATCGGCTTATACGTGGAAGTTATCGAATTGTACAGCTGTAAAGGCGCTCCGTTATCCGTTCGGGAAAAGCGAAAACGGTCTTTTATCCGGGCATCTCTATCTATTAATGTGATGCGTCCTGTTCCGGCTGATGTCAAAAAAATGCTGTCCGAATTGTGTATATAATATCCTATCGTACGCCCGACACCTTGATTGCCCTGAAGCTCCGGGTTAATCTTAAATGCCAGTTGTTGCGTGTTCATCTTGTAGAAAAGCAATTCATTCCGCCCCTGGTTTTGAAAAGTCAGGTATTCCGTTCCATCCTCATCGGTATAGGGAAACAAGGCCAGGATAAAGTTTTTCGTGCGATCATCCAGGGGAAAACTCAGGGTTGCCTCCGATTTCACCAATCCGTACGTTTCCTGTTTGACTCCCTGCCTGCCGCAACACGAGACAAGCGCGAAGAAGAGCCCTAACGGAACGATGATTCTTACTGTTTTCATATGTATCGTTTTTATAAAGATTTATCCGACGTCAAAGATATTACATTCGTAATACGCTGACGTCGGAATGATTGTTAAATTAATTTTCAGAGGGGTTCATAATTCAAACCACAAGAACATCCTGTTAAACCAGTAAATCCACACCACCAATTCACATAATTCAAATAACACGCATCTGCCCCCATACCAAAAGCATTTACATTGCTTGTCACTAAATCAGTAACGGATGAGTCACTCTTGCTTTCACTGACATACAAACCTGCTGCTAAAGCTATAACAGCTACAATTACAACTGAATACAATTTCTTTTTCATGATTTTAATATTAATTGCTTAACAATAAAATAAGGGTTGTATCTATCCTTTCAACAACCAGAACCAGTTTGAGTTTCATTTTAATGGGTTAGTTGATTCTGCCTCCTTCCTTTTTTTTTGCTCCTTACGAGCCTGTCCCTCTGTTATTTGTTGTATGTATAATCCCTTTATGCGTGGATGAAGAATAGGATTCCCCACCAGAACCACCGTGTTATTTTTATCCAACAGGAAGGTTTGAAAAGAAACATCCGCCGGAAATTGATTCAAGCGGTTAAGATTGTCGTTTACATCAATACAAATTGGATAATAAAAACTGTCTATATCTAACAGGTAATGCATTTCTTCATAATCTTTGGGATAAAAAAAGAAAAGGAAGGGAACTTCTTCATTGGTTAAAGAATCAATATAAGTTATAAATTCTTTCCATTGGAGGAGTCGCAGTTTACAACTCGTACAGCCGGTAGAATCTACATACACTACTATTTTATACTCTGATTCCTTGATTTGGTAATCTACTGTGTCAGTAGCATAGCGGGTAAAAACAATGCTGTCGGGGAAGACAACTTCTTTCCCTTGCCAAATTGAAAAGCTCTTTTTTCTTTTCATCTTTTTTACAGGAAAAAAGACAAACTAAGATCATAAACATGTAAAATGACAATTTTATATATAACAGCTCTCATTATTTTTTGTGATAAAAGTAAGAAAATAATCACTACTGACGATCGACAAACTTGACAATTGAAAATTTTAAGGGATGAAAAACAAACTCCGTCCCTACCGGACTTTTATACTCAAAAGGAAATAGAATGCGAATTAACGAGCCTGAAATTGAGAGTTAGAAGTGTTTCTGATTCTTGCCTGTAATCAGCAATGTTCTCGAAGAATTTCATCACCGCCTGTCTGAAAAGTTCCTTTGTTCTGTAAAAACCGGTATTGATCACTTTCTTCCTCAGAAACCGCCACAGCCTTTCTGTCAGATTCAGGTCAGGCGAATATGCCGGCAGGAATATCTGTCTGATTTTCGTTCCTTCCAGCCACTGAGTTAAGACCTTGTTTCTGTAATATTTCGCATTGTCGGAAATAATATATATGCATTCGGCTTGGGGATGTTTGTCCAAAGCAGCCTGATAAAGCATTTGGGTTGATTCCGCATTGACGCTTTTGCACTCATGGCAATCACGTCCGTCACATCCTTTGCATTGAGAAGCCCGTTGATATTCACTCTGTCCCGGCCGCTGACAGTAGGCTGTTCCATTTCCCGACCCTTCTCTATCCATGCGTAAGCCGGACGTGAATTGTGGGTCGGATGGACGCCGTCCGCATAGTAAATAACCGATGTTTCATCCATACAGGCAATTATTTCCGGGAGTTCCTGCACAAAGGCTTCCTGTTTTTCCGCATTGACTTCACAGGGAACCTCCTTCGTCTTTTTATACGTGAAACCGATACGGTTAAGCAGGTTTACGATACCTTCAGGAGTATAGGATACTCCGAAAGAGTCCCTTATCCATGAGGTTATACCTTTGGCATCCGTATAAATATGGCATTTAAGTTCTGACCGCAAAAGGCTTATTTCATGGCTTGACAGCATTCCCCAATATCCTTTATTCCTGTTTGCCGTCAGGGGGGGCGCGATCCCACCAGCGGAATACAGGGCTGCATAACGGCAGACTGTGGATATATCTATGCCTGACGATTCCGATACCGTGTGGGGAGAAAGACCGCTGTGAAGCATCAGGATACTTGTTACCTTTATGTAATCCGTACCGACCACGTTACGTTGAAACTGTTTCAACTCCGATAATTCATCCTCTGTCAATTCTATTTTCATCATACAAATGTATGGGGTTATTTCTCTTTTGCAATTCCTGCGATTTTTCGCATTCCATTTCCTTTTGAGTATAATTGTTGTTGCGATTGCTTTTTTTCTATCCATATGCCATCCCTGACGGGATTTTTGCCTGCCATCGTTACATTTGCGGAGGGGGTTAGGGTTGTTAGGGTTATTTCTTATTTATATACGTGTGTGTTCCTTTTATTACAATATGTATAAAGGACACACGTATATATAATATAAGAAATAGCCCTAACAACCCTAACCCTACCCCCCCCTCAGCCGTCAGGAAGGTATCCTGTCAGGCTGAAGGAATGGCAGCATTGGCTCCCGTCCGGAAAAAATCCGGACAGGAGCAAAAACAAGCTGAGGAGGGAGAGAGATAATCCGGCTCTTTGCGGTTTCCGGCTAAACGGCAGTACCGGACAGAAACGTGAAAAAGAGAGAAAAAAGTACGGAAAGCAGCGGGCGGGACGTTTCGCTACCTCCGTCCCGAAAGGAAGCCTTATGTTTGCAGTGAGATTTATTCACTAAAAAAGACATACTATGCCCGTTGGTTACACATTGAAAACTGTGTCCGGAGGCCGCTCCGGATGGTTTGAGGGAGGTTTTTCACAGAGAAGACGCCCCACCGGAGCGGAGCGTCTTCTCTGTAGGCTGTTGTTGTATGGCAGGTTGTTACAACTGCGGGCCGGCGGCAATCAGGGCTTTCGCATCTTCGTTGTCGCAGTATTGCTCGAAGTTCTTGATGTATTTGGCGGCCAGAGACCTGGCTTTGGTTTCCCAGTCGCTCACATTGGCGTAGGTCGTACGCGGGTCGAGGATATCGGAAACGCCGGGCAGGGCTTTGGGTATCGTCAGGTTCAGGACAGGGATGTGTACCCGTTCGGCCTTTTCAATCGAGCCGTCGATAATGGCATCGATGATGGCGCGGGTATCTTTCAGCGAGATACGCTTGCCCGTCCCGTTCCAGCCGGTATTGACCAGATAGGCTTTTGCTCCGTGTTCGTTCATTTTTCCGCCCAGTGTCTTGGCATACATCGTCGGATGCAGGGTGAGGAAAGCTTCGCCGAAAGCGGGCGAGAAAGAAGGCAACGGCTCGGTAATGCCCCGTTCCGTACCGGCCAGCTTGGAGGTATAGCCGCAAAGGAAGTGATACTGAGCCTGGGCGTCGTTGAGGATGGATACCGGAGGCAAGACACCGAAAGCATCGGCCGAGAGGTAAACAATCTTGCTCGCATGACCGGCTTTCGAAGGAAGCACGATCTTGTTGATGTTGTAGATCGGATACGATACGCGGGTATTTTCCGTGATGGAGCCATCGGCATAATCCGGTGTTCCGTCGGCTTTGACCACGACATTTTCCAGGAGGGCGTCGCGTTTGATGGCACGCCAGATATCCGGTTCGTTCTCTTCGCTGAGGTTAATGACTTTCGCATAGCAGCCCCCTTCGTAGTTGAACACGCCGTTGTTGTCCCAGCCATGTTCGTCGTCGCCGATAAGGAAGCGTTTGGGGTCGGCCGAGAGGGTCGTCTTACCCGTTCCCGAAAGCCCGAAGAAGATAGCCACATCGCCCTTGTCGCCTACATTGGCCGAGCAGTGCATCGATGCCATCCCTTTGAGCGGCAGGTAATAGTTCATCATCGAGAACATCCCTTTCTTCATTTCGCCGCCGTACCAGGTACCGCCGATGATTTGTTGTTTTTCCGTCAGGTTGAAGAGGACAAATACTTCCGAGTTGAGCTTTTGTTCTTTCCAGTTCGGGTTTGTTATCTTCGACGAGTTGAATACCGTAAAATCAGGCTCACCATAGTGTTCAAGCTCATAGAGTGAGGGACGGATAAACATATTGCTCACAAAATGGGCCTGCCAAGCTACCTCCATAATGAAGCGTACTTTCATGCGTGTATCTACGTTTGTCCCGCAGAAGGTATCCACAACGTAAAGCTTCTTAGCTGAGTTCAGTTGTTTCAGAGACAAGGCTTTCAGATCGTTCCAGACTTCGGTGCTGACCGGCTTGTTGATGTTCCCATCCCACCAGATCGTATTTTCCGTCACAGCGTCTTTCACAATGTAACGGTCTTTGGGAGAACGCCCTGTGAAAATACCTGTTTTCACCGACACGGCACCTGTTGTAGTAAGCTCACCTTTTTCAAATCCCTGGTTTGCGGGATCCATTTCAGCTTGAAAAAGCTGTTCGTAAGTCGGATTATGCACCACTTCGATGTTGCCGTTAATTCCATACTTACCCAAATCTAATTTTGCCATTTTACTATTCAAGAATTAATAATGATTGATTTATAACATATTTACTTTAATCTTCGACTTGTTGTTGTTTGTGCATTTTTACCTTACTAAACCATGCTACAAAAGTACTACTTATTTTTTATTATGCACATCTGATTAAAGAAATTTTTCAGTATATTGCCATTTCCTTCCCCTCTTTCTTTTTTACCGGAGACAGGCGTAGCGAATCCGGAGGGTATTGCCCTGAAAAAAGCCCTGAAAAAGCAAATCACATAAAATATCTGCATATCTTTGTGCCTCAATAAATCAACTAAGGTATGGAGCAAAAGTATCACAGTCTGTTTCGTTGGGAATTAGTACGGGAGGCCGCTATCGGGATTGCCCGGGAAGAGCCGGTTCTCCGGAATTTATTGGAAGCGTTGGTAATCAAGCATCCTGATTTTGAGCATGCGCTTGCTGCGCTTCTTGCCAATCAGTGTATATTCGCCCATGAAGGTATTGATTTACACCGCGCCATAAACGAGACGCTGGAAAAAGACAAAAGTATCGCAGAATATGCGGTGTACGACCTGGTGGCGGTCGTTGAAAAAGACCCTGCCTCCGGCGATTTCCTCGAACCTTTTCTCTTTTACAAAGGATATCATTCGCTTGAATTATACCGGGTTGCTCACCGGCTGTGGGCCGACGGGCAACACTATCTGGCTTATTACATCCAAAGCAGGGTTTCTCAGCTCTTCGGCGTGGATATCCACCCTGCCGCCCGGATCGGGAAGGGTATCTTTATCGATCACGCCACGGGACTTGTGGTCGGCGAAACAGCTGTCATCGAAGACAATGTCTCTATCCTCCACGGAGTAACCCTCGGTGGGACGGGGAAAGAAACCGGGAAGCGCCATCCGACCATCCGTAAAGATTGCCTCCTGGGAGCGCACGCTACGGTATTGGGAAATATCGTGGTGGGAGAAGGCTCTGTCATCGGCGCGGGAAGCGTCGTACTCCATACCGTACCGGCGCACAGCTTAGCTGCCGGCGTACCGGCAACCAACAAAGGCCATATCAGAATCCAGGAGCCATCGAACAGCATGGACCAGATATTCGACGATTACGTAATCTGAGAATATTCCATGCCCTTGGGGGGCGCGTACCGGATTATTCCGTTTTATACCCGGGGCGCCGGAACCCAGGGCGTTGCCACCGGAACCCAGGGCGTTGCCCTGGGCTGGGATATACAGGGCTTTCAGCCCGGAAAAACTTCCGGATTTTCCCTACAGATAAAAATAAAACGAGCCGAAACGGACAAGGCATACCCCCGTCCGACTCATCCTGACAGCGAAAAGGGCTGAAGGGTGCATTTGACAACGTCGATTTTCAATTCAAATGGCCGCAGATTCAATGGATTTCTATCGTAATTGCGAGGTACGAACGTCATTGCGAGGTACGAAGCAATCCATTTCCGCCGTCATTGCGAGGTACGAAGCAATCCAGTTCCGCCGTCATTGCGAGGTACGAAGCAATCCAGGGTGCCCGGTCTGGATTGCTTCGTACCTCGCAATGACGAGGCGACAATCTGAATTGAAAATCGACGTAGTCAAATGAGCCCGGGCTGAAAGCCCTATATAACCCAGCCCAGGGCAACGCCCTGGGATCCTATATAACCCAGCCCAGCGGCAAAGCCCTGGGTGCCGGTTTTTTTTCTGTTTTCATCTCACTATTTTAAACCGAGCGAAATATATTTTTGTATTTTTACCACTATAAAGTGAACGAAAATGGAGACCACATCTGATTTGAAAAGAATGACCTGGTTATTTGAAGAATACCGGGGACAATTTGTTCGCTTTGCAAATTCGTATGTCAGGGATCTGACCGTTGCAGAGGATTTCACGCTTGAAGCTTTCATGTATTACTGGGAAAACCGTCATACCCTGAACCCCGACTCAAATATCCCGGCCTATATTCTTACTGTTATCAAACACAAATGCCTGAATTACCTGGAACATCTGCACGTAAGGGAAGATGTGGCGGAAAAACTGAGAAACCATGCCGAATGGGAGTTGCAGACGCGCATCTCCACCCTTGAAGCCTGCGACCCCAACGAGCTGTTTACCGCCGAAATCAGGGAAATGGTACGTAAAACGCTGGCCGCTATGCCTGCACAAACCCGGCGAATATTTATCCGGAGCCGTTTCCTGAATGAGTCCTACAAAGAAATAGCCGAACGATATGGTATAAGCGTGAAAGGAGTCGAGTTTCACATCTCCAAAGCGCTGAAGATTTTACGCCGGGAACTGAAAGATTATTTTCCGCTACTAGGGATACTGCTTTCTGAACTGCTTATATAGTGACAGGCTATTCTGTTGACTTGATCAGGATTATGGAGAGGAACATATTATACAGGTTTTTTGAGGGCTCGGCATCTCCGGAAGAAGAGAGACACATCCGGCAGTGGATGGAAGCATCGCCAGGGAATAAAGAAGTATTCCTGAAGGAAAGACGTTTTTTCGATGCTTCGACTATACTGGTACCGGCCGATCCTGCAACGGAAAAACCGGAACCATCCCCCCGCCGGCTTGCCTGGATACGCGAAGGAATGAAGGCCGCCGCCATCGCTGCCCTCGTCTGGCTGGCCATCCAGGCCTATTATCGCCGGCCTGAGGCAGAAACGGTCGCTATGCAAACCATTTCCGTACCGGCCGGACAAAGGGTCAACCTCTTCCTGCCCGACGGGACGAAGGTATGGCTCAATGCCCGGACGACCCTGAGATACCCCGTTTCCTTCAACCGTAAGGAACGGGCGATGGAACTCGACGGCGAAGCGTATTTCGACGTAGCCAAAGACGAGAAAAGACCGTTTATCGTCCATACCGACAAAGGAAGTGTCACAGCGCTGGGGACAGGATTCAATATCGAAGCCTATGCTGCGGGCAATGAGTTTGTCACAACCCTGATGCATGGAAGCCTGAAGATCGAACTGAAAGACAATCCGGACGAGGCGCTTCTCCTCTCGCCCGACCGGAAAGCCGTCTGGGAGAATGGAACGCTGCGGGTGGATACGGTGCACGATTATACGGTTTACCGCTGGATAGAAGGATTGATCTGCTTTAAAAACGAATCCATACCGGCTATTATGAAAGAGTTTGAGAAATACTACGGCGTGCATATACACGTGGAGAACCGGCAGGTGCTGAAATATTATTATACCGGTAAGTTCAGACATACCGACGGCATAGACTACGCCTTGCGGGTCTTGCAGAAAGATGTCAGCTTCAGGTATGTCAGAGACGACGAAAATCAGATCATTTATATCGAATGATGGGCTGAGTTTTATATTTATTTGTTTATCCTTAAATTAAATTGTATTGCCTATGGAAAGAAAATAATCAAAAGAATTCCCAAAAAAAAGAACGCCGGTAAGTGTCCTACCACCTCCGGCGCTAATCAACACAAGTCTAAAACAAATTGTATTAATTATTAACGTTACAAAGGTATGGAAAATAAATCTTTGCCGAGAGGAAATCATTTGAAAAATTCCCGGCTAAAACAAATCTTCAGAATTATGCGGTTAACCTCACTCCTATTGACAATCTGTGTATTTTGTTCGTATGCCGCCGACATTCATTCGCAGAATGCCCGTGTGAGCATTAATAAAAGCATCGCGGCTCTGGATGAGATACTGAACGAAATCGAAAGCCAGACAGACTACCTTTTTGTTTACAACAATCAGGTAAATGTGAATCGCAAAGTATCGGTTAAAGTGAAAAGCAAACCGGTAAGCTATGTCTTGAGTAATCTGCTGAAAAATACGGATATTGATTACTCCATGGAAGGAACTCATATCGTACTGACGAAACGGAGCGACACCGCTTCGCCGCAACAGAATACGCGGACAATCAACGGCCTTGTAGCCGACACGAAGGGTGAACCGGTCATCGGAGCCAACGTGGTGGAAAAAGGAACGTCCAACGGAACGATCACCGATGTGAACGGTAGGTTTACCTTGAACGTCTCGCCCGGAGCCCTACTCACCGTCTCCTTTATCGGCTACCTGACGCGCGACATAAGCGTAGGAAATCAGACTTCACTCGTCGTTGAACTGACGGAAGACACCCAGGCCCTAGACGAAGTGGTGGTCATCGGTTACGGCGTAGTGAAGAAATCAGACCTCGCCGGATCGGTATCCTCCGTGACAAGCAGGCAGTTTGAACATGAGCCGGTCATACGCCTCGACGACGCGCTGCAAGGTCGCATGGCCGGGGTACAGGTGACTAATAACACAGGTATGATCGGAGAGGGTGCCAAAATACGCATCCGGGGAACGACTTCGCTCAACAAAAGCAACGACCCCCTCTATGTCGTCGATGGAATCATCGGCGCCGGAGCTGTGAATACTTCGGATATCGAATCCATCGAAGTGCTGAAGGATGCGTCGGCTACCGCAATCTACGGATCGAGAGGAGCAAACGGCGTGGTGCTGATCACGACCAAGAAAGGCAAGGAAGGACGCCCGCAGATCACCTTCGAATCGAACCTGGGCATGGCACAGATAGCCAAAAAGTATGATCTGCTCAGCCCCTATGAGTATGCCCTGGCTCTGAAAGACATCAAAAACGTTGAAAACATCACGGAGAACGACCTGCAACTCTACCAGCAAGGTAAGCAAGGGATAGACTGGCAGGACCTGATGACGCAGACCGGATACAACCAGGATTACAAACTGAGTATCGCCGGAGGTAATCAATCGACCCGGTACGTCGTTTCGGGCGAAGTACTCGACCAGTCGGCCATTACCGTCTTCGCCAGATACAACCGCTACCAGTTCCGCTCCAACATAGAAACCGATGTGACCAAGTGGCTGCGCGTAGTGTCCGACCTGAGGCTGGCGAGAACGAAAAAGCATAACGCTACCGCCGATATCGGGAGGGCGATCAATTATTCGCCGACCATCCGGCAGCTGAAAAATCCGGATACCGGTGTCTATAACGATGATACGTGGAATAATATCGACCACAACCCCTATGCCGATGTGGCGACAAGGAGCCTGGACGACTACCACAACCTGGTGTACGGAAACCTCAACCTCCTGTTTACGATAGCCGACGGCCTGACCCTCTCGGTGCAAGGCGGTCTGGGGTATAACGACAATCCGTATTACGACCTGCAGTCGGCGAGCCGCTATCCCGGCGCCTCCAGTTATATGGAAAACCGCCTCGACAAAACTTTGTCATGGCAGAATACCAATAATCTCACGTATTCGAAGCGATTCGGCGACCACTCGCTCACGGCCATGGGTGTACTGGAATTGAGCGCAAGCGAATGGACCCGGACGAAAATTTCCGGTAATAACCTCCTGACCGAAACGGTCGGATACTGGAATGTCGGCCTGGCTGCCACGCGGAATGCCGAGAACAGCTATGCGTCGAACTCGATGGCCTCGGCTCTCGGACGGGTACAGTATGGCTATAAAGGCAAGTATCTGCTGACCGCTTCCATACGTGCCGACGGCGCTTCCAAGTTCCAGAGCGACAACAAATGGGGATACTTCCCCTCGGGAGCCCTTGCCTGGAATATAGCCGAAGAAGGGTTCATGAAAGACCTGGGCCATTTCCAGCAGCTGAAATTGCGTGCCAGCGCCGGTGTAATCGGTAATCAGGCCATCGACTCCTACGAAACCCTGGGCATGCTCACGGGCGAAACCTATGCCTACGGTACTTCGACCAAATACACCGGATACTGGGCGAAAACCATCCCTACCCCCGATGTGAAATGGGAACGTACCAACCAATACGATATAGGCGTTGACTTCAGCATCCTGGACCAGAAACTGAATGTTACAATTGACTGGTTTATGAAAGATACCAAGAACCTGCTCAACAAAAAAACAATCCCTGCCTACAACGGGGGAGGAACGTTCTGGGTAAACCAGGGGCATGTGAGAAACACCGGATGGGAGTTTCTGCTGAATGCCACCCCGCTGAAAGCCGGCGACTTCGCATGGGAAACGACCTTGACTGCTACTTATCTGAAAAATGAAGTGATCGACCTGGCGGGCGAAAAAGAAATAATCGGAGAGCGGATTTCCGGTATTGTCGAACCGTCGTCTATCCTCAAACCGGGTTATCCCATCGGCTCCTTCTTAGTGTTCGACTGGGTAGGTATCGACGAGGCTACCGGCGTAAACCTGTATCGCAAAGCTGACGGCACCATCACCCATGACCCGACAAGCGACGACCGCATCGTCACCGGACAAGCCGAGCCGGCCTGGTCGTTCGGCTGGAACAACTCCTTCACCTGGAAAAACTTTGAGATAAATGCCTTCTTTAATGCTGCCTTGGGATACCATCGGCTGGATGTTACTCGTTGGCAAACGGCTTCCATCGTGGGCGCTTCGATGTTTATCACCCTTCGCGATGCGTATTTCAAAGGATGGGATAAGGTAGCCAATAAGGCCGACGCAGAGTTCCCAAGCGCAAAAAGCTCAGATAATAAGTATTACGGCAATTCTTCGCAGTTCCTCGAAAACGCTTCCTTCCTGAAACTCAAAAACCTGAGCATCGGTTATCGGTTCCCCAGGGAGTGGCTGAAGTTTGCCGATCTGACCTTGTCGCTGAGTGCCCAGAATCTGTTTACACTCACCGGATATAAAGGATATGACCCCGAAGTCTATAACCAGCTCTACGGAGCCGACTGGGGAGCTTATCCGGTTCCAAGAACCTATACGCTTGGAGTGAAATTGAATTTCTAATTGTTTAACACTACAAAAAGTAAAGAAAATATGAAAACGTTATATAAAGTGCTGATAGCAGGATTCCTGCTGTCGTGGACAACCTCCTGCGAGGATTTCCTGGAAGAAGACCCCAAAGGGCGTTTGGCTCAATCTACTTTCTTCGGAAGTGAAAACGACCTCGACCTTTCGCTCCATGCTCTCTACCGGCGCGCCATGACACGCTGCGGCAACAACGAATACAATGTCCACCCTTTTGCAGGCGACGACCTCTCGACCCATCCGGCCAGTAATAAACAAGACTTCCGGGATTTCGACCGCTACGAAGTGAGTGATAATAATACGCGGTTGAGGAATGAATGGACAGGCACGTATGAACTGATCAAAGCGGCTAATTACATCATCAATAATGCAGGGAAACTGGAGAGTGACGACCAGAGACTCAACCGCAAGATTGAGACAACCATAGGGCAGGCGGCCTATTGGAGGGCTTACGCTTATTTCCAGCTCTCGCGCTGCTGGGGGAAAGTCCCGCTTGTACTGGGCGACGAAATCGATTACAGTAAAGAAGTCAGTACGGAAGAAGCCGTACTCAATCAGGTAGTGGAAGACCTCCGGCTGGCCGAACAATATCTCCCGGCACAATGGACGGATACACCCTGGGCTATGAACGGGATGAATATCGCAGTCAGTCAGGGCGCCGCCAAAGCAACCCTGGCCTATGTGTATCTTTCAATGGCCGGCTGGCCGCTGAATAAAACCGAATACTATCCCCAGGCTGCCGCCAAGGCAAAAGAAGTGATCGACGCTTCCGACGCCCGACAGGCCGGCTATTATTACCAGTTGCTCGACGAATACTGGAAGGTCTATTCATGGGCTTACAACAATACGAATACCGAGGTGATCCTCGCTACCTATTATAGCATGAACTGGCCCTGGGACGAATCGGTGATGTCGTCGTACTGCGATGTGATTGAAGATATCGACGGCGGTAGCCACGGCGGCGGATGGAACGATTCCACCGGGGAGATTAATTTCTGGAAAAAATTCCCCGACGGACCAAGAAAAGAAGCTACTTTTGCACCCAAGACATTGCTGAGCGGCGTCTTGCAGGACTGGTGGTACGACCCTAATTACGGAACGGCCAACGGAAGGCTGGTCTGCCATCCCTGGTATCTTGCCTCCTGCGAAGGCGACCGGGGGACGGAGTTCGACTACACCAAAGGAAATGACCAGGGCGATATGATTGGCGAGAAATCGCATAAGATCGTACGCCTCTCGGAAGTCTATTGCTGGTATGCCGAAGCCATCGGACGCTCCGGAGGCAACGACGCCTTTGCCTATGAAGTACTCAACCGCGTGCGTACGCGCGCCGGCTTAGACCCTATCCCCGCCGGAAGCCTCACGCCCGGACAATTGGCTGAAGCAGCCTACGACGAACACGGATGGGAGATAGCAGGGTATTACTGGGGCAGCCTGGCGCCGCGCTATCACGATATGTTCCGGATGAACCGTGTGAAAGACCATTTCGAATACCGCAAACAGAATCCTCTTATCGAAGTGACTCCCGGTGTCTTGCGGAAGGAAAGAGTGGAAATGCCCGCCGATGCAGGGACGTGGAGCGATGCGAAAATGTATGCTCCTTATCCCGCTGTCGACGCGATGCTGAATCCGAATCTGACGCGATAATTAAATAGTATGTACAAACAACTGATTGCTTTATGTCTGATTGCCGGAGGGATGGTTTCCTGCCATCCTTCGCGGCAATCGCTGACGATGTCGTTCGCTCGCTTAGTAGAAACAATATAAGAAAACTTAAAAACAAGATCATGAAAAAAAAATTAGCTGTGTTGTTGAGTATAGGGCTTTTTACGGGACAGACGATGGCGCAGACAGTGAAGGTAGAGCAACGCCCTTTGGTCTTACCCACCTATGAGATAGGGCCGCCTGATGCCAATTCCATCTTTTTTACCGGCAGGGTCTATCAGGGGGCGCAGGGGCATATTTATCCCTATCCCCTGTATGATATCCTCACCGATACGAAGGTAGATAAGACCTATAACGCCCTTTATCTGGAGAATGAGTATGTGAATGTATGTGTGTTGCCCGAGATAGGCGGACGCATCCTCTCTGCTACGGATAAAACCAATGGGTATGAGATATTCTACCGCCAGACAGGCATCAAACCCGCCCTGATCGGGATGCTGGGCGCCTGGCTATCGGGAGGAGTGGAGTGGAATTTCCCGCACCACCACCGCCCTTCGAGTTATATGCCGGTGGATTGGAAAACAGAAGAGAACGCCGACGGAAGCAAGACGATATGGGTGGGAGAGACCGAGCTGCGCCACCGCATCAAATGGTCGATCGGCCTCAGGGTTTACCCCGGACGTTCGTGGGTGGAAGCCCGGGTGAAGATCATGAACCGTACGCCTTTCATCCAGTCGATGCTTTATTGGGCGAATGTCTCGGTGCATACCAACGAAGCCTATGAGGTCATATTCCCGCCCTCCACACAGTTTGGCACCGACCATTCGAAAGTAGTCTTTACCCGCTGGCCCTCCGGCGAAGTGGTACGCGGCAGCGGCGAAGAGGTGGACCTGGCCTGGTGGAAGAATTTCACCGCCTCTTCGCGCTCTATCTTCGCCTGGAACTTCGAAGACGACTTCCTGGCCGGCTACGACCACGACAGGAAGGCCGGGACGCTGCACGTGGCCAACCACCACATCGTAGGCGGAAAGAAATTCTTCCTCTGGGGCAATAACCCGGGCGGAGAGATGTGGAACAAGATGCTGTCGGACAACGACGGACATTACCTGGAACTCATGGTAGGCGCCTACTCCGACAACCAGCCCGATTATAGCTGGATAGGCCCCGGCGAAACACGCGAGTTCACCCAGCGCTGGTATCCCATCCGCGAAATCCGGTCGGTAAAGAATGCCACCGACGATGCCGCCGTCAACCTCGAACGGATTGCGCCCGGCAAGGTCTTTCTGGGATTCAATGCGTCCGGCAGATTCCCCAACGCAAAGGTGCGACTCACCAACGGAGACGAAACCCTCTTTGAACAAGTGATACAAATAGACCCAGCGACACCCTTCACGCGCGAGATAGACATCCCTGCCCAGGTGAAAGATACCGGTTTACGCGCCCTTCTGACGGATGCCGACGGGAAGGAATTAGTTGCTTACCGTCCGGTCGTCCCGGAAGAGAAACCGCTGCCCGAAGTAGTGGAACCCAGCAAACCCGTCGAAGCCTATCAGACGGTGGAAGAGCTTTACCTGGCCGGCCTGCGCCTCGAACAGTTCCACAATGCCCGCCTCGACCCGATGAGCTTCTACAACGAAGCCCTCCGGCGCGACTCGGGCAATGCGCGCGTACATACGGTCGTCGGCATCCGCTACGCCCGCAGCGGCGAGTGGCAGCCGGCCGAAGACCATCTCCTGCGGGCACTGGCGCGCTCGTCGAAAGACTATACTGTTGTGAAAGACCCCGAACCGCATTATTACCTGGGGCTTATCTATCAGATGCAGGGACGCTATA
This sequence comes from Tannerellaceae bacterium, assembly GCA_031269535.1. Classification (GTDB taxonomy): domain Bacteria; phylum Bacteroidota; class Bacteroidia; order Bacteroidales; family Tannerellaceae; genus DFXE01. The sequence goes on from JAISZA010000151.1 coordinate 17,100, forward strand.
AGGAAGCAACCGATCAGTACTGGAAAGCGACCTGGTATCCCACCTTCCGGCATCCGGCCTATATGGCCCTGGCGCAGATAGCCGCGATCGGGGGCGATTACAGGCAGGCGAAGGAACTCCTGACAGAAGCGCTCTACGTAGGCGCCCGCAATACGAAAGCCCTGACTTTCAAAGCCTGGCTGCTACGGAAAACCGCTGAAGAGAAGGAAGCAGCCGAGACACTGAAGGCCGTGGAAGCCATCGACCCGCTCGACTATTGGGCACTGTCGGAACAGAGCATCCTGGCCGGCAAGGGAGCCGCTTTCCTCGACAAAGCCGACGACAGCCGGGGAGAGGGCCTCATACGCCTGCAGGAACTCCTCGAAGTAGTGAGCGATTACGGGAGCATAGGCGCATACCGGGAGGCCATCGCCCTGCTCGACGAAGCCATCCGCCTGGGCGAACCTTATGCCTCCTCGCCCCTGGTCTATTACTACAACGGCTTCTACAACCTCAGGGCCGGCAATCAGCAAACGGCGGACGAGCTTTTCCGGAAGGCAGCCCTCCAGCCTTCGGGCTTCTGCTTCCCCTTCCGCCTCGAAGAGATAGAAATCCTTCAGACCGCCCTGCAAACGAATGGGGCCGACAGCAAAGGCGCCTTCTACCTCGGAAATCTCCTGTATTACCTCGGCCAGAAAGACCAGGGCGTTGCCGCCTGGGAAAAGGCCGTAAAGGAAGAACCTCTCTTTGCACGCGCCAACCGCAACCTGGGATTCGGATACAACCGGGCAGGCGAAACAACAAAAGCCATTGCCGCTTATGAACAATCGGTCAGAGCCGACCCTACCGACCCGCGCGTATTCCTCGAATTAGACCAGCTCTACGAACAAAGCGGCAAACCTGCCGGAGAACGGCTGGCCCTCCTGGAGAAACACTGGAAAACCGTGCTCCGCCACGACGACGCCCTCCTGCGCCTGCTCACGCTCTATAACGAGACAGGCGCCTACGACAAGGGGATAAAGATTCTCGACAGCCGCCATTTCCACGTATGGGAAGGTGGCGGACAGGTGCACGGCGTCTATGTGGATGCTTATTTGCTGAAAGGAATAAAATCCCTGAACGCTAAAAACTATGCGGCAGCAATCAAAGCGTTTGAAAAGGCCGACCTTTATCCCGATAACCTGGAAGTAGGCCGCCCCGCCGGCGGAGGACATAGCCCCAAAGGCTTCTATTACATGGGAGAAGCTTATAAACGGATGGGGAACAACGAACAGGCGGAGGCTTGCTTCAACACAGCCGCCGGGACAGACTCTCCCCGCCTGCGCTCAGCCTTATCCGAAGACCTCTATTTCCGGGCGCTGGCGCTTCGCGAACTGGGGCGTACAGCCGAGGCCGGCGATTTGATCAAAAGCCTGAAGGAAGCTGTCGATCGCCAGTTGAACAGCCAGGTGCTCGTCGATGAGTATTCCAAGTTCGGCGAAGACGGCTCACGCTCCGAACGCTTAGCCGGCCTCCATTACCTCCACGGCCTGGTCTCACTGGCCGAAGGAGATAAGGCCAAAGCCCGGGAAGCCTTCAGACTCGCTCTCCGCATGAACCAGAATCTGATCTGGGCAAAACAGCTGGCAGGAGAATGAAAAATGGCTCCCGTCCTAAAAAAAATAGCTCCCGTCCCGGAAAAAACCGGACGGGAGCTATTTTTTTTAGGACGGGAGCTATTTTTGAGTTACTAAGTTGGGGTGCATTTCGGCCCGTCATTGCGAACCCGGAGGGTGAAGCAATCCAGAGCGGCACCCTGGATTGCTTCGTACCTCGCAAGGACGATAGAAATCAAATGCACCCTTAAGTTGCAAGTCTCTTTTACTCGTAACTCAAAAACTCATTTCTCCGAAGTACAATAATTGGCGTTCTTATCCCACCAGATTGGTGTAGATACTACATCGGGGCCTCCGAGGAGCTGTACGCCTTTATCGTATTCCGTTTTGTTTATCTGTATTTCATTCTGCGGGTATTGTACGCGCTTAATGAAATTGGCCGATTTCCGTATGTCTTTATCGCCATTATTGTACAGCAGTTCGTTGCGCGAAGCGGGTACATCCAGGCGCGGCAGGTTGAGCCGGCGTTTGTCGTTCCAGGCTTCCATCGACATATCGGGGAAAAGTCCCAGGTATTTCTGGGTGATGATCTTTTCGAGCCGGGTATTGCCGGCGCCTTCGGTATCGTCGAAGCTGGCGCTTGTCCCGGCCAGGTTCCGGTTTGCAGAGGCTAAGTAAGCGGCGGCATGGCCGGATACTCCCCAGGTGTCGAACGATGCCTGTACCCCTTTTTCATACTCGGCTTTGGCGTCGCCCTGTGCAAAGCCGCGCAGGAAAGCCTCCGCTTTGAGGAAGCATACTTCTTCGTAGAGGAAGACGTCGTAAGGACGGCTTTTATAAGGCGTTCCGTTCATGAACAGGATGCCCAGTTCGGGATAGTAGTTGCGGTTGTATTCGTCTTTCCCTCTTTCGGCAGCCGACAAACCGGGTGTCAGTCCCTTCCAGGCATTGCCGTAGGTGTCGATGGCGGGTTTGCTATAAGGCGGGTCGAACATAAGGGTTGCGCGGGGGTCTATCTGTGCCGGGTGTTTATAGTTTTCGTTGACTCTTTCTTCGGCAGATTTATTATCCCATACGGCGCGTTTGTTTACAATCGAGCCTTCCCAGGCAATGCCGCCGATCCCTTCGACTAATTTCTCGAAAGAAGAAGACATCACTAAAGGTCCCGACCAGGTGATCTGGAACATGGTGTAGTTATAGTCGCCCCCCCAGCCTCCATCGGCGCGGGGAGGGGCGTAGGCATTGTCTGCCGCACTTTCCATCACGCCTTCGGCAAGCGCTTTGGCTACCTCTTCCTTACACTTGGTTTCGTTGGCTTCCGACAGGCGCAGCGCCAGGCGCAGACGCAGGGAAGAAGCAAATTTCCGCCATTTGGCAGCGTCGTTCTTATAGACAATATCCGACGCAACCGAATTGAAGACCTCGCTTGTCCCCTGGCCCAGCAGCTCCACGGCATCGTCTAATTCCTTAAAGAATTCCATATAAGACTCTTCTACGGATTTGTAGGGAGGATTGGCTTCTACTTCCGCGTATTTGGCGAAAGGTATCGGGCCGAAATAATCTACCCCGTTCGATTGTACATATACGCGCCATATTTTTGCCACGGCAATGGTTTTAGCAAACTCGGCTTCCTTGCCCGTCAGGTTGCGGATGACGATGTTCAGGCTCGATACGGCTGTTTGTACGCGGCGGTACATGCGCTGGTTCCAGTCTTCGTTCGACAGATAGTTCTTGGTATCGTAGCCACCGCCGTCGAGTACCTGGGCGTAAAAGTCTATGATGAGCGATTTGACGCGCTGTTCGTCGTCTCCTTCCATCACCGGCACCGTGCCCCGGAAGGCGCCAGCCAGGCGTGCTTCGTCAAAATTATAGTTTGCATCAGCTGTCGGCTGATTCGGATTCACATTGATATCGGTCAAATCACATCCTGCCATCGCCAACGTGAGCAGGGAACAAACAGACCATATTTTTATTATTGCTTTCATTTATCGGTAATTATTTTTAGAATGCTACATTTATATTGAACCCAATACTCCGCATTGTCGGCATCGAACCAAATTCGTAGCCTTGCGTCTTGCTCCCGTTGCTGAACCCTGCTTCGGGGTCGAAGCCTTCGGTCTTGCTGTAGAGCATAAGGAGGTTGCGTGCAACCAGGCTTGCTTTCAGGCTGGTGAACGGTGTTTTTGCCAGCCAGTTGCGTGGCACGGTATATCCGAGGCTGACTTCGCGCAGGCGTGCGTTGGTAGCGTCGTATATAAAGGCTTCCGTGATGCCGGATAGTTTGCTCCAGTAGGACTGGGCATCTACCGACTGAGTGTTGACGGCACCTTCTTTTGTTACGCCTTCAAAGACCAGTCCTTTTTCACGGCCTTCCAGCGTCATGGCTAAGTTACCGTAGTTGGCTCCGGTTTGTATTGACCCCATATAGACGTTGCCGCCATAGTTGAGGTCGATCAGGAAGCCCAGTGTGACGTTCTTGTACGTAAATTCGTTCGACCATCCCAGCATCCAGTCCGGCTGGTTATTACCCAGCAGCTTCATGTCGCTGGCCTGAATCGGGAGCCCGTCGTCGCCTACTACGACCTGGCCGTTTGCATCGCGTTCGTAGGCATATCCGTAGATATCGCCGAACGCGCCGCCTTCCTCGGCTACGATCTGCAGATTGCTGATGCCGGTTCCGTCGCTCAATACCTGCTTCTTGGTGTCTTCGGAGAGTTCAATGATCTTATTCGTATTCTTCGACCAGTTTACGAGGGTTTCCCAGCGGAAACCGGAAGCTGTCTTCACCGGTGTGCCATTGAGGGCAATTTCCCATCCCTGGTTCTGGATATTACCGGCATTGATCATTTTGTATTGGTAGCCGCTGGCGGCGGGGATAGAGATTTTCAGTATCTGGTCGAAAGCGTTCTTCTTATAATACGCTACGTCTAAGCCCAGGCGATTGTCGAAGCCTCTCAGCTCCAGCCCCACTTCCCACGACTGGATGGTTTCGCTTTTCAGGTTGGGATTCGCCATATAGTTTTCGCTGCTTGCGGTAAAGATACCGCCTTTGATGTTGTAATCAATCTTATAATAGTCGAGCAGCTGATAAGGGTCTGTATCATTCCCTACCTGCGCCCAGGAGGCGCGCAGTTTACCGAAAGTCAGGGGGCCTAAGTCTTCACCCATCTGGTTCAGCATCTGCGAGAACACCCAGCTACCGCCTATCGAGGGATAGAAGTACGAGCTATTGTCTTTCGGCAGGGTGGACGACCAGTCGTTGCGCGCCGTCAGGTCCAGATAGACGAAATTAGCCCACGACACAGAGGCCGTAGCATAGAGCGAGTTGATCTGCTTGCGGCTTTTCCAGTAGGTAGCCTTGTGTTCCTGACCGTTGGCAATGGCGTAGAAGTCGGGGATCACGAGGTTGCCCGAAAAGGCCGTGTTCAGTGAAGTGGAGCGTGCCATGATGTTACCGCCGGCTGTTCCTACCACACCCAGGTCTCCCCAGTTCCCTTGTGCGGTAAAGAGGAAGTCGGAGTTCATTTCCTTGAATTGCTCGGTTTGGGTACGGTAGCTGCCGTTCTGTTCCCAGTAAGGATTGCCGGTGGCGCGGATGAGGTCGTAGGTCGAAGTATAATTGTCGATCCCCGTACGCAGTTTCAGGCTCAGCCAGTCGGTAAAGTTGAAGTCCAGGGCGGCAAATCCGATGTAGCGGTCGCGCTTGTCGCTGTTGCTGTTGCGGTAAGCCGACCAGTAGGGGTTGCGCGGCGAGGCATTGTGTGTAAACACATAACCGGCCGGGCGTCCGTCTTTCCGTTTCCAGTCGCTGCTTTCAAAGGGCAGGAAGTCTGAATAAGCGATGCTGCGCGGGATGAGCAGGCTTTCGTAGAAGATATTGTTCGGGTCGGCAGCTACACCAATGCGGTTCCGGGTATTCTGATTGACATAGTTGACCTTCACATCGGCAGAAAGCCATGCAGCCAGTTTGGCGGTTGAGCGCAGGGAGATAGAGGTACGGTTCATTCCGCTGTTGGGAATTACCGCTTCGTTGTCTAAGCGGGTTACAGCCGCGCGGAAAGAGAGGTCGTCCGTTGCCTTGCTGATGTCGAGACTGTTCGTCCAGGTATTCCCGGTACGCGCAAAGTCTTTATATACATCATTGCCGCGTGCCGAGTAAGGCAGGTCTCCCAGGGCGGTAGCCACAGTTTTCCCATCCATCCGGGCGCCCCAGCTTCCTATTTTATCAGCGTCGAAAGCTCCGTTCGAGCCTTGTCCATACTCGTTCTGGAACTCCGGTGTCTGCATCGGGTTTTCGACGGTCAGGTTGGTGTTGAGCGAGACGCCTATTCCTTTGCCGGCACTGCCTTTCTTGGTCGTGATCATCACCACGCCGTTCCCGGCGCGGCTCCCGTACAAAGCGGCGGCGGCAGGGCCTTTGAGTACCGACATGCTTTCGATATCATCGGGCGAGATGTCTGAGATACCAGAGCCTTTGTCGGCCAAGCTATTCCCCCAGTAGTCGGCTGTTTCTCCGCTGAAGTTATCGATGGGTACGCCATCGACCACAATCAGCGGCTGGTTATTTCCTGTGATTGAGTTGTTTCCCCGGATGAGGATTTTGGTCGATCCTCCGACTCCCGTTCCGTTCTGCCGGATTTGTACGCCGGCTACTTTCCCTGCCAGGGCGTTGGCCACATTGGCATCGCGTGTCTCAGTCAGCTGCTCTCCTTTTACTTCCTGCATGGCGTAACCCAGGGCTTTTTTCTCGCGTTTAATCCCCAGAGCCGTAACCACTACCTCGTCGAGAGCCTGTGAGTCTTCTACTAAGCGGATTGTCAGCGTGGGCTGCCCGGTGTAGATGATTTCCTGTGCGATGTAACCGATGAATGATACCCGGATGACATCGCCTGCTTTTACCCCTTCCAGGATAAACCGTCCGTCGAGATCGGTGATCGTACCTGTGGAGGAGCCTTTGATAAGCAGGGATGCGCCTGCGACAGGTCCCAGATTGTCTTCAATGGTACCCGTCACTCTCCCGCTTTGCTGAGATACGTGGATGGCGTGTTTAAAAGGCGTTTCTTCAGCCCGCAGGTTCCCGCAGAAACAGAGGGCGATAGTTGGCGCAATGAAAACGAATGATTTTAATTTCAACATAAATAATTAATTAGATTAATAAAAATTGTTTGTAAAGACATAGAATATATATTTTAGCATTCAAATCATTTTTTTATTGGCATTTAGGATGCAATTCAAATTGTCAGCGATTCAATGGATTTCTATCGTCCTTGCGAGGTACGAAGCAATCCAGGGTGCCCGCTCCGGATTGCTTCACTCTCCGGGTTCGCAATGACGCCCCGTAATGACGATGCGACAATTTGAAATGCACTCGGCATTTCCGACTTTTTTATGGCTCGCAAAGATATTAAAAAAAATAAATCCATCCGCTTATTGGTGAAAAAATGTAACTTCGCCCGCAAAATAATGTTTTCTATGATAGAATATATTGGAGCCTCAGCCGCCTTACTTTATCTGCTGCTGGAGATAAAACAGCATCGTGCCATGTGGGTCGTAGGGATTTTCTCTTCGCTGGCGTATGTGTTTATTTTCTTTTATTCAAAGGTTTACGCCAATATGGGGCTGAACCTTTACTACGTCTTTATCAGTCTGTATGGCTTCCGGCAATGGAGCCGCCGGGCTCCGGAGCCTGCCGGTGCCACTCCGGAGCCGGCGATACGTTATACGCATCTCGGCGGGAAACTGGGGGGAATACTCCTGGCTTCGCTCGGCCTTATGTACCTGTTTATATATTATCTGTTGAAAAACCATACCGATTCGGCGGCTCCGGCAGGGGATGCGGTCAGCACAACGATAGGGATTGTAGCGACCTGGATGCTTGCCCGCCGCATCATCGAACATTGGTTTTTCTGGATCGTGGCGGATGCCTTCTCTGTCTATCTTTATTATACCTTACAGCTATATCCCACCATGCTGCTCTATTTTTGTTATACCGTTCTGGCCTTTGTGGGATATTATACGTGGAAACAGAAAGGAGTGAAGACGGATGTTGGCACCTTATGATTGCATCATTGTAGCGAACGGGAGTTTTCCCGTCTCGCCGGAGGTGCTGGCCTTCCTGGCCGGAGCCTCCGTGATCATTGCCTGCGACGGAGCGGTAGCGAGTCTCCACCGGGAGGGCTTTGTCCCGGCAGCCATTGTCGGCGACCTGGATAGTATCCCCGAAGCCATGCGCCTGCGCTACGCCGACCGTCTCCACCCGGAAGCCGGACAAGAGACGAACGACCTGACGAAAGCCGTACACTTTGCCGTTGAAACGGGGCAGACGGAGGTGCTGATCGTAGGCGCTACCGGACTGCGCGAAGACCACACCATCGGAAACGTATCCCTCCTCTTAGACTATGCCCGTTTATTGCGCAGGGTCGAGATGCTCAGCGATTACGGGCTGTTCACTCCCCTCCCCGGCAGCGGTTCGCTCACAAGCATAAAAGGGCAGCAGGTATCCATCTTTTCTCCCTCTCCGGGTGTGGAAATTCTGCATACGGAAGGTCTGCGCTGGCCCATTGAAGGGCGCAGGTTCGACTCTTGGTGGCAGGGGACGCTCAATGAGGCCCTGGGAGAGCGCTTCAGCCTCACCCTCTCCGGAGGAGGAGTGATTGTGTACCGCCAACATCATCCCGTATCCCGGAGCAAACGCTTTTAATCCGATCACTCGGGTAAATATTCCTGCTTTTGGTTGTTTGTATTTTATCCCGGGTGCATTTCAAAGATGCCGTTCCCGAAGACGGGGAGGAATGACCTCCTGCAAGGAACCAAATCCACGGCCGGCAGCCTGCATGATAAATAGATAAAGGTTGCCGGCCTTTTTTTCGCCTCGCAGGAAGTATAGCAAGAGGCTTTTCAGTCGTTTTGAAGCATGATACACCTCACTC
>JAISZA010000157.1 GCA_031269535.1 Tannerellaceae bacterium
ATTTCCGTCGTCATTGCGAGGTACGAAGCAATCCAGGGCGCCCCCGATCTGGATTGCTTCACCCTCTGGGTTCGCAATGACGGCCCGTAATGACGATGCGACAATTTGAATTGCACCCGATTTAGCCATTTAGTCGGTAATTTTTTTATTTTTTCGCTGATATGTTTTAGTGATGTACGCCAGGGACAGGGCCGGTATGATTTCTTTCTCTCTGACCTTGCGGTCACCTCCTTGTAGTAGGAAAAGAAAAAGAATACTAAAACTTCAACCTTTGTTTATTCCTTTTTTGTGGCCTGAATCTTTCTGTATGAATGGCTTAGGTGGTTCCTGGCGGAAATTACCCCGCTCGTTGCAGTTTCTTCCAAGGGAAAAGACAGAGGGAAGGAGGTTTAATTATTTAAAAATGAGTGTGTTCATCTTCTCCGATCCGGTATCCGGTATCCGGAAAAGCTGCGGCCGGAACCTATATTGTTTTTTTCTGTTTTCATCTCACTATTTTAAACCGCGCGAAGTATTAACGCAAAACGGTTGACGTTTTTTTCTATCGGGCTCAAATCCATGAAGGGATATTCTCTTTTTACTCATAACTTATCTGACAATCCCGGTAAATTAAGAAGATTCGCTCCGGAAAATGGAGGGCAGTGTTATTTTATCTGAAAAAGAATCGTAAATTTGCACCCGTTCATACGTAGTTATAGTGAAATTATGATAAAGATTACATTTCCGGATCAATCCGTGAGAGAATATACAGAAGGTGTGACAGCCTTGCAAATTGCGGAGAGTATCAGTCCGCGGCTGGCACAGGAAGTGCTGGCGGCCGCTGTAGATGGGGAAACCTGGGATTTAAGCCGTCCGATCCTTCAGGATGCGAGCCTTCAACTGCTCAAGTGGGACGACGACGAAGGGAAACATGCCTACTGGCATTCGAGTGCCCACCTGATGGCAGAGGCCTTGCAGGAACTCTATCCCGGCATCACCTTCGGCATAGGGCCGGCCATTGAAAACGGCTTCTATTACGATGTCGATCCCGGAGAAGACCAGACAATAAAAGAAAGCGATTTCCCCGCTATCGAGGCTAAGATGATGGAACTGATTGCCCGTAAGGAAGCGATTCTGCGCCGGAGCATCAGCAAAACAGAGGCCCTGAAAATGTTCGGAGACAGGAAAGAGACCTATAAAACCGAACTTATCAGCGAACTGGCCGACGGGACAATCACCACTTATACACAGGGCAGCTTCACCGACTTATGCCGTGGGCCTCACCTGCCGAATACGTCTTATATCAAGGCCGTAAAAATACTGAGCGTAGCCGGGGCTTACTGGAGGGGCGACGAGAAACGGAAACAACTGGTGCGCCTCTATGGCATCAGCTTCCCAAAAAAGAAAATGCTCGACGACTACCTCAGCCTCCTCGAAGAAGCCAAAAAACGAGACCACCGAAAAGTAGGAAAAGAGCTGGAACTCTTTGCCTTTTCGCAGGCGGTGGGAGCAGGCCTGCCTTTATGGTTGCCGCGAGGCACGCAGCTGCGCCTACGATTGGAAGATTTCCTGAAACGCATCCAGAAAAAGTACGGCTACCAGCAGGTGATGACCCCTCACATCGGAGGCAAACAATTGTATATCACCTCCGGGCATTACGAAAAGTACGGGAAAGATTCGTTTCAACCCATACATACCCCGCAGGAAGGAGAGGAATTTCTACTGAAACCGATGAACTGCCCGCATCACTGCGAGATTTACAAGATAGTGCCCCGTTCGTATAAAGACCTGCCCATCCGCTTTGCCGAGTTTGGGACGGTGTACCGGTATGAGCAAAGCGGCGAACTGCACGGATTGACCCGTGTACGTGGTTTTACCCAGGACGACGCCCATTTATTCTGCCGCCCCGACCAGTTGAAAGACGAATTCCTGAAAGTAATGAATATCATTTTTATTATCTTCAAAGCACTTGATTTCGAGAATTTTGAAGCGCAGATATCCTTACGGGACCCGGAGAACAAACAAAAATACATCGGCTCGGACGAAAACTGGGAAAAAGCGGAGACCGCCATTGTGGAAGCCTGCCGCGAAGCCGGATTGCCCGCCCGGGTGGAGTCAGGCGAAGCCGCTTTTTATGGCCCCAAGCTCGACTTCATGGTGAAAGACGCTATCGGACGCCGCTGGCAGCTGGGAACCATCCAGGTAGATTATAATCTGCCGGAGCGTTTCGAGCTGGAATATACCGGTGAGGACAATAAAAAGCACCGTCCGGTTATGATACACCGGGCGCCTTTCGGCTCGATGGAGCGCTTCGTAGCCGTGCTGATAGAGCATACCGGCGGCAAGTTCCCCCTCTGGCTTACGCCCGACCAGGTAGCCGTGCTGCCGGTTAGCGAAAAATACAATAACTACGCAAGGGAAATAGCCCGCCTGCTGGAAGACAACGATATACGTGTGATCGTGGACGATCGCAACGAGAAAGTAGGACGTAAAATACGCGATAATGAATTGAAACGGATACCTTATATGCTTATTGTCGGGGAAAAAGAAGCTGAAAATAATGAAGTTTCTGTAAGAAAACAGGGCGAAGGTGATAAAGGTTCCATGAAAATTACTACATTTGCAACGCTTTTGCATGATGAGGTAGAGGAAATGATGAATCGCTGGCAAAAAAAATAAAGATAAATAAAAACTTACCGAATAGAAAGGAGAATAATTTTTAATCATTGTGAATGAAGAATGACAATCTGAAAGACCAGTACAGAATCAACGAACGCATCCGCGTCCGGGAGGTTCGATTAGTGGGTGAAAATGTAGAACAGGGTGTTTACCCGATAGCCGAAGCGCTAAAAATAGCAGAAGATCAAGAGTTGGATTTGGTTGAGATATCACCCAATGCCGCACCCCCTGTTTGTAGAGTAACCAATTTTCAGAAATTCCTCTATCAACAAAAAAAGCGTCAGAAAGAACAGAAAGCAAAATCAGTCAAAGTCGTTGTGAAAGAAATCCGCTTCGGCCCTCAGACCGACGATCATGATTATAACTTCAAACTTAAACATGCAAAGAGTTTTCTGGAAGAAGGTACAAAAGTAAAAGCCTACGTTTTTTTTAAGGGTCGTTCTATTTTATTCAAAGAGCAGGGCGAAGTATTACTGCTCCGCTTTGCCAATGATTTGGAAGACTACGGAAAGGTAGAACAGATGCCTCTGCTGGAAGGAAAGCGGATGATTATCATGCTCACGCCTAAAAAAGGAGGAAGCACCTCCGCTCCTCCCAAGCCGCAGGTGATAAAAAAAGTAATCCTGCCGCCCAAACCGCAGACAAAACCGGAAAACAAACAGCCGGAAAAAAATAAAGAATAAACCTCCCGGAGACGGGAAACTATATGTTTAATAATTAAAATATAAATTCAGATTAAAAAAATGCCTAAGATGAAGACTAATTCCGGTGCCAAAAAGAGGTTCGCCCTTACCGGAACAGGTAAAATCAAGAGAAAACATGCTTTTAAAAGTCATATTCTGACGAAGAAGACAAAAAAGCAGAAAAGGAACCTCACTCATACCGGCCTGGTAGCCCGTGAAGATGTAAACAATGTGAAAAGAATGCTATGTCTGAAGTAATAACATTTAAAACAGTTTAAAATCATGCCGAGATCAGTAAATCATGTTGCTTCAAGAGCAAAAAGAAAGCGAATTTTAAAGCTAACAAGAGGCTATTATGGCGCTCGTAAAAATGTTTGGACAGTAGCCAAAAATACATGGGAAAAGGGCCTGACGTATGCTTTCCGCGACCGTCGTACCAAAAAACGTAATTTCCGTGCACTATGGATCCAACGTATCAATGCTGCCGCCCGTCTGGAAGGCTTATCTTATTCACGCCTGATGGGTGCCCTGCATGCCAAAGGCATCGAAATCAACCGGAAAGTCTTAGCCGACCTGGCGATGAATCACCCGGAAGCATTCAAAGCTATCGTCGATAAAGTGAAATAAGTTTCTTGTAAAATCAGACTTTTTGCAAGATTTTATTTGGATAGTTAAAACCTTGTTTTTATATTTGCAGGGTGAAATATAGATGGTGCTTAAAGAGTTAAGCCGCACTGATCGATTGGGAAACTCATCAGTTAAAAATAATTCCGAGACATCGCTCTTGTCGTTGATGGCGGGCCGCAACCTCCTGGTATGCTTCGCACAGCGGATTACAAAGACGTCAAAGCACTCAAATCCTGTCATACGGAGTTTGTTCATATCTAAAGGTGCGGCTTTTTTCGATAAATAAAAGGGGAACCTATTCAAAAGGGTTCCCCTTTTTTATGGCTTACAGAAGATGGATTGACGCTGTCTCTGAAATCTTTAGGCAAAGTGCCGAATTGTTTCTGAAAACATTTTGAAAAATAAGAAGGATTCGTGAAGCCTACGCGGTAACAAATCTCATTGACACGGTACGTATTACTCATCAACAGCTCTGCCGCTTTTTTCAGACGGATAACCCGGATCAGATCGCTGGGCGTCATATCCGTCTGTTTGCGGATTTTCATAAACAGAGCCGAACGACTGACGCATAATTGCCCGGCTAAGGTGTCAATTGTGAAGTTTACATTCGGGATATTCTTCTCTATAATCTCATTCATTCTCGAAAGGAAGGATTCGTCGGCCTCATTTCCGGCTATGCTGTTCAGAGGCATGAAAGGCATTTCGGAAAACTTCCGGCGCAAAGTCAAGCGCGAAGCCAGCAAACACTCGATCTGTGTCTTTAAGACGTGTGGCGAAAAAGGTTTCTCTACATAAATATCAGCTCCGGCCCTGATCCCGGCTATTTTGGATTCATTGTCGGTTTTGGCTGTCAGGAGGATGACAGGGATGTGGCTGCACAAAATGTTTTTCCTTACTTCCTGCGTGAAGGCGATTCCGTCCATGACAGGCATCATCACATCGCTGACGATCAGATCAACGGTTTTGTTTCTCAGCCATTCAAGCCCCTCTTTTCCATGTTTTGCCGGCAGGATTACGTATTCGCGCTCAAACGTCTGACACAAAAAGTCCAGCATCTCGCTATTATCCTCTACAATCAGCAGGATAGGGTGATGCGGGATGCCGTCTCCTTCTTCCGGAGCGTAGGCAGCTGCCTGTAATACAGGTTCTTCTTCCGGCACAACCTCTTTCAGTGTACGGTCGGGTATGGCGGGGGCACATTCGTTTGCCTGTATCGGACTGAGCGGGAGGCTTACCACGAACACGGAGCCTTTCCCAGGCTCGCTGTTTACTTCTACCATCCCGTGATGAGCGTCCACCAATAGCCTGACCAGGGATAAACCAAGACCTGTCCCGCCGGGATTATTGTCGGCAATCTGATAAAAGGGGGCAAATATTTTCTTCTGTTCGTTTTCCGGTATGCCACATCCGTCGTCTTCCACCTCAATATACAGATGCTGGTTTCCGATATGGCTTGATAATGTCATTTTCTTACGCGCATATTTGAGAGCGTTGGAGAGCAGGTTACTGACAATCTTGGTGAGTGCCTCGGCATCGGCCATTGCCTGCATGGAGCGGTCGGGTATGCACAACTCAAACAAGATGCCGTTTTGTTCTACCAGGGGTTTGAAACGCAGATAAATACCGTAAAGCAAGTCGTACATATTGACGCAGGCAAGGTGAATCGTGAATGCCCCCTGCTCCGCCTTCTGAAAGTCGAGCAGCTGATCCACCAAGGTATATAAGCGCCGGCTGTTGCGCTCGATGACGTTAAGGGCCCCCCTGACCGTCTCCGGCAGCGAGCTGCTGTTCTCCGTTATTTTTTCCAGAGGGCCTATGATGAGAGACAGGGGAGTGCGAATTTCGTGCGCAATAAAGGTAAAGAATTTCATCCGGGCCTCGTGTATTTCTTTTTCCTTTTCCGCGTGCAGCTGTTGCATTTTCCGCTGATGCCTGCGTTCGGTACGTTTCCGGTTGTTGTAGAGGAGAAAGATGGCTGCGCCCAATGTCAGCGATAGGTATAAGAGATATGCCCGGAAGCTGCGCCAGAGAGGAGGCTGGACGACAATCGCAAGCGAAGCCCCCTCGGAGTTCCACACCCCGTCGTCGTTCGAAGCAGTCACACGGAAGAGGTAACGACCGGCAGGCAGGTTGGTATAGGTGGCCTTTCGCTGGTTGTTTACCTTATGCCAGTCTTTGTCGAAACCCTCCAGACGGTACATGTATTGATTCTTGGAGGGCATACTGTAACTAAGCGAGGCAAACTCAAGGCTGAACATATTCTGCTTATGGGAGAGGGTGATTTCATCGGTATATTCGATTGAACGATTGAGCACTCCATTGGCAGTAATCGATTCGTTTTTGTTGAACAACAGCAGATTCGTGATATAGACGGGCGGTACATACTGGTTTTGGGAAATAGAACGGGGCTCAATCACATTGAAACCGTTTACCGTCCCTAAATACATCTTCCCCGACGAAGCCTGCAAAGCGGCATTAGACATAAACTGGTCGCTTTGCAGTCCGTCGCTTTGTGTCAGGATACGCCATGAGCTATTTTCAGGCAGATAGCGCACCAGGCCGTTGGTTGTCGTCAGCCAAAGGTAGTCGTCATCTTCTATGATGCTGCATATATAAGAGGAAGGGGTATGCAGGGGGACGCGTATAAAGCCCTCCGTCTGCTCGTCATAAACACATAATCCCCGGTCTGTACCTATCCAGAGGCGGTTGTTTTTGTCGAGGCATAAACAATTTACCTCATTGCTGGGGATAGAGGTGCCGACATCTTCCCGGTGCAGGTAATGCCTCCATTGCCGGGTGTCAAGCGAATAGGCATAAAGCCCGCCTCCTCCGGTAGCGAACCACACATTCCGTCGTCCGTCGTCTGCTATGGCTATCGTGGTGTATCCGGTATGTTTCATACGGATAAAATGGTCGTTTTCGCGGTCGTACCATAGCAGCCCGGACATCGTGCCTATCCACAGATGCCCGTCGGTATCCTTGTATATCGAATAGACGCTGCTGTTATCCAGCGAATGTGCGTCGTTTGCTACGTGCCCGTACCATTCGAACTGCCCGGTTTCCAGGTCAAGTACATTCAGTCCGCCGGTATAGGTGCCTATCCATAGTTGGTTGTTTTCGAGGTAGAGCGCGTGGATATTGTGATACGACAGCCCCTTCTTTCCTTGCAGGGGCATATAATTGGTAAACGTTTTGGAGCGTATGTCGAAGTAACTCAATCCTCCATCGTCGGAGCCTATCCATACATTGCCTTTCGGGTCTTCGCAAAAGCAACTGATGATATTTCCCTGAATGGAGTTGGTATGGATGGAGTGCATATACCCTTCGATATTCCCTTTCCGGGGAGGCAAATAATTGATACCGCCATAATACGTACCAATCCACAGACCACCTTCCCTGTCCTGGTAAATAGGGTAAATAAATTTGTCCGACAGCCCTCCGCTTCGCTGCCGGTCGGCGGCTATCAGGGTATAATCTTCGGTCTGGATGTCGAAATAGTGCAAACCGTCGTCCGAGCCTACCAGCAATTTATTGTTTCCGTAAGCCTGCAAGGAATGAATATGATTGGCTCCGGAGTTGTTGCGGGGGATGAGGTAACGTTTTATGCCGCCTGTCGGTTTATGCAGGCGGTATAATCCGCCCGTCCAGGAGCCCAGCCAGAGGTATCCTCCCGTTTCGGCCATCGCATATACAGGGAAGACCTCCGGAAACTCTTCCGGCAGGTAGGGAAGAAACCGATCCGAACCGGGCGTGCGGCGGTGCAGAGCAACCCCTTCCTGGCGCGAAGCGGCCCATATCGTACCGTCTCCCTCGATGTACAGAAAACATATCTGATTGCTCGCCAGAGCATAGCGTTCGTCTTCGGCCCCTTCAGCGTATTGCTGCAAGGTATGGGTGCCGGCATGATAAGAGAAAACGCCTTGCCCAAGCGAAGAAATCCAGATACGACCTTGTTTATCTCCGGATACAGAAGTGATCTGGGTATTGATCCGTACGCCTTTTTCCGTCCGTGCATCCAGGAATTGAAATTGTTCATTCTCCGGAAGGAAGCGATATACGCCATTGGCAGTACCTATCCATAGCCTTTTCTCCTGGTCTTCGTATAGCGAATAGATGTAATTGCAACCCAAACCGGTCGAATCGCCCGGTATGTCGTGAAACGACTTAAACGAACTGCCGTCGAAGCGATGCAGCCCGTTGTCGGTACCCATCCAGATAAAGCCTCTGCTGTCGCCGGTAATTGCACGTACCGTATTCGATGCCAATCCGTTGGATACGTTGTAACGAACAAAGCGAAACGTATCCGCTCCGGCCGTCGTCGCACAGATGAAGAGCAATAAAAAAAGCCTGATCCGGCATGTATTGATCATCCCATTCCTTATAAGCATTTGTTTTTCTTCTTTTATATCAGACCCCTTAATACATGACAAAAAATAAATAAACTGCTGGTATTCGGCAAAATAGTTCTATTTTTGTTTTGAAAGAACCCTAATAATCATTAATTTAGAGGAAAACTTCGCATGTTTATCTCTGGCTATGACTACTAAGGTTCCGTACAAAAATACACAATTGATTGCAGTTTTACTCGATCATTTCGGGAGAGATATGAATTTAGCCCGAATCAAGTTCTTTGGCATG
>JAISZA010000214.1 GCA_031269535.1 Tannerellaceae bacterium
AAAGAGCGACAAAAAGGATGTATTCAGTGTTTTAGACCTTCTGTTTCACGACACAAACATACGCTACTCGGTAATGGACCGGAATATCATTCTATCGGTAGCCGAAAACAAGTCGATCGTCCCCCAGCAATCTCCGGGCAAAACAGTATCAGGAAAAGTAACCGATGCCAACGGAGAAGCCATCATCGGCGCCAACATAACAATTAAGGGAAGTACCGACGGTACAATAACAGATATAGACGGCAACTTCCTTTTACGTGTTGCCGACAAAGCCGTCCTGCAAGTTTCTTATATAGGCTATATCACGCAGGAAATCTCTGTTGCCAACCAAACATCCCTACAGATTATCCTGAAAGAAGATGTGCTTGGCCTCGAAGAAGTTATCGTCATAGGATATGGTACGCAAAAGAAGGTGAATATGACCGGCGCAGTAAATACGATCAACTCCGGCCAGATAGATGGTAAACCTGTTACCTCTCTGGTTTCGGCTTTAACGGGAGAAGCTACCGGCGTTACCGTCATGCAGCGTTCCGGTCAGCCGGGCGGCACCGATCAGCAGGCGATACGCATACGCGGCGTCGGCACATGGGGAAGCGCAGAGCCGCTGGTACTGGTCGATGGCGTGTCCATGAGCATCAACGACGTTATACCAAGCGAAGTGGAATCCGTTTCAATATTGAAAGATGCGGCCTCCGCTTCTATTTACGGATCGCGTGCAGCAAACGGAGTCATCCTGATTACGACCAAGCAGGGCAAAAAAGGCGATATGCAGTTGAACTATTATGGTAACGTAGGCTTTCAGACCCCGACACGTATCCCCAAAATGGTTAATTCATGGCAGTATGCAGAGATGTATAATGAAGGTATGGCCAACGAAGGCCGAGTATCCGACTTGTTCCCCCAGGAAAGAATCGACAGAATGAAGGCGGGAGGCGATCCCGACAGGCTGGAAGGATATACAGACTGGTATAAGGAAGTACTTAATTATACCGCCCCTCAACATATTCATCAGATATCAGCTTCCGGTGGCACCGACAAATTAACCTATATGGGTTTGTTGGGCTATTCCGATCAGCAAGGTGTTATCCCATCTACTTCCTACAAACGGTACAATGCAAGAATCAATTCAAAAGCCCAGTTAACTCCCTGGCTAAACATAGGCTTCAATATTAATTACCTCAACAGTAAAAGGGAAGAACCTGCCGGAGGAGCGCGCGCTGCATTCTATTACCTGGCTAAGGCATTACCTTATATACCCGTTAAATTTTCAAACGACGTATGGGGATTTCATACCATCATGTCCAACCCCATCCGACGCACGAATGGCGATTATGGAATGAATAACGTGATGAACAATGCCGTCATGTTGCAAATATCGCCTGAAATCACTCTCATGAAAGGACTTGTCGTTAAAGGAGTGTTTGGATACGAAGCCAATATGACTTTAGACAAGACCTTTAATAAAATCGTAGAGTATGAAGCTTTTGAACTGGCCAATCAACCCAGCCTTATCGACGTGGCAAGGAATAAGCAGGCCGATTCATGGTCGATCAACCGGAACATGACAGCGAATGCTACGGCCACCTACGAGTTCAATCTGGGTCAGAATGCCTTTAAGATAATGGCGGGAGCATCGGCAGAATCGTTCAATTACGCTTATACGCTTGCCTCCCGCCAGGATTTTCCGAATAATGACTTCACGGAAATCAACGGAGGAGACCCGAATACCGCAGGCGCTGAAGGTAATTCAACTTATCACGCCTTAGCGTCGGTTTTCGGAAGACTGAATTACGATTATATGAATAAGTATCTCTTTGAAGCGAATTTCAGATACGATGGATCGTCCCGCTTTGCACGAGGCAAGCGTTACGGGCTGTTCCCGTCCTTTTCTGCCGGATGGAGAATATCGGAAGAATCGTTTTTCGGAGGACTGCGGCCGGTTGTTCCGTATCTGAAAGTCAGGGGCTCCTGGGGGAAATTGGGTAATCAGCAAATATCCGATTATCAATACCTCTCTACTTTCGGAGCAAGCGGGGCTTATTTGTTTAACGGCGCAATTAATTCGGGCTATACCGAAACATTAATGGGTAATCCTATGATTACATGGGAAACGGCGACGAATATTAATCTCGGTATTGATTTTGCATTATTCGATAATAAATTGAATGTCGCTCTTGACTGGTACAAGAAAAATACAGACAACATCTTATTACAGCTCCAGGCCCCTGCTACGCTGGGTATCAGCCCTTCCACGCAGAACGCCGGTTCCGTACAAAATACAGGCTGGGAAACTACATTGTCCTGGAACGACAAAATAGGAAAAGATTTTAACTACCATGTAGGAGTAAACCTTTCCGACGTCAAAAACGAAATTATCGACTTGCGGGGTTACAAATCTCCAACCAGTACATTGACTACCCGTATTGAAGGTTATCCTATCGACGCTCTCTTCGGATATGAGACTGTTGGAATATGTATGACTCAGGATGATTATGAAAAATACAAAGACCTGATGCATACATTTAATGGCAACTGGGCGCTGGGCGACCTTATTTTAAAGGATAGAGACGGAAACGGCAGCATCGGTTCAGAAGACAAGAAAGTGATCGGTAACCAGATACCGAGATATACGTTTGGAATCAATTTCGGATTTGACTATAAGAATTTCGATTTCTCATGTTCGTTTCAGGGCGTAGGCAAGGCCGATGGTTATGTTACCAATGTGATGGTAAAACCGTTGAACAATATCTCTGCCCGAATTGATCACTATGAAAAGTCGTTCCATCCGTCTAATCCAAACTACGATGCGATTTTCCCACGGCTACATGCCTCCTGGGAATTTAATTATGAAAATTACCAGTCGTATTGGATACAGGACGCTTCTTATATCCGCCTGAAGAATGTTCAGCTGGGCTATAATTTCAAATTGCCGCAACTGGGAATAGATCGTGTGCGCATGTCTTTGTCGGGCGAGAATCTATTCACGCTGACTAAGTTTATGGCTTGGGATCCTGAAACAGCTGTGGGTAGCTCGAACATGTATCCCATTGTTGCAATTTATTCTTTTGGAGTTAACGTAACGTTTTAAGTTTGATGATCATGAAAAATATAGTGTATTTAGCAGCCATGATTGCTGTTTTTTGTAGTTGCGAAGATTTTCTGGACGCTTATCCAGAGGATAAGGTATCGGAAGAGAGTTTTTGGCAATCCGGGAATGATGTATCAAAGATTCTGACTAATATTTATGCCAATTCTTTTGCGTCGTCGTACGAACGTTCTCCTTTCTGGGACGAAGCCATGTCCGACAATGCCTACAATGTATGGGGTTGGTATGGCGGGGCGCAAGCGGTAGCAAACGGAACAGCAGACGCCTACGGACGAGTAGCTACCCAGGCATGGACTGCAAGCTATGCCAATATCCGCCGGTGCTGGCAACTCTTGGAGAATATTGACAAGGTCGCTTCCATTTCTTCAGATACCAAGAGTCAATTCATAGGCGAAACGCGCTTCTTTCTGGCGTATAATTATTTCACTTTAATCAATTATTTCGAAAATGTACCGCTGGTAAAAAAGGTATTAACCATTGAAGAGAGTAAAGAACTGACACAGGCAGCTAAATCGGAAGTCCTTGATTTTATCCTTGAACAAGTAGATGAGGCCTCGTCTTTGCTGAACGGGAAAACACAGGATTTCGGGCGCGTCACATGGGGAGCTTGTCAGTCTTTGAAAACCCGTATCCTCCTTTATAATGAGAGGTGGCAGGATGTTATTAAGGTGACAGACGGACTGTCGGGGAAATATCAGTTGAATACAGCCGGCGATACGCCGTACTACGATTTGTTTTCCGGCGACGCGGAAAATTCTCCGGAAATTATCTTGTCCAAACCGATGGACAGATCGTCGGGGAGCGTTTATACGGGGCACGTGGTGAACCAGGCTTTTATATTGAAAGGAATATCCGGCGGTGATCCCTACAGGGCTATTTATCCGACCGGCTCTCTGATCGACGCCTATCCGATGGCCGACGGACGATTGATTCGTGAAAAAGGTTCTTCCTACGATCCCAGAAATCCCTACAAAGACAGAGATCCGCGCCTGGAGCAAACCGTTATCTATCCAACCGGACAAATCAAATACCTGGATGCGGCAAGCAATACGATTAAAGAAACGCTCTACGATCCGGAAGACGCTTCCACTATAGCCGTCCAGCAGTATAACGCTTCGGAACCGTCGGCAACAGGCTATATGTGGAACAAATATGTGGACTGGTCGCCTTATGCCATGAACAATATCCTGGACTGCACCAACGACATTATTATTTTCCGCTATGCCGAAGTGTTGATAAGCCGGGCGGAGGCGCTGGCTGAAGCAAACGGAGCAGATTCAAAGGATGAGATATGCAACCTGGTCGATCAGCTGCGGACAAGGGTTGGCGGAGGATTGGTTCACAGGGAAAACTATACTTCAAAGGAAGACCTGATCACCCTCGTGCGCAATGAACGTAGGATAGAATTAGCAGGGGAAGGCCTGAGGTATTGGGATATTCTTCGCTGGAAGGTGGCCGAATTGGAAACCGCGCGGTATTTCTACGGTCTCAAGGGAGAACTCTACGGCGCTTATATGCGTCTGGACGGAGTAGGGAAGGATAGCCGTATCATTACGGTGGACGGCGTTCCGCGAAAATATGTGGAAACGCGCTACTTCACGGCGCCCAAAAACTACTTAAGTCCCATACCGCAATCCGAAATTGATTTAAACCCATCCCTGCAACAAAACCCCGGATGGTAAACTTAATAATATAAACTCATGAAGAAATACAGATTCGTCCTTTCAGCACTGCTCATAGTAACAACCTTTGCCTTGCAAGCGCAACAAGCGGCCATACAAATCAACTCCAAAAAGGCAGACGGTATCATTGATTCCAAGATATACGGGCAGTTGTTCGAGCACATCTATTTTTCGGCCAGTAACGGCGTATGGCAGGAAATGGTATTCGAGCGTTCGTTTGAGCCGGAACAATATCCGGGAATACCTCCCCGCGACGGTTATTTCGACGGATGGTATGCCGACGATAGCAGCCTCCTCCATTCTCCTACCCGCTACGAGCAGCCTATTCCCGTCGTTACGGTGGAGGGAGACAGCTATGAACTGTCCATGGAAGTAAATTGGCGTTCGTATCTGCTTCCCAGCCGACTCTGGAGCGGCGGCTCTTTGGATATGCGGTTTGCTTTCAAGGATCAGGCAAATGGCGAACCCTATTACTTTCGAGTCTTCGACCCACAGTATGAACGAAAAGGCATGATTATGGGAATGCCCGGCGGAGCGAACAGGGAACGGCAAGGAAACGTCGAACAGTCCGACAAGGCAAATCTGTCCGTATCTATACAAGAGGAAACAGAAGCGGAGATATTCGGGCAAAAGCGTACGGTTAAATCATGGAAACCGCTCAAAAGCTATGAGCCGTCCGCCGGACTGGACGGCGGCGGCACATGGCACAGCCTCCGTATCGTGGTGAACGGTTCAAAGGCGCAGGTATTCTGGGATAAAAAGCAGGTTCTTTCAGTCAAGGGACTGGACGTTACAAACCGGAACAACATCGCTTTCCTTGTCAATTATACGGAAGCCCTATACCGAAATATCCGGATTACTTCGCCCAACGGCAAGATCGTTTACTTCGAGGGAGTCCCCGATAAAGTCAAGCCACCCCTGGTGGCTCACCAGTGGAACGCTTTCGGTCAGGGAACCTATAAGCTCGTGAAAGGCGACGCCGTCAACATGAGCTATTCCCAGTCGCTCGCGTCGGAAGGCAAGGCGGGGATTTATCAGGAAAACAAATACGTGGCCAAAGGCGAATCCTACATCGGTTCCATCTATGCCAAGGGCGACGGAAAGGGAACGCTCTCGGTAGCGTTCAAGTCCGGCGACCGGATAGTTGCCGGGCAGACGCTGGGCAAGCCCGGACGCGAATGGACGAAATACCCGTTTACGCTAAAGGCGGACGACTTTGACGGGATGGCCGATTTTGCCGTGCTGGTGGAAAAGGGCGAGGTGCAGATCGACCAGGTCACCCTGACTTCCCAAAGCGGAATAGACCTGGGCGGCTTCCGACCGGATATTTACCAGGCCGTCAAGGAGCTTCACCCAACCAACCTGCGCTGGCCGGGAGGAGGCTATGTGGCGCAGTACAATTGGAAATGGGGCGTAGGGCCGCAAGAAAAGCGACAACGCTGGGCGAATTGGCAATGGATGGATTACGACCAGAACGCCTTCGGGATAGACGAGTTTATCCGCTTTTGCCGCCTGATCCAAACCGAGCCGGTGGTGGTTGTCCGTGTAGGCTACGAAAGACCGCTGTCGGAATATCCCCAAATCTTGCAGGAAGCCTGCGAACTCGTCGCCTATTGCAACGAGCCGGCCTCCGGTAAGTGGGGAAGTCAGCGGGCAGCCAACGGGCATGGGGAACCCTACAACGTGAAATATTGGGAAATTGACAATGAAATGTGGGAGATGGGCATAGAAAGGTATGAAGCTGCCGTGCGGGACTTCTCCGTAGCTATGCGCAAAGTCGATCCCAGTATCAAAATCGTTGCCTGTGGCGGTTTTCCCGAAGACAAGGACTTACTGAACCGGTCGGGACGGTTCTTTGATTATCTGAGCCTGCATCACTACGAACGGGCTGACGGCAACGGATACGCTACCGGACCTGACCGGCTCGGCAAGCGATATGCGGATTACGCCCAAATGATTGCAAACTGTCCCAACCCAAATATCAAGCTTTATATCTCGGAATGGAACCTGCAAAGCATCGACTGGCGTACCGGACTGTTTGCCGGTGGATTTCTGAACATGTGCGAAAAAACACCCGTCGTCGAAATGGGCGCCGCCGCGCTCTTTATCCGGCGGACAGACGCGCCCGACTGGAACAACGCCTTTATCAATTTTGACTTCAAGGAACTCTTTGTCGCACCCAACTATCAGGTAACGAAACTGTGGCAGGAGCATTTCTCCAAATACCGCCTCTCCTATACCGGCGATACCGGCGGGATGAATGTAGCCGTTACCCTGGCCGAAAACGGCAGCGCCGTCATCGTGAAAATCGTGAATCCGACGGAGAAAGCCTGTTCCTTTACCCTCAACGGCGACTGGGCGGAGATTACCGGCGCGGATTACAGCTACTATGCTCCCGGATCGCTCCGCGCAGCCAATAGCATGGATAATAAAAATGCAGTATCTCTGAAAAGCAGACTCTTATCTCCTATGGACAACGCCGTCTCCGTCGAGGTGGAGCCGCTTTCCGCGGGGGTAGTAAAGATTTTTCTTTAAATTTCTTCATGCAAGGTAGTTCTTTCAAACATGGAAGTCTATGCCTCACGGGGCATGGACTTCCTGAAGACAGACGTGAAGTAATAATTATTTCACATATTTAATTGTAAATATCAATGTATAAACAACTAATTTCCCTTACAGCTTTCTGCACAGGTTTGATTTTATGCGCGGGTCTGAGTGGATGCGGAAACTCTTCCTCGTCCTCCTCCCATGCCGGATTAGCGGTCAACGATTCGAGTTATTTCGAAACGCGCGGTCTGAATTTCTTTGTGTTTAGCAATATGTACGACGCTACCTTTGACGATTCAAAGATTAGCGCCGTAGAGGTGATTCATCACGGCGTAAGGACGGCTACCAACGGAGACGTCCGCCTGAATCCTACGCCGGGCCAGTGGGACGCTTTACCCAAGTTTGTCGGACGTATCGTCGATAAGGAGAATAACCGTATTGACGTGCAGCTGCAATATCCTGATTACGGATTCAGCTATACCTTGCGAACCGAAGTGCGCGACGGGCAATTCTATATGAGCGTCTATACGGAACAAGCACTTCCCGAATCACTGATAGGCGTAGCCGGATTGAATTTGGAGTTGTTCCCTCCCGTATTCTTCGGCAAATCCTATATGCTGGACGGCAAGATGGGATTGTTTCCCGTTTCTCCCGCCGATTCGATGACTACGATTAACGGGCAAATAGAACCTACTCCTATGGCAACCGGCCATAGGATTGAAATCGCTCCCGACGATCCGGGCGTCCATCTGTCTATTCAGTCAACGGATGATAATCCGCTCATGCTCTTTGACGGAAGAAACAAGCAACAAAATGGTACCTTTGTCGTTCGTACGCTGCTTCCTGCCGGTAAGACGGGTAAGATTGCCGAGTGGAATATCTCAGCCGAAATCATATCCGGATGGACGCGCCAACCTGTCATTTCCCATTCACAGGTGGGCTATCACCCGAACCAGAAAAAGACGGCCGTTGTAGAGTTGGATAAGAATGATTCTCCGTTGTCTGCCATTACCTTATGGAAAGTTCAACCGGATGGTAGCCTCGCGAAAGCGTTGTCCGGAAAACCCGTCATTTGGGGAACCTATACGAGGTATAATTACCTGACATTCGATTTCAGCCCGGTAAAAGAGCCGGGTATTTATCTGCTGGAGTATGGAACGCAGCAGACGGCCCCTTTCCCTATAGCCAACGACGTTTACGCCCGCGCATGGTATCCGACGATGGATGTATTTTTTCCTGTACAAATGGATCACATGTTTGTACGCGAGGCCTATCGCGTCTGGCATGGTGCTCCGCACCTGGACGACGCTCTGCAAGCACCGCTCAACCGGATTCACTGGGATGGATGGCGGCAAGGCCCTGTTACGGGAAACAAGTATAAACCTTTGGAACATATACCCGGCTTGAATGTAGGCGGTTGGTTTGACGCAGGCGATTTCGACATACAAACGCCTTCGCAGCATACTGTCGTACAGAATCTCACTGCCATCCAGGAATTGTTTAACGTTACCCGGGATGAAACGACTATCATTCAAGAAACACGCTATGTTGACATTCATGTGCCCGATGGAACGCCGGATATCATTCAGCAAATCGAACATGGCGTATTGCAGTTAGTGGCTCAGGTAAAAGCAATAGGTTACGCGATTAACGGAATCAATGAGTCGCATCTGTACCAATACCGCCATTTGGGAGACGCCGTAAACAAGACAGACAATTTGGTATATAACCCACGCTTGGACAGTTTGCAAACCGACGGAAGAACCAGTGGTACATCCGACGACCGATGGGCGTTTACCGGCAATATGCCTTTTTTGAACTACGGTACGGCTATTTCGGTAGCGGCGGCGGCTCGTGTATTACGGGGCTATAATGACACGCTCAGCGCCGAATGCATACAAGTGGCCGAGAAGATATGGATGGACGAGCATAATCGTCCTGTCGCGCCTCCTGATACCGGCAGAAGAGGTTTCCTCAACGGAGCGGCTTTCATCAACCCGCTGGAATGTAGAACGGCATTTGAATTATGGCGCACGACGGATAAAGCTATGTATAAAGCCCGTTTGGACGAACTCCTTCCTGAAATGCTGCAGCAGTTCAACCGTAACGCCTACCTGATTGCCACTCTACTTCCTTATATGGATGATTCTTTCAAACAACAAGTAGAGCCGTTAGTAAAAGCATACGTCGAACAATTAGCTCAGGCTGAAAAAGAAAATCCTTACGGCGTATCTATCGACTTGGGAGGCTGGGCAGGCAACAGGGCGATTATTCAGCAATCCATCACCTGCTTCCTCTTGTATAAATCGTTCCTTGACCTAATAGACACGGATTACATTTTCAGGGGATTGAACTATATTTACGGTTGTCATCCTTTCAGCAGCCTGAGCTTCGTTTCCGGCGTAGGAGCACAACCTAAAAAGGTGGCTTATGGAAGCAATCGGGCAGATTATACTTTTATACCGGGTGGAATAGTGCCCGGCGTGAGGATTCTGAAACCAGACTTTCCTGAGAACAGGGATGATTATCCTTTCCTTTGGAGCGAAAACGAATATGTTATCGACATCGCAGCCTCCTATATATTCCTGGTCAAAGCAGTGAACACCTTGCTTTATTAAATTCATGCAATGATAAAAATTGAATAAAATCCAAACAGCCTTTCTGCTCACACTCCCTCACTCGCCGGCGGGGTTTCAGGACGAGTCCGCAGCTCTTTCGGCCGTCTATCTTGATGGGGATGAGGGGGTGTCGAACCCGAGGTGGTGGAGGTGTACTTCGCGCGGTTTAAAATAGTGAGATAAAAACAGTGAAAAAATATATAGGTTCCGGAGGGGTGCAATTCAAATTGTCGCATCGCCATTACGGGCCGTCATTGCGAAAGGGAGGGTGAAGCAATCCTGAGCGAGCACCCTGGATTGCTTCGTACCTCGCAATGACGGCGGAAGTGGATTGCTTCGTACCTCGCAAGGACGATAGAAATCCATTGAATCTGCGACCATTTGAATTGCACCCGGCGGCTTAACGG
>JAISZA010000002.1 GCA_031269535.1 Tannerellaceae bacterium
GCCATCCAGAGCGGGCACCCTGGATTGCTTCGTACCTCGCAATGACGATGGAAATCCATTGAATCTGCGACAGTTTGAATTGAAAATCGACGTAGTCAAATGCACCCAAAAAACAACAGCCACCTGTCTGCATCATTTTCACTCCCGTCCGGTTTATTCTCGGACGGGAGCGGATTTATCTCGGACGGGAGCGAATTTATCTCGGACGGGAGCAAATATTTGTGCCACCCCGATGGCACAGTATCCGGATAAAGGAATATCCGTCTTCTGTAAACTATTCAAATGCGTTTGCCCTTACCCCCATAACTTTTAAGGCGTTGTCAGGGAATAAGGGTTACATTTTTTCATTACCGGCATTACTGGATTGCTTCGCTTCACTCGCAATGACGAAAATTATAATTACCATACAATCAATATATATGCTTTCCTTTTTTCCCCGCTTATAGGTCGGTTCGCAATGACGGGAGGATCGTCATTGCGAGTGAAGCGAAGCAATCCAGAGTGCCTGGTCCGGATTGCTTCACCCTCCCTTTCGCGCGGAAAGCTTTTCCGATGATCCGGTCAGATACAGCCGAGTACTGTCTGCCCCCCCCAGCAGTAATATTTGTCCGACCCGGGTCAAACAGCTGTCCGACCTGGGTCGGATACGTATTCGACCCGGGTCGGACAGCTGTTTGACCTGGGTCGGACAAATAAAAGTATCATACTTTGTGCGGTTTAAAATAGTGAGATGAAAACAGATATATACAGGTTCCGAAGGCTGCATAGGCAGCCGGAGATTATCTGCGGACATCATTAGGCTGCCCTTTCAGGGCGCGTACCGGATTATTCCGTTTTATACCCAGAACGCCGGAACCCAGGGCGTTGGAACCCAGGGCGTTGCCCTGGGCTGGGGTATACCGGGCTTTCAGCCCGGAAAAACTTCCGGATTTTTCCTACAGATAAAAATAAAACGAGCCGAAACGGACAAGGCATACCCCCGTCCACCTCATCCTGACAGCGAAAGGGGCTGAAGGGTGCATTTGACTACGTCGATTTTCAATTCAAATGGCCGCAGATTCAATGGATTTCTATCGTCATTGCGAGGTACGAACGTCCTTGCGAGGTACGAAGCAATCCAGGGTGCCCGGTCTGGATTGCTTCACCCTCCCTTTGCAATGACGGCCCGTAATGACGATGCGACAAACTGAATTGAAAATCGACGTAGTCAAATGCACCCTATTGTAACGTTTATTCCCTGACAACGCCAAAAATAAAAAGCAGCACTTTATTGCAGTATAGAAATAAAAAGGTAATTTTGCTCCACTTAAAAGAAAATGGATACAGAAATGATTGAGAGGATAAAAACATTGCTCCGGGAAGTGGAGGAATTGAAAGTGGCTAATGCGGATGAATGGGAAGCTTTGCGAATCAGGTATCTGAGCAGGAAAGGCGAAATATCGCAGTTGATGGATGATTTCAGGAACGTCGCTGCCGGGCAGAAACGGGAAGTAGGCCAACACCTGAATCAACTGAAAGAAAAGGCACAAGAGAAAATCAATGAGCTGAAGAACAGCTTCGCCGATAAACCAAACGGGGGAGAGGAAGCGATAGACCTGACGCGCACCGCTTATCCGGTACGCTTAGGCACACGGCATCCCCTTTCGGTTGTCCGAAAAGAAATCTGCGATATATTCGGGCGTTTAGGCTTCAGCATTGCCGAAGGGCCTGAGATTGAAGACGACTGGCATGTGTTCTCGTCGCTGAACTTTGCCGACGACCATCCGGCGCGCGATATGCAGGATACCTTCTTCATCGATCATCATCCGGATATTATCCTTCGCACACATACCTCGTCTGTGCAGACACGTGTGATGGAAAAACAACAGCCGCCCATCCGCATCATTTGTCCGGGGCGTGTCTATCGCAACGAAGCGATTTCGTACCGCGCCCATTGCTTCTTCCATCAGGTCGAAGCTCTTTATGTGGACAAAGATGTTTCGTTTGCCGATCTGAAGCAGGCCTTGCTTTTCTTCTCCAAAGAGTTGTTCGGGCCGGATACGCAGATACGTCTGCGCCCTTCTTATTTCCCGTTTACCGAGCCTTCGGCCGAGATGGATATCTCGTGCAAGCTTTGCGGAGGCAGGGGATGCCCATTCTGCAAGCATACCGGCTGGGTGGAGATATTAGGCTGCGGCATGGTTCATCCCCATGTGCTCGACAACTGCGGTATCGACAGCGGGCTGTATTCGGGCTATGCCGTGGGAATGGGTATCGAACGCATCACCAATCTGAAATACCAGGTAACCGACTTACGCTTGTTCTCGGAAAATGATATGCGTTTTCTGAGGCAGTTTGAGTCTGCCAATTAATTTGATAACCGGATCATTTTACCATCCCCGGGCCTATGACCGGGTCCGGGGAAAACACAAAATCTCTGCAAGATGCGTAAAGAGGAGCGATATAAAGAAGTTGTCTGCTGGTTTGAAAAAAATGTACCGGTAGCGGAGACGGAGCTGCATTATAACGATCCTTTTCAACTGCTTATTGCCGTGATCCTTTCGGCCCAATGTACGGATAAGCGGGTGAATATGCTTACGCCTGCCCTGTTCGAGGCTTTTCCTACGCCGGAGGCGCTGGCCGCTTCTTCTCCCGCTGTGGTCTATGAATACATAAAGAGTGTCTCTTACCCGAATAATAAAGCGAAACATCTGGTCGGCATGGCGCAGAAACTATGGGCAGACTTCAAAGGGGTGGTTCCTTCAGATGTGAACGAATTGCAGAAACTGCCCGGCGTAGGACGCAAGACGGCCAATGTAATCGCCTCGGTGGTATATGACAAGCCTACGATGGCCGTAGATACGCACGTCTTCCGCGTAGCCAACCGCATCGGCCTGACAGATAACAGCAAGACTCCCCTGGAGACGGAAAAAGAATTGATAAGCCATATCCCCGCCAAGCTCATCCCCAAAGCGCATCACTGGCTGATCCTTCACGGACGGTACGTCTGTACGGCACGCAAACCCAAATGCGAGGATTGCGGGATCAAACCCTGGTGTAAGTATTTCCTGCAAGAAAAATGAGAGGCTACCTGAAAGAAATCTTTATCAGTATTGCCGCTATGCTCCTTATGCTGCTGGCAATTACGGCATACTTCAAGGCGGTGAGGGAAGAGAAGACCAACAGCCGTTCGGATGTCTATGCACTGGTTCCCCCCAATGCCCATACGCTGCTGGCTGTGAACCGTCCCGTTGTCTTTAACCGGATGATACTCAATAACCCGTCACTTTACCGAATGTTCTCCGGAGAAATACCGGAGGTATTCCTCTCGATTATCCGCGGGAACCAGCAGATGTCGCTGGTCGTTTTCTCCTTTCATGCCCAGGGAGTGATCTGCTATATGCAGGCCGGGAGCAAAACAGCTGCCCGGATAACCAAAGAGATACTGCCGGAAAAATATAAACCTTATCTCCCCCAGCAGCAAATCGAAAACGGGATCGATTTCTATTATTATCCCGATACGGAAAACCGTTTCTTCGGATATTATGTTTACAACGGCATCTGGGTAGGCAGTTACAGCAGGAAACTGCTGGAACGGGCGGCTGTGCAACAGTTGAATGGCGAGGTGCTGCTGCCTGCCGGGATGAACGACCGGCGTGCCTCGTTCGATACCAATGCGCCTCTGAATATTATCTGCCAGGCAGATGAGCTGGGAATCAGCAGCCTTGAATGGTTGTCGGCCGATTTGTTTGTCAGCGAAGGAAAGATTTGCTGTTACGGAAGCTTGCCCTACGATGCCCTCGGCGACTCCCTGTACCGGTCGATAGGCGAGACCCTTTCGCAACGGATCACAGCCCGTTACCCCCGCCTTCAGTTATCGTTCCAGATCAGCCGGGAAGATGAGTCCGTTTACCTTACCGGTTGCAGCCCGATATGAAGACGGGTGCATCTCAAATTGTCGCAGATTCCCGTCATTGCGAAGGTACGAAGCAATCCAGGGTGTGCCCGGTCTGGATTGCTTCGCCCTTCGGGCTCGCAATGACGAGGCAACAATTTGAATTGAAAATCGACGTAGCCCATGTACCCTATGAAGACTATGTATTTCTATATATTTTATCCCTTTTTAATCCCTTTGTGTTATGAAATCCCTGCGAATCCCTTTGCTTTTGTGTATTGCTTTTTCTTCTGTTGTCGTATCCGCGCAACAGCCGGCAGACAGTATCTCCCGACGCGCATACCGGGCCGCCCGTACGGAGGTGCCCCCCGTCATCGACGGCCTCCTGGGCGATGAGAGCTGGGAAAACGAGGGAGCCTGGTCGGAATGTTTCGTACAACAACAACCCAACGAAGGAAGTCCGGCAACCGAAGAAACCCGCCTGAAGATATTGTACGACAACAATAATATCTACGTCGCTTTCCGGGCTTTGGATTCCGAACCGGAGAAGATCAACCGGTGGCTGGCACCACGCGACCAGCTCAAAGGAGACGCCGTAGCGATTGCCTTCGATAGCTATGACGACAAACGTACCGGTTTTGTCTTTGCCCTGACGGCTGCTGGTACACGCTGTGACTTCCTGTGCCATAACTTCGATGACGACGATTATACCTGGGATGCCGTGTGGGAAGGAAAGACTTCGGCAGACGACAGGGGCTGGTACGCCGAGTTTCGTATCCCGCTTTCGCAGCTCCGTTACTCCAATAAGAATACGGAGCAGGAATGGGGAATGCATGCGGTACGTGTGATCGACCGGAGAAGGGAAGACGACCACCTGCACCTGGTTCCGCGAAACAACGCCGGACAGGTCTTTGCCTTCGGCAGGCTGCAGGGCATATCGGGTCTTCCCCGATCGAGACGAATCGAACTGACACCCTATACCTCGGTGGAATACCAACTATCGGAAAAGGAAGCAGGCAATCCTTATGCCGACGGTAGCCAATGGGTATCCGGAGCCGGCCTGGACGGGAAAATAGGCCTTTCGAGTGATTTTACGCTCGACTTCACCCTCAACCCCGACTTCGGGCAGGTAGAGGCCGATCCTTCAACGATTAACCTGACAGCCTACGAAACGTATTACGAGGAGAAGCGTCCCTTCTTCCTCGAAGGGAAGAATATTTTCTCGATGAGAGGCGAGACTATGTTTTACTCGCGCCGGATCGGAGCTCCTCCCTCGTGGAAACCCGGAACAGCGGAAGGAAAATACAGCTCCGTCCCCCGGCAAACGCATATTATCAGCGCCGTCAAGGTGTCGGGAAAAAGCAGACACGGTCTGTCGGTTGGCTTACTCAACAGCCTGACGGCCCGCGAAAGCGCCCGGATTACCGAAGGCGGACGTGAATACCTGCAGACTGCCCAGCCCTTTACCAGCTATTCCGTAGCCCGCGTACAACAGGACCTGCACGAAGGAAATACCGCTGTGGGCGGGATGCTGACGGCCGTGAACCGCCGGCTTACCGACCGCCATCTCTCGGCCCTTATCCGCAATGCTTATACGGGAGGTTTCGACTTTGAACAATACTTCAGAAAGCGGGAATACTACATCCGGGGAAGCTTGCAATACAGCTATATGGAGGGAACAAGGGAAGCGATGACCGCCCTTCAGCGCTCGCCGGTGCACTATTTCCAGCGCGAAGGCGCTCCGCACGTAGCGGTAGATAGTGCGCGTACGAACCTGCAGGGCACCTCGGGAAGCCTCTATCTCGGAAGAGGAGGCGGCAAGAAACTGATATTTCAGCAACAGTTCATGTGGGGAAGCCCGGGCTTCGACCTGAATGATATCGGCTACCTGGAAACGACCGACTATAAGTTGGTAAAAGGATATGCGGGATATGTAGAATATACACCGTCGGGGATACTGCGTAATTACAATGTGTATGCCTTCTACCGCTATTACTGGAATTATGGAGGCGACTACACGTTTGGCCGGGCAGGACTCGAATCGAACCTGAGCTTTACGAACAAATGGTATCTTTACTTTTGTGGATTCTACGATCCCCGGACGGTGGAGAGTGGTATGCTCCGCGGCGGGCCTCCCGTCTTGCTCAATCCGCGATGGGGTACGGATATGAGTACCGGCAGCGACCCGTCGAGGAATTTATGGATGAAAGCCTATCATGGCACCGTGCTGGGTAAGCAGCGTTATGCACACTTCGCATGGCTTGAAGCCAACTACCGCCCGGTTTCCAATATGGGACTGACCGCCCGCCTGAATTATACGTACTGGAACAAAGGACTGGAATATGCCGGACAGCAGGAGACGGAGCCGGGCCACAACGTCTATCTGATGAGCGCACTCAGGCAACATACCGCCGGCCTTACCCTACGCATGGACTACAGCATCACACCCGATCTGTCGATACAATTCTACGGCAATCCTTTCCTGTCGTCCGGCAAATACACCGAATTCAAACGAGCGACCGACACCATGAACAAGCAATACAACAAACGTTTCCGCATACTGGGAGACGACGTACTGACCTATCATGCAGCCGGCAATACATACACCGTATCCGAAACCGACGGCGGGCAGTATGCGTTCGACAACCCGGACTTCAGCTTTCGTGAGTTTCGTTTTAATCTGGTAGTCCGCTGGGAGTACCGGCCCAATTCCATCGTTTATCTTGTCTGGGGACAGAGTCGTTCGGGTTCGGCAGAGGCCTATGTCGCGTCGTTCGGGCAAAATACAAAGGCGTTGTTCGAATATATCCCGACCAACGCCCTGATGGTGAAATTTAACTATTGGTTTACCCTTTAGAGGCTCATATCCGGTTTGTATATCAGCGGCATTTCAGATTTCCTGACAACGCCTATCCTCCGATCCGAAGGTGGAGGCCGTCGTATGCGGGGTGTACGTGCGGGGGGAGTTCTTTCTCTATTTCGGCCTGCAGTCCGATGCGGTGGCTCATGTGAATCAGGTAGGCTTCCCGGGGGCGGATGCGGGCGATATTGTCTAAGGCTTCGCCGAGGCTTTCGTGAGAGGGATGCTCTTTTTTCCTGAGTGCATCAATGATGAGTACGTCTAATCCTTCCAGCTTGCCGAACTCTTCTTCGGGAATGCGTTTTACATCCGTCAGGTACGCCATATTCCCGATCCGGTAGCCAAAGATTTTCATGCAGGCGTGCATCAGACGTACGGGGATTATCCGGATACCGGCAGCCATGAAGGGCTCGTTTTGTATGGAATGTAGCTTCAGATTGGGTAAACCGGGGAAATGACGGTCTCGGAAGGCATAGGGCATCCGCATCCGTATGGCCTGGGCGACATTGTCTTCTGCGTAGATATCAAGCCCTTCACCGATGCAGAACGGGCGCAGATCGTCTAATCCTCCTACATGGTCGTAGTGTTCGTGCGAGATAAGGACAGCATCCAGGTAGTCGGTCTGCTGTCGGATCATCTGCCAGCGGAAATCGGGGCCGCAATCGAGCAATATATTTTTCCCTTCTGTCCCGACCAGGACGGAGGTGCGCAGCCGTCGGTCTCTCCGGTCTTTACTTGTACAGACTTCGCACGAACATCGGATTTCCGGAACTCCGGTGGATGTTCCCGTACCTAAGAAAGTAATATCCATCATCCTATATATTTAACTTCGGGAACCAGCCCGATATGGAAACGCATGGCTACGGCCTCCCGTATGCTTTCGGCAAGCCGTGCGATGTCGCTCCCGCAGGCATTGCCTGTGTTGATCAGGATCAGGGGGTGTTTTTCATATACCCCTGCTTCTCCCTGTGTTTTTCCTTTGAACCCACATTGTTCGATCAGCCAGGCGGCCGGTATTTTCACGTAGCCCTCCTCTTCCGCCGCAAAAGAGGGGATGCCGGGGTATGCTGTTTGTAAGGCCTCGAAATGCCGCATCGGGATAAGCGGATTCATAAAGAAACTGCCCGCATTCCCGGTTTGTTCCGGGTCGGGGAGTTTCTCCTTACGGATAGTCAGGATGGTCCGGCGTACGTCCGGCAGCCCGGCTCCGGGGTATAGGTTTGCCATGCGCTCCTGCAGGTCGCCGTAACCGAGAACGAAGCGGGGCGTTTTAGCCAGGCGGATACGGATATGCGTAAGGATGCAGGGGCTGTCTTCCTCCCTGAAGCGGCTGTAACGATAGGCATAGCGGCAGGTTTCTCTCGTGAACGTATGTTTCTCACAGGTGTTGCGGTCGTAGGCTTCCACCTCTTCGACGACGTCTTTTATCTCCATGCCGTAAGCTCCAATGTTCTGAACGGCGGCGGCTCCACATTCGCCGGGTATGCCGGAAAGGTTTTCAATCCCGTACCAGCCTCTGGATACGGCATAAGCCACGACATCGTCCCAGCGCTCTGCCGCTCCGATACGCAGTGACACCGTCTCCCGCGTTTCTTCCGTCAGGCTGAGGCCTTTGATAGCGGAATGCAGAACGATGCCATTATAATCGCCGAGGAAAAGCAGATTGCTTCCGCTTCCGATATGCAGGGAAGCGCATGCGTGGAAATATTCGTCGTGCAGGATACGCCTGAGCTCTTCTTCGCTCCCGTATTCCATGAACCATCGGGTTTTTACCGGCAGGTGGAATGTATTATGCTTTTCGAGTGAATAGTATTCTTCTATTCTCATACTTCAGGCTGTATGATTTTCGCGTATCCTTTCCTTCATCAGTCCGTATCTGCGGACAGGTGAAGGGGAAGCGCCTGCCTCTTCCATACATTCGGATATGCCTTTATCAGAAAGATTATCCGGGGAGGGTGTTGATTTACCTTCTTTTATTACTTTGACCGCCCGGCGTATCGTTTCGTCGTCTTTGAAGAAGATGGGATAGAATCCGTTTTCGTCGAAGAAATTGCGTACGATATAGGATTGTATGTGTGTCTCGATCAGTCGGGCTGAGATATCGATCAGTACGGGGCGTTTTTTCACTCCCTGCTCTGCCGCGAAATCGGTGAAATCAGTTAATAGAGGCTGTTGTTGCAGATAAGCATGCAATTCCTGATAGGTACGGAACGACGAAAGCTTGTCGTAATTTGCATCCGAGTATTTCAGCGCGTAGAGATAGAGAATATTGCTGTTTCTGGCTACATTGTTGAAGTAAGAAGTAATACCGCTGGTATCGCTTGGGATGAATAAGTCGGGCATGACTCCTCCTCCTCCGAACACCGTTCGTCCGATGGATGTCTGGTATTCGGGCAGGTTGTCCATCTTTATGCTGTCGGCAGAATAAAATTCGCCATGTATATAGCGGTTATAGATATCCATATCGTATGTTTCCGAATGCCCCATTTCGTATTCTTTCTGGATGGAGCGTCCAGAGGGCGTATAGTATCGGGCAATGGTAAGGCGCAGCTGTGAGCCGTCGATAAGCCCTACTTGTGTTTGCACCAGTCCTTTTCCGTAGGTACGGCGTCCGATGATAAGCCCCCGGTCGTTATCCTGTATGGCTCCGGCGAATATTTCGCTGGCAGAGGCCGAGCCTTCGTCGGTGAGTACCACGATCGGATCGTTGATGCAGGTACCCGTTCCATTGGCGTAGATATCATTGCGCGGGAAGGCTTTTCCTTCGGTATAGACAATCAGCCGTCCCTGCGGCATAAATTCATTGACCATATTGACAGCCGTTTCCATAATGCCTCCCGTATTGCCCCGCAGGTCGATGATAAAGGCGTTGCAGCTTTCGTTCTTTAACCGGGCGATGGCGGTAATGAACTCATTATAGGTCGTACGGGTAAACTTGCTGACCTTGATGTATCCGATGTCCTTGCTTACTTTGTAGGAAGCATCCACGGAATAGACCGGCACATCACCCCGGGCTACTTCAAAGTGGATCAGGTCGGGTATGTTCCTGCGTTTGACGCCCAATCTGACGATGCTGTTCTTTGTTCCGCGCAGGTTTTTCATGACTTCGTTCTGGTCGGTTTTCTTTCCGGCAAAGACCGAATCATTGATGGTTATGATGCGGTCGAAAGGCAGCAGTCCGGCTTTCTCAGACGGCCCTCCCGGTATGACACTGATGATCAGGATGGTGTCGGTCTGCATATTGAAAGAGACGCCGATGCCGCTGAACGATCCTTCCAGTTCTTCATTAAGGCTCTGGGCGTCTTTGGCAGAGATATAGAGGGAGTGAGGGTCGAGTTCATCGAATATTTTCGGGATAACCCCTTCGATTAAGTCGGGTATATGAACTGTATCGACATATTGGTTCTCAATAATGTCGAGTATGGCATTGATTTTATTTCCACTGAAATAAGTCTGTACTTTTCCCTGCCTGCCGGAAGTGAGGAAGTAGTTTCCGATAAAAATACCCAGTGCGATACTTGTTGCGATAATAACAGGAAGCCAAAGGCTTAATTTCTTGTTCATACTAAAATGATATTATTCTGTGATGTCTATATAATCTACTCTGATGCCTGCTTTCTCCAATAATTTACAGCCTGCGTCTATCCGGTACAGTTCCGAATAGACGACCCGTCTGATGCCCGCCTGTATGATTAATTTGGCACATTCGATACAAGGGGCAGAGGTGACGTATATGGTCGCATCTCTGCTGCTGTTCGACGAAGCGGCTACTTTGGTGATGGCATTGGCTTCGGCATGGAGTACGTAGGGTTTCGTCACATTATTTTCATCTTCGCAAACGTTCTCAAATCCGGAGGGAGTGCCATTGTATCCATCAGAGATAATCCGGTTGTCTTTTACGATCAGAGCCCCTACCTGCCGGCGTTTGCAATACGAATTTTCGGCCCATATCCTGGCCATGCGGAGGTATCGCCTGTCTAATTCGGATTGTTTATCTGTTTTTTCACCCATGGCGGCAAATATACTTATTTTTTTATCCCGTTCTTAATCAATAACGCATCAATTGTTGGTTCTTTTCCGCGAAAACGTTTATAAAGCACTTCCGGGTCTTCGCTTCCTCCTTTCGAGAGGATATGCTCCCGGAACGAACGGGCTGCTTCCTTGTTAAAAATCCCTGCTTCCCTGAATACGGAGAACGCATCGGCTTCCAGTACTTCCGCCCATTTGTATCCGTAATAGCCGGCAGCATATTCGCCGGAGAAGATATGTCCGAAGTTACTGCTCATCAGGGTTTCTCCTACTTCGGGCAGGATGAGGGCAGGCGCCCATGCCTTGCGTTCGAAATCGGCCACCTTGCCTTCGAACGGAGTACGGATCGTATGCCAGGCCATATCCAGCAGTCCGAAACATATCTGACGGCAACAGGAATAGCCGGTATTGAAATTGGAGGCGTCTGTCAGGCGCCGGATGAAGTCGGGAGACATCTTCTCTCCGGTCTGGTAATGGACGGCGATCTGGTCGAGAAATTCTTTTTCTCTCAGCCAGTTTTCCATGAGTTGTGAGGGGAGTTCCACAAAGTCGTGATATACGCTTGTCCCGGTCAGCACCGCATACGTCCCGTCGGAAAGCATCCCGTGTAAGGCATGACCGAACTCATGCAACAGGGTATTTACTTCGTCGTACGAGAGGAGGGAAGGCTGGCTGCGTGTCGGACGGGTAAAGTTCATGACGATAATGACCTGTGGCCTGTCGTTGTATCCTTCTATGCCCTTGAACTGAGGTTTGAGGCTATTCATCCAGGCTCCCCCCTGTTTTCTGTCGCGCGGATGGAAATCGGTGTAAAGCACCGCCAGAAAATCTCCTCCGGCATCATACACCTCGTACGTCTCTACTTCGGGATGATAGACCGGGATTTCTTTATTCTGTTTAAAGGTAATACCATATAATTGGGTGGCTAATCCGAAAACGCATTTCTTTACATTTTCCAGTTCAAAATACGGGCGCGTCATTTCTTCATTCACGTGAAAGCGTGTGTCTTTCAGTTTCTCGGCATAATAACTCCAATCCCAGGGCATGAGTGTAAAGCCGGGCTTTTCCATTCCGCGGGCAAAGTTTTCCAGCTCCTGATATTCCCGGATGGCTACCGGTTTGTAAGCTTCCAGTAGTTGATTGAGGAGTGCATATACGTTTTCCGTTTTTTTTGCCATTGTATGACGTAAAGCGTATCCGGCATAATGATTATATCCTGTCAGGCGGGCAATTTCCAGGCGTATATTCACGATTTGCCTGATGATGTCTTTATTATCGTATTCGTTTCCTTTATTTCCGATGTTCATGTATTCGTAATACATTGCTTCACGCAGTTTCCGTATGCCCGAATAACGCATGAAGGCCGTGTAGGAAGGGGCAGAGAGGTTGAACAGACATCCTTTTTTTCCTTTGCTTTCCGCCAGGAGGTTAGCTGCTTCGCACACCCATTCGGGCAGGCCGGCCCATTCTTCTTCATTTGTAAGGAGTAACTCCGACTGGTTCTTATCTTTCAGCACATTATGCTCAAACGTCAAAGAGAGGAGGCTTAAGTCGGTTGTCAGCTGGCGGTATTTTTCCTTATCGTCCGGGCTCAATCCGGCTCCCTGTACCACGAAAGAGTCGTATGTCTCGGTCAGTAAGCGGGCGTCTTCGGTGGAGAGGTTTAGTTTGTCTTTTTCGTTATAAACCGCTTTTATCCGGGCAAATAATTTATCATTCAGGTAGATATTGCTGGAGCTTTCCGATAATTCAGGCGAGATGCGCTGGGATAGTTCGATCATCTCGTCACTGGCATCGGCATTCAGCACATTGAAGAATACATCATTTATCTTATGCAGTAAGATGCCGCTGTATTGCTCAAGAGCCACGATGGTATTCCGGAAAGTGGGAGGTTCCGTATTGCCGGCTATCGTTTCTATTTCGTCGCGCAGCTGCCTGAAGGCTTCCCGGTAAGCAGGTTCATAATGTTCTGTCTTCACTTTGTCGAAAGGCGGCGTATGAAAAGGTGTTTGGTATGTCTCTGTCAGAGGATTGTTTTTTATTTGTGACATAGCAGGATAATTGAGAATAATTAGTTACGTCTGGAAGAGCGGTTCGTTTTAAAAGGACGTCCTTTTCTTTTCCGTAAGTGAGCGTATTTACCCGGTTCATACAGGGGGGCTTCTCCGAATTTAGGATCGAGAGGTATCTTATAGATTGTTTTGTTCAGGAAGTTCTCGATTCGCTTAAACTGAGCCTGTTCCTCAATGGATACAAAAGTGATGGACAACCCTTCTCCATGCGTTCCGCGGGCCGTCCGTCCGATGCGATGGACATAATCTTCCGGATCGTGAGGAATATCAAAATTGATTACCAGTTTGATATCATTGATATCAATTCCACGGGCTACGACATCGGTGGCCACCAATACATCGACATGTCCGTTTTTAAACTCTTTCATCACCTCTTCCCGTTGCGATTGTTCCAGGTCGGAATGCATGGCAGCCACATTAAACTTCATGCGTTTCAGCGTAGATGCCAGTTCCTTTACTTTCATCTTGGAGGAAGAAAAGATAATCGTTCGCTGGGGCTGGTTCTGCGAGAAGAGGTCTTCCAGAATGCTCAGTTTCTGCATATCATAGCAGATATAAGCCGTCTGCATAATGGTTTCGGGAGGACGGGAGATGGCGATCTTTATCTCTTCCGGGTTTTTTAAGATCGTCTTGGCCAGTGTCCGGATTTTAGGCGGCATGGTTGCTGAGAACATAACAATCTGGCACGAGGCAGGCAGTTGCTTATGCACCTGCATAATGTCGTCGTAGAATCCCATATCCAGCATACGGTCGGCTTCGTCGAGGACGAAATAAGAGACATGCGATAGATCGACCGTCTCTAATTTAATATGCGACAGCAGTCGTCCCGGTGTAGCGATGACGATATCTGCTCCCTTTTCCAGTCCTCTCTTCTGCTGTTCCCAGGCGATGCCGTCGGTACCTCCGTACACAGCCACCGCCGAGACGGGGATGAAATAAGAGAAGCCCTCTATCTGATGGTCTATTTGCTGGGCCAGTTCGCGTGTAGGGGCCATAATAACTGCATTCACAGCATATTCGGGATACTTGCCTTTGCTTAGTTCGTTTAGCAGGGGGAGTACATAGGCGGCTGTTTTCCCCGTACCGGTCTGAGCGCAGGCGATGATATCTTTTCCTTCTAAAATAAGTGGTATCGTCAGTTCCTGTACAGGCGTAGTCTCCAGAAAGTTCATTGCGTCAAGTCCGTCGAGAACAGCTCCTTCCAGGTTCAATTCATCAAATCTCATGTTTTCTAATTAAATAAGGCGTAAAATTAGGTAATAATCGCGAATATTCAAGGTATAATGCCATAATAACGTTTATATATTTTATCAAATATCCCTTTTTCACGTATTTGCCTGAACCAGTGATTCAGGCTATCCGCCAATACGGGGGCGTTTTTCCGCACAGCCCAGGCCTGTAATTGGGTAAAGCTGATGTCTGTCTCCAGATCGATTTCCGGCAATTCGCTTTGCAGTCTGAGTGCTACCTGCCGGTCGCAGACGGCATAATCGATCTCAGCCTTGGCTACCCTGATGATTAATTGTTCGGAAGAATAGCTATGCTCTTCTACAACAGAGACGGAATCGCCTATTTCGAGTTCCAGATGTTTCAGGCGAAGCAAGGCCGGGGAGTCTTTGGGAATATAAATTGTCTTTCCGGCCAGCTTCAGGTGATTCCGGATCGGTTCGATGCCCTGGTTGGCCCCGGATGTCCGCTGCACCAACACCTGCTTGCTCAGGACTATCGGCTCCGTAAACAGATAGTTTTCTTTCATCTCGCTTGTGACGGGAATATTCTGCGCGATGATGTCGCATTCGTTATTCACTAAGGCTCTGAAACTTTCGGTAAGGCTCATTTCTAATTCCATCTGTACTTCCAGTCCGGAGATTTCGGCGATGGCCCGGCTTAATTCGTACTGGAAGCCTTCAAGGGTATCCCCGGAGATATAATAGCCCGACGGATTGTATTCGGTCATCATACGGAGTATCCCTTCTTCCCGGATAGCTGCATAATCGCGGGGCCTGATCTCCTCGCCGGCGGTTTCCCGCAGCAGGAACATAATGGCCGCTGTCAGAAAGAGTAAAAATACATAGAAAACAAGCAATTTTCGCGATCTCATACAGGGATTAATTATTGAATACAACCGCTACTCCCAGTTTAAGCGTCATCGGATTAAGCGGATAATGTAATAACGAAAAGTAATTGGGATCTAAAAAGGCAGAACCCAGGTTGTAAAACATGGCAAAAAACCTTGCCTGCTTCAGGTGGAAGTTCAGGTATCCGTTAATCAGGGGATAATTCCCGATTTTAT
This sequence comes from Tannerellaceae bacterium, assembly GCA_031269535.1. Classification (GTDB taxonomy): domain Bacteria; phylum Bacteroidota; class Bacteroidia; order Bacteroidales; family Tannerellaceae; genus DFXE01. The sequence continues at coordinate 15,129 of JAISZA010000002.1, forward strand.
TTTCGTTCTGTACCTGAAACTGCTGCGTGGCAGGTTCGTAGTAAGGTGCATAATAGGAGGTATGATAATGTACGTCGGCTCCCATCTGAACGGTCAGTACTTTCGCCAGTTTGAAGTGGACATAAAGGTTTGAATAGGCGCTGATCAGTGGAAGTGGGAGCACCTGCTGCTCACTGCTTACCTGATACACCACTTCGTTTTCCCATCCGAACCCGCGGTGATGGAAGTCTTGTTTCAGGCGGGCGGATACGACCTGGAGGTTCTTGCCGTATTGTTCGGGGAGTCCCTTCAGGTTGAAATAAACGTAGTTGCGTATGCTCTCTGCTCCGGCAGACAGCCTGGTACGGGTCGATTCCAGCTCCACTTCGCCTCCGGCATAGAATTGTTGTGTATTGTCGAGCTTTCTTGTCTGCGGGTCCCACCAGAAGTAACGCGAGTGATGATATCGCTGGAAAAAAGCCGGTCTTACATTTCTGAGGTATCCATAGGCTTTGATAGAAGCCGGCTTTCCGGATAAGGAGAAGCTTGTCTGCAAATCTCCGCTTATGCGGAACTCTCCTATGTCATCGCCGAGCATCCCCAGTTCGCCCCGCGCCTTGTAGGTCAGTACGGAGCCTCTTTGTTTAGACAGATCGGCGCCTAAATACATGGTAAATTCGTCGTGTATCTCCGAAAGGGGATAATCTAAATAGTCGGGCCAGGGATAGGGGCCGCTGCCGTTTTCTTCGTCGTACGTAAGTCCGGGTATGCGTGCCGGTAGTTTGAATCTCCTCTTTTCAAAAACAGCAAAGGCCGTGATGCCGAATTTAGCCCAGTCCTGAAATCCTTCGCGCAAAGACAGAGCCAGCGTATTTTTCAGATTCCACGAAGAAGCCACATCGTTCAGGCTTTCATCAATCCCATAGACATACTTTGTTCCACCGGCGGGCATAAGATAGCGGCTGTCGATGCTGTCGGTGGGCATATTGGAAATAAACCGGCGGCTGTTGTCTTCGTATTCCAGGGTATGGATCAGGCTGGAAACGGGGATAAACACTTCTTTCCGGTTCCCTTCTTCGTCGGTTTCATCCGTTTCCCGTGTAAATCCCAGGTTATAGCGGTGTGAGACAAAGTATTGTTTGCTCCGCAGGCGGTTCCAGGTATCGTAGAGCCTGACAGGGTAGTCTTTTCTCGGCACTTCCTGCCTCCCCACCGTAAATTCTTCGGGATGAGTGATATAACGGTCGTTTGCCATCCCTCCGTTTTCATAATTCACAAAGTTGTAATTACTCAGATAGGCATAGAGTTCGTATGTGTCGGAGCGGTAGCTGCCGGATAAGCGGTAGCTCAGGAGTTTGTTCCCATTCGACTGGTATTGCCCCCGGCCATATATATAGTCCATTTCGCCTCCTACATTTATTCTCCTGCCGAAATTCCAGGTCAGGACTCCCTTCAGCTGGTCTTCTCTTTTCAGCGACGACGACATCTGGTTATACACCACATGGGTATAAGGCAGTCGGGTATCGTAATAATAAGCGTTTTCAGGGGTTGTAATATAGTAATCGTAAGCGTCGGCATAAATAAAGTCGCGGGCTTCCTTGCGTTCGGAGAATATTTTGGTCTGGGCGGGAGAGCCGAAATTGGCCAGATATCCCATAGCGAGCGATTTGCCTTCGACGAGCGTCGTGTTTCCGTAATTAAGACGATCGGTATCCATCGGGGCGATATACGAATCGCCTGTGAAGCGGGTAAGCCGGTAAGCGGTAATGCGTTTATTCTCCAGAGCTGTGCTGTCGGCAAACAGCAGGCTGTCGGGTATTTCTTTTTGGGAAGAAGAGAGGTTCGACAATGAAAAACCGCTCCGCGCTCCCCCCTGCCTCCTTTGCCCCCACAGGCTTGTAGCAGGAAGAAGCAGAAAAATAAGTATGTAAAGACAATACCTCATGCTCACGCGATCAGACTTCACGGATGATTTCCATTCCTTTTTTGATAGCCGCTTCGTTCATGGGGATGAGCTTATGGTGTCGTTCGGGCAGGGATTTTTTCAATCCTAAGAGCACATTCTCCAGCTTCACCAGGGGGCATATGTTCAGCAGTCCGCCTAATATCAGCATATTGAATGCTTTCTCGTTCTCCATTTCCGTTGCGGCGTCCATGGCGTCCACCCGGTAAACCCGGATATCTTTACGTTTGATCGCCCCGTGTATGCCGTAGCTGTCGTAGATGAGCACGCCGCCGGGTTTCACCTTGCTTTCGAACTTATCCAGCGAGGGTTGGTTCAGTATGATTGCGATGTCGTACTCGTTCAGGATGGGCGAACTGATGGGGCGATCGCTGAGGATAACCGTTACATTGGCCGTTCCTCCTCGTTGTTCGGGCCCGTAGGAGGGCATCCAGCTGACTTCTTTTCCTTCCATCAGGCCTGAATAAGCCAGTATTTTTCCCATGGATAAGACTCCCTGCCCGCCGAAGCCGGCGATGATAATTTCGTGTTTCATAATGCTTCGTTTTGTTTCATTCAACATTTTTTAAGTCGCCCAGCGGATAGAAAGAGAACATATGGTTTTCCATCCATTGGTTGGCTTGGGCGGGAGTCATTTTCCATCCGGAGGAGCAGGTAGAGACGAACTCTACCACCGAGGTGCCTTTGCCTGCCATGGAGTTTTCGAAGGCTTTGCGCAGCATTTTTTTTGCTTTTCGTACGGCGGCGGCCGTTTGTACGCTCTGTCGGGTGACTAAGCAGGTGCCTTCCAGCTGGGCCAGCAGGTCGGCTATTTTCAGCGGATAGCCGTTCAGCGCTACGTCGCGCCCATAGGGGCAGGTCGAAGAAGCCATGCCTTCCAGGGTGGTCGGCGCCATTTGTCCGCCTGTCATGCCATAGATGGCATTGTTGACAAATACGATGACGATATTCTCTCCCCGGTTGGCCGCGTGGATCGTTTCGGCCGTTCCGATGGCCGCCAGATCGCCGTCGCCCTGATAGGTGAAAATCATCTTTTCCCTGTTGAGGCGTTTCAGCGCAGTCGCTACCGCCGGAGCGCGTCCGTGAGCAGCTTCCACCCAGTCGATATCAATATAATTATACGCAAACACGGCGCATCCTACCGGCGAGACGCCGATAGTCTGCTCTTCGAGGCCCATATCGGCCACTACTTCTGCTATCAGCTTATGTATCACCCCGTGGCTGCACCCCGGACAATAATGCATCGGCCTGTCGTTCATCAGCCGGGGTTTGGCATACACCCGGTTTTCAGGCTTTATGATTTCAATAAGTTCCATAAATTCTCTTGGTTATCAGATTAAAAAAAGCGGAGCGCATACTGTATAAGTCTGAATACAACGGCGATACCGCCTACAATCCAGAACACCATGCGATCGTCTGCCACAAAAAAACAAATACCTGCGGCCACAGCCAGCAGCATGAATATCAACGATAGAATCTCGTCTGTTTTACTTCCGCGCATCATAAGGCTTATATTTGAAATTTTTCTTTTAATGCAGTTAGTATTTCATCGGGTGTGAACACCACTCCGCCTAAGCGTCCGAAGTGTTCGACCTTTACTTTTCCGTTTACAGCCAGGCGGACATCTTCTACCATCTGTCCGGCATTCAGTTCGACCGACAACATGCCTTTCACCCGATCGCTATATGCTTCAATGATTTTTTTAGGGAAAGGCCATAGCGTAATGGGGCGCAGCAGTCCCAACCGGATTCCTTCTTCACGGGCCAGTTCCACCACTTTCTGGCAGATGCGCGCCGACGATCCGAAGGCTATCAGTAGGTACCGGGCGTCTTCACAGTGAAACTCTTCGTATCGGACTTCCGTCTCTTCTATGTTCCGGTATTTGGCCTGGAAACGTTTGTTGTTCTCTTCCATAAGGGCCGGGTCTAATTCCAGCGAGGTGATGACATTCACCTTGTTTTGTTTCCGCTTTCCCTGTACAGCCCAGGGAGATTCTTCGCGGATTCCGGCTTCCGTTTTCCTGGGGAGGTAGGGGGGCAGGACGACTTTCTCCATCATTTGTCCGATGATGCCATCGGCCAGTATCATGGCCGGATTGGAGTATCTGAAAGCGAGGTCGAATCCGAGAGCAACAAAATCGGCCATCTCCTGCACCGAATAAGGCGCCAGGGTGATCAGGCGGTAATCGCCATGCCCTCCGCCTTTGACGGTTTGAAAATAATCGGCCTGGCTGGGCTGAATAGTCCCCAGCCCCGGGCCTCCGCGCATCACATTGACGATCACACAGGGGAGTTCGGCTCCCGCAAGATAGGATATACCTTCTAATTTCAGACTGATACCCGGGCTGGAGGAGGAAGTCATGACCCGTTTGCCGCTGGCCGCTCCCCCGTACACCATATTGATAGCCGCCACTTCGCTTTCGGCCTGCAGTACCACCATGCCTGTTGATTCCCAGGGCTTTTCGGCCATCAGTGTCTCCATAATCTCAGATTGAGGCGTGATCGGATAGCCAAAATATCCATCCGCTCCATACCGGATAGCCGCATGAGCTATCGCCTCGTTTCCTTTCATCAATTTTATTTCTTCCATTAATTAAGCTTCACTTTATAAATGGTTAAACATCCGTCCGGACATACTAATCCGCAGTTGGCGCATCCAATGCAGTTATCCGGTTTTTTCATGTAAACATAATGATATCCTTTGTTGTTAACTTCGCGCGGATGCAGTTCCAGCACATCCGACGGACAGGCCACTGCACAAAGATTGCATCCCTTGCAGCGTTCTGTGTTAACCACGACAGCTCCTTTAATTTTCGCCATATCTTTTTCATTTTAAAACCTGTTCCTGCTTTCTGTCTTGTGTGTTAACACATCAGTTGAGCGCCCAAAGTTAGAAAAAAAAATTATATACACCCCCCAAACCTTTTAAATTCGTTTTGGGATGAGCAAACCGCCTTGTTTCATCGGGTGCATACAGTCGTTTTTTTTGCTCCCGTCCGAAAAAAAATGGCTCCCGTCCGGGAAAAATCCGGACGGGAGCGAAAAGAAACCGGACGGGAACAAATTCGGTTATTGCCTCAGCCTGCTGCTTTCCCGGTAGCGGAGGGGGTTGTTAGGGTTAGGGTTGTTAGGGTTGTTTCTATATAATATATATGTGTGTGTTCCTTATATATATTAAAATAAAAAGAACATATATATATTATATAGAAACA
>JAISZA010000065.1 GCA_031269535.1 Tannerellaceae bacterium
ACCAAATCCTGCTCAACTTGTGCATCTGTTGTCCACGGCGTTAGGGCTCTCCATTCTTCAATATATCTTTGTGGTATCATAAATCCCGTTCTATTTCAGTATTAATAATAATTTTCCATCTACCATCCGTTTTCCCTTTTTTCTCTTTCTGAGGCGAAAGAGGAATAGGGAAACATGTTCTTTCGTTCAATGCTTTCCATAATGAATCCGCCATTTTTTCCGTTGAAATTTCTTTTCAGATTGAAGCCAGAGAACAGGCTAACGCTGTTCTCTTTCAGGACTTGCACTTTTCCACACATAACACTCTGACTAACATTCTTTGGACGGTTCCGGGGAAACTAAATCTGATTTGCGACCCATAGAGGAGTTCTGAACTCGTAACTCGTAACTCTTACCTATTTATAGGGATTGGCTCCTTAAATTACATATTTATAGGTATTGATAGAGGTTTGTCTTTATCAGACCTTTGTTGCTTATCATTTATTAACAAAACAAACAAGATGAATATGAAAAAGACAGGAGTGTTTTATGGTTCCTCTTCGGGGACAACCGAAGATGTTGCCCATCGCATCGCTGCCCGCTTAGGGGTGGAAACAGCTGATATACATAATGTAGGTAATACTCAGGTAAAGGCCGTTGAGCCCTATGAAGCCCTGATTCTGGGAACATCCACCTGGGGACTCGGGGATTTGCAGGACGACTGGGATAGCTTCCTTCCCCAACTGAAAAAAGCGGATTTGTCCGGCAAGCAGATTGCCCTGTTCGGCACGGGCGATTCTTCTTCGTTCAGCGATACCTTCTGCGACGGCATGGGGATTATCTATGATCAGCTGAAGGCTACGGGAGCGACATTTGTCGGAGCCGTCGTAACCGAAGGATACAGCTTCGACGATTCGGCAGCTGTGGCAGATGGGTCTTTCGTGGGCTTAGCCCTCGACGAAGTCAATGAGAGCGGGCTTACCGACCAACGCATTGCCCAATGGGCAGAGCAATTAAAGGCCGAAGGATTATAGACACATTCTTCAGTTCACCGTTGCTGCGGATTCGACTGTGGGAGAAGGGAGTAGTGTCCTTGCCCATACTTCCGGCCGGGAGATGTTTTCCGGCCGGGCTTTGCGGTCTCCATACCAGAAAACGGTAGAGGCGTAGTCCACGTTTCCGGCTTTCTGCCCCCGTAACTCCAGTTCAAAGCGGAAGCGCTCCGTGAAAGGAATATCATCGAGGATACGGGTACGCACGAAGGTATTGTAGCCGTATGAGCTTTTCAGGTCGGCGCGGGGAGCCCCTCCCCAGGGTGTCTGGAAAGGGGTTACAGGCAGGCTCAGGTTGTTGTAATAATCGCCGGTTCCGTTTTCCGTACACGAAGGCTCGTCGCTATCCACGCTTATCCTGGCGCTTCCCTCTCCATACCAGGCTGTTGTATGGTTGTAGAGGCTGAGCACATCTCCTTTATAGACGCCTCTTCCTCTGCCGATGGCAGCAAATTCCCAGTTTTTCCCTTCCGTATTGCTGAGGCTCAGGCCGGTTTCTTCTTTCCACGAGGCATGGAAATAGAGCATCCGTTCGTCCCACGCCAGAGGCGAGACATAGACAGCATAGCGTATGTGCACGTTCTTCCTTCCTTCATTGGCAAAAGCGATGGAAGCCTTTTCCCGGTAAGGCATCAGCCAGCGGCTGATGAGGCTTCCTTGCCCATCGGCCGAGAGCCATCGGCTTTCCACATACGCTCCTCCCATTCCCCCGCCGGAAAAGTCGGAGACAGGGGCCCGTACGCTCCGTTTACCGTCGAATATGCCCTGAAGGATTATATTACGCATGAGTTGTGGATAGTCTTTCTCCTCTTTTTCTGCAGGCGTCACCTGTACATGCAGCCCGTACACAGCCTGTTCGCCCTTGGGTAGCTTGATCACGATAGGGTTTCCTTCTTCCAGCATCGCTTCTCCCCGGATTACATGAGTTGTTTTCCAGACCGAATCCGGGTTCAGGAGCAGGTGGTTTACCTCTGTTATTTTCCGCTTTATGCGTGTTATTTTCTGGAGGGAAAAGGTTTCCACCTGTGTGCCTTCAGGGTATTGGCGGTAATTAATCTGGTAGAATTTAGGAGCCGGTGGGTCGCCGGATTCTTCTTCGAAGGTTATCTTACAGCTCTTATCGTAAGGGAGGGGCAGGTAGAGCACGCTCCCTCCGGCTGTCAGCAGGCCTCCCGCTGCTTCGGGCATACCCAGCTGCGAGAAGTCGTAAGAGGGAAGGCTTATTTCCGCAGAAGAGGCGCCGTCGAAATAAAAACGGACGACCCCCCGCTTATCCTCCGAAGCCAGGCGGATGCGTGTGATCACCCCCGGCCCCCGTTTATCGAAGAGTACGTTCTCTGCGCGTCCCGAAAGCGCCAGGGTGCGATAGGGAATGGCCGGATAGCGTGCGCTCTCTTCTACCGACAACATCTCGTCGAGCAAGGCCGACAAACTGACGAGATTTTTCTCTTCCTTCAGACAGGAAGAAAACAAACCGCCACAAACCACCACCGCAACCATCGCGGCAAAATATCTGCACATATACCTGACTGAAACCACCTGAAACTGTATTTTCCGGCAAAGGTAAGGACTAAGCGGCAGACTTACCTCATAATCGTTTCAGAAAATGCAACGATAGCAAGCAAAAGGGGGCTAAATCTTTTTTTGAGGAGAGAGAGGCCGGTGTGAAAAATATAAGCCCGAACTGCTTGGAATAAACGAGGAATCGTATAATTTTGTGGCATTATTTACTTCTGAAGTATTGAGTATGTCGTTGAAACGTTTTGGAGTATCGCTGGAAGATAATCTGCTGGAGTCGCTCGACCGGTATGTGGAAGATAATGGGTTTGCGAACCGTTCGCAGGCCATCCGTTTCCTTGTTGAAAAGAACGTGGCCGAGCAGAAATGGCAATGCAACCATATTGTAGCCGGAACCATTATCATCATGTACGACCAGGCTAAAAAAGATATCGCTTCGAAAATAACACTTATCCAGCAGAACTATACGGATGTCATTCTGTCGTCTTCGCAATATTATATCAACCGGAATTTCTGTATGCACATAGCTACCGTGATGGGGACGGCCTTCCGCCTGACCGAACTCTCCGATCGCCTGACTACGATTAAAGGAATCAAACACGGAAAATTAGTCATGAGCCGGGCGGATTAGATTTTTTTTGCATTAAAAGTGGCACCTGTGTAAAAAAACGTGTTACTTTTGTCGTTATAAAATACACTAATCTTACTATTCAGAGAATGAAAAAGAATCTATTATTAATCTCCGGTTTATTGCTGGCGACTGCTTTGAGTCATGCCGATGATCCTGAAGCTGCCGACAGTCTGATCTATCTGAAAGGCATTGTCGTTTCAGCGAATAAGATACAGGTTAACAGAAATACGGTACCCTTGTCGGTCTCCGTAATCGAACGGAGTGAAATTGAAGCGAGCAGCGAATCGGCCCTGTTGCCGGTCCTCTCGCAGCGCGTGCCCGGTTTGTTTGTCACGCGCAAAGGCATTACCGGCTTCGGGGTAAACACCAATTCGGCGGGAACCGTTAATATCCGTGGGATAGGACAGGGGAATAAAGTCCTGATGCTATTCGACGGTCAGCCTCAGTGGGCGGGAGTCTTCGGCCATTCGCTGCCGGATACGTATGTGGCCTCAGACGTGGAACGGGTGGAAGTCATCCGTGGCCCCGGCTCCTTATTGTACGGATCGAATGCAATGGGAGGCGTCGTCAATATCATTACCCGCCAGCAAAAACAAGATGGGCGCCGTACGCAGGTGCGTATGATGTACGGCTCGTATAATACGCAGAAATACATGGTCAACAACGGCTATAATACAGGTAATTTCAGCAGCTTTATCTCTTTGAATCACGACCGGACAGACGGGCTGCGGGCGAACTCCGATTTCCGGATCATCAACGGCTTTGCCAACCTCGGCTACCAGGCCGGCGAACATTATAAGCTGAAAGGCGATGTCAGCCTGGCCTTCTACGAAAACCAGAATCCCGGCCCGATAGACAATCCGATGTTCGACAACCTGATGGACGTGCTGAGAGGTACGACCTCCGTCAGCCTCACCAATACGTATGAGAAAAGCAGCGGCGCTATCCAGGTCTTCTATAACTGGGGACGGCATGAGATAAACGACGGCTACCGCAGCGGAGGGAATCCGCGCACCTTCCGCTTCAATTCGGAAGACCATAATAAGGGAGTCTTGCTTTATCAGACATTCCGCCTGCTGGAAGGGAATAGCTTCACAGCCGGTATAGATTATAAAAACTGGGGAGGCCATGCGTGGAACGATACCATTAACGGACGGATAGGAGAAATCATCGACCGCTCGGTAAACGAGGTGGCAGGATACCTCACCGCGCAGCAGGACCTCTTCGGCAAACTGAGCCTGAACGCCGGCGTGCGCTACGAACATAGCGAAGCCTACGGCAACCAATGGATTCCGCAGGCGGGCCTGAGCCTCCGCCTCTTTGAGGGAAATACTATCAAGGCCTTGTATTCCAAAGGATACCGTAGCCCTAATATCCGCGAGCTTTATATCTCGTATCCCCCGTATTCGATTGCCAACCCGAACCTCAAGCCGGAAAGTATGCAGACGTATGAACTGGCTGTCGGGCAACGTATAGGAGATAAGTTTTATGCAGAAATCACCGGCTTCTACCTGGATGCCCAAAACATGATTGCCGGCGTACAAGGGACACTGACCAATGTAAACAGCCTTCACAACAAAGGCATCGAAGTGGAAGCCTCGTATTATCCGGCGAGAAACCTGTCGTTCACGGCCAACTACAGCTACCTGGATACGAATCGTCCGACAGAAGCTGCTCCGAAAAACAAATTCTTTATCGAAGGCAGCTATACCCTGGACAGGTTGACGCTTACTGCTGATGTGGAATCGGTTTCCGGCCTGGTGAAGGTGGGCGGCTCAGAAGACGATAAGGAAAGCTATACACTGCTGAATGCCAGGGCTTCGTACCTCTTCGGCAGTAAAGATAAGGGACTGAAGCTCTTCGTTAAAGGCGAAAACCTGACGGGGGCGGACTACGAGATACTCAAGGGATTCCCTATGCCGGAAATAACGCTTATGGGAGGTATCGATATTACATTCTGAGATTTATAAATGGATCTGATTTTGATCAGGTGTGTGGACGGGAAAGTATCAGTGATGACCTTTCCCGTATTTTTTTGCATATCTGTCGGGCTATTTTGTTTTGAAGTAAAAATATTTGTCATATATTTACGCGCGGTTTTGTTAATCGGATAATCTCAACACTTTAATACATATGGCTAAATCAGATAGTACTACATCATCCGGAAAGAAGTCTTTGGTTCCCAGAGACTATCTCTTCCCTTTCATTCTGCTTACCTCCCTGTTTTTCTTCTGGGGATTGGCTAATAATATGACGGACACCTTGCTGGCCGCTTTCAAAAAGATAAAGAGTATCTCCGATTTTCAGACGTCGTGGATACAAATGGCTTTCTACGGGGCTTATTTCTGTCTGGCGCTGCCGGCTGCCATCCTGATAAAAAAGACGACCTACAAGACAGGGGTCATCGCGGGGCTGAGTATGTTTATTGCAGGCGCTTTGTTGTTTTATCCTTGCAGCAAAACGATGGAATACGGTCATTTCCTGATCGCTCTTTATATATTGGCCGGTGGCCTGTCTGTACTGGAGACTACCTGTAATCCCTATATTATCCTGATGGGTCCGGAAGAGACAGCCACCCGCCGCCTGAACCTCGCCCAGTCGTTTAACCCGATAGGTTCCATCACCGGCGTTATCCTGAGCAAGTTTTTTATCCTCTCGGGACTGGCTTCGCACACCGCCGCCGAACGTGCCCGGATGAGCGGTGCCGAACTGAGCGCCGTTCAGTCCGAAGAACTGAATGCCGTGATGGGCCCCTATGTAGGCGTAGCCTTTATTCTGCTTCTGATCCTGGTGATGATCCTGATTACGCGGATGCCCAAGGCCTCCGACGGAAGCTCTGCGCTGAACCTGGGAGCGACACTCAGGCGCCTGTATGCCAATAAGAAATATTTGTATGGTATTATTACCCAGTTCTTTTATGTAGGGGCGCAGATCAGTATATGGTCGTTTACTATCCGTTATGCCATGAAGGAGCTTTCGATAAACGAAGAATCCGCGTCAAACATTTACATCCTTTCGCTTGCCCTGTTTATCGGCGCCCGCTTTATCTTTACGGGTTTGATGAAGTACTTCCGTCCGGCGAAGCTTCTGATGTTTGCGGCTGTGATGGCGGCCTTGTGTTGCGTCTTCACGGTTGTTTTCCACGGATATACCGGTGTGATATGTCTGGCGATGATATCGTTTTTCATGTCGCTTATGTTTCCCACCATTTACGGACTGACGATTACCGGTCTGGGCGAAGATACGAAGATAGGCGGTTCGGGGCATATCATGGCCATCTTGGGAGGAGCCGTCCTTGCCGCCCTGCAGGGGATCGTTTCCGACCAGACGGGGAGCATCAATTATTCGTATGCCGTCCCGCTTTTCTGCTTCCTGGTTGTAGTGATGTATAGCTTGTATATAGAGAAAAAATCGTAAAGAGATATGAATACGTACGAAAAAGGAACCTTCGGGTATGATTTACAGTATTTGTCGGCGAGAGGCAGTATGATTGTGCTGCAGAGCGACGATGCGCAGGCACAGCTTATTGTTTCTCCCGGATACCAGGGGAAAGTGTTTACCTCTACGGCTCAGGGGCCGGAAGGAAGAAGCTTAGGTTTTGTGAACTATAAAGTCTTTGAATCCGGCGAACTCAACGAGCACATGAATGGCTACGGCGGGGAAAACCGCCTGTGGATAGGCCCGGAAGGCGGATGTTTCTCCATCTTTTTCAAACCGGGTGTCACACAGGTTTACGACCATTGGTTTACCCCCCCGCCCTTTGATACCGAACCCTGGCAAGTGCTTGATTCTGCCGGGAAAGAGGTACGGATGGAGAAAGAGATGCAGGTGTCTAATTACCTGGGAAGCCGCCTGCACCTGAACGTTCAGCGGAGAGTAAGCCTCCTGGAAGCCACCGGGATACAGACTGCACTGGGAATCATACCGGGCGAAAAGGTGAAAACGGTGGCGTATGCTACCGAAAACAGCCTGACAAATCTGAACGATTATGCCTGGACAGCGGAGACGGGAACGGTCTGTATCTGGATGCTTGATATGTTTCGTCCGGCGCCACGGGCGCTTACGATAGTTCCTTTTATCCGCGGAGACGAGAAGGAACTGGGTGTTGTGGCCACCACCGCATATTTCGGAGAAATACCTGCCGGGCGTTACCGCGAAAAAGACGGCTGCGTATTCCTGAAGACAGACGGTAAATACCGCAGTAAGATAGGCTTAAACAGCAAACGCACCCAAGCCATTGCCGGAAATTACGACCCCGACTCGCAGCATCTGATTGTCACTACCTTCGATGTGGACAGAGAGGCCGTCTATCTGAATCAGGAATGGAATCCGGAGAAAGACCCCCTGAGGGGCGACGTTTTCAACGCCTATAACGACGGCCCGCTCGACGATGGCAGCATCATGGGCCCCTTTCTGGAACTGGAAAGCGGCTCGCCCGCCGCATTAATCGCTCCCGGTGAATCCCTGATTCACAATCATCATGTGTTCCATTTCGTAGGCGAAGAAGCTGCCCTGAGCGCAATTACAGAAACACTCTTCGGCATCCCGGCAAAGGAGCTGGCTTTATTCCTGCCCCATGCGTGAAACTGCGTAGAGCGGATAGATTCTGACATTCTGATAGTTACCAAAGTTTTCCATGGAACAGCGGATACCGTATGCGTATTTCTTTTCGGATAAAAACTGAAACATGCTTTGCATGGAGCCTTTCGTTCCCGATTTTACTTCGACAGGAACAATATCGGTGTTGCACTGCACTACATAATCGACTTCGGCGGCACTTCCGGGCTTTTCGCGCTGCCAGTAGTAAAGCTGTATGGGGAAATTGCTCGGTGCGGACTTCAGTAATTCCAGGCCCACGAACAATTCGGCCAGAGCGCCTTTATTCACTTGTTCCAGGCTTTCGGCTGTAAGTAGTCGTCCCAAATCGAGGCGCAGGAAACGTTGATAGATTCCCGTGTCGAAAATCAGGAATTTCCGGTGCTTCGTGTTCATTTCGGCAGCCAGAGGCAGGCCATTGGCCGATGTGTGCGTTACGGGATGGACCACACCCGCAAGTTCCAGTAATTCCAGACTTTCTTTTACCTGCAGACGGTTTAAATCGGGCGATACCCTGGAATAGGTAAATTTCCCCCCTGTTTGGTGGATGACCGATGCAAATACTTCGCGCAACCGCGAAACAGGCACGCGCTCTTTGTATTTGGAAAAATCATCATACAACGACAGCATCAGGTCGTCCAACACCTGCTGACATTCGAGCAAAGAGCCACCGTCGGCGTAAGTGGCCACCACTTCGGGCATTCCGCCTATGAGCATAAAGCGCACCAACTGTTGCAGACACCGGTTATGTACCGCGTCGGAAAACGGTTTTCCGGACGAGGCTTTCTGCAGGGCATCGGCGAGCATCCCAAAACCCGTTGCACGCAGGTATTCGTCGAATGAAAAGGGATACAGGAACAGGGAACGGATACGTCCGACACCAAATGAAGGGATTTCCTGCAACGCAAATTCCAGAAGCGAACCCGCAGCAACCACATGCAGTTCGGGATATTCTTCGTAAAAATAACGCAACGAGGAAATGGCAGGAATGCAGGCCTGGATTTCATCTAAGAATAACAGTGTCTGACCGGGAATAATCGGTTTTCTGTAAATCAACGAAAGTTCATCGCAGATTCGTTTAGGATCAGCTCCCCTTTCAAATACGGCATTCACGCCATATAGTAAATCGTCTTTTTCAAAATTGATTTCAACGAAACTTCCGAACTGTTTTCCCAATTCCCTCACGGCAGAGGATTTCCCGACCTGTCGCGCACCGCGTAACAACAATGGTTTCCGGATACGGGAATCCTTCCATTCCAGTAATTCTTTATCAATAGCCCTTTTCAGATATTCTTTGCTCATATCGGTCGGAATTAGTCTGCTTTTTTATGGTACAAAAATAATGTTTTTCTAAATATGACACCCATAATAGGATTTTTTATTCGTTTTTTATACCCAATAAGCCGGAATAAATTTTCTTTTTTATACCCAATTTGATTTTATATGCTTCGGCAAAAGCGGGCATGAGCAATCCGGAGCGGGCACGCCTGGATTGCTTCATGCCTGGCAAGGACGTTCCGGAGGCTTTCTGTTTATGCCCGTGTCAATAAGTATTAACTGATTCTAAATCCGGTTAATTCGTATGCTTTTTAATAGTTAAACGGATAGTTCAGCTATCATATTGTCATTGTATTTTAAAGTTAATTCAGACAG
>JAISZA010000153.1 GCA_031269535.1 Tannerellaceae bacterium
CGGCGAGCGTCAGCACATTGATATTGGTTTCGCCGAACTTCCAGTTTGTTCTGTCCATAGCCAGACGATATTTGTCTCGATGTGATAAGAGGCTGAAAATCAGATGAACAATGATGTCGCCTGCAAGATTATAGGCAGCCATAAAGCGTTGCATGCGGCGCAGTGATGAATCCGATTGTGCAACGCTTTCAAAGGCGCCTGCCAACTTTTGAAAACTTACGGTTTGAACCTTACAGAGCGCACAAATAAACAAGCCGAGAAACTTAATTCGGGCTTTGTTCATCCTTCCGTCGAGATTTTTGTTGAGAACTGAAATTAATTTTGTCCCCGTCCCTGATAATTTTCTTTGCCATTATAACCGCTTGAATATTAGTTGTAAAGGTATGAAAAATCAACGACTTTGAAATATATGTTATAAATTATTAACTATCAAATGGTCACAGCGGCAAAATATGATTTTTGTCATGTACTAAAATGAAAAAGAAAAATTCTGAATTTGCTGCTATGAGCGGAAAGATGCTGCAAAAAGCGGCAGTAAGTATCCTCATTACAGCTATGTGGTTATTATCGGGCTGCGCAGTTCACAATGCAGCTATTTCAGGTTCGGGAGTGCCGTTCTATGCTCAAAAGATTGCAGCAAACCGGAATCAGTCGGTGTTTGAGAAAAAATAAACGGTGATGAAAAGGTGTTTTTTAATCTTAAATGTTAAAGTATATCAGATAAGATATAATTCTCGGCAATATTGATTTTATTTGCAGAATAGTTTTATGTAAATTGTTCTGATAAATATGAGAATAAAGAGAGTCGTAAGCCTGATTACCATAGGATGTATATGCGTAAGTTGCATCAGGGAGGAGCCTCCAAGCCCGTATGCGGATATCGATGAGTTTGCCCTCCCTGATGATATCATGCTGAGTGAGGCGACGATTAATCAGGAGAATATAGCTGTCTTTGTGCGGAACAATGCCGACCTCTCGGCCGTAATTCCTGTGATCAGAATATCGGAAGGCGCTACTATCCAGCCGGATGCAGGGACGCCGCAGGACTTTAACAAAGCTGTCGTCTATACAGTTACGGCAGCCGACGGCCGACACCGGCGTGTTTACACCGTACAACTGATCTCTGTCCCTGTCTATGCCTATGGATTTGAGCACTGGGAACCCTTAGACAAAAGCAATGTCTATGAAACACCCGTAGAATACGACCGCCAGGGCAGACGGACCACTCCCTGGGATTCGAGTAACAAAGGCATAGCGATCTACCAGCAGTATGCCGACGCCTCGCTCTATCCCATCCATAAGACCTCCCGTAGCGCCGAAGGGCAGTATGCCGTCGAAATGCTTACCAAAACAGGGCCCGGCTCTATCCTTGGTATCGTGAATATTCCGGTAGTGGCGGGTTCGCTCTTTACAGGAGTGCTCAATCCTTTGAATGCACTGAAAAATCCTTTGCTGGCGACAGCATTCGGACAGCCTTTCAACGAAAAACCCCTGCGTATGACAGGAAAATATATCTATAAACCGGGAACGGGCCACTATATCGGCTCCACAGGAAACATACGCCCGGAGATGCGGGACTCCTGCGCCATTTATGCCGTGTTTTTCCGGTCGGATAAAACACTGGAACACCTGGACGGGACGAATATCCTTTCGCATCCCCATATTGTGGCCATAGCCATGATGCCGCCCGAAGGCCGGGGAGGCACACAAAGCGATGATTTTGTGTCGTTTGATCTTCCTTTCGTGTACGACGAAAAGCATACGGTGGATTTCAGTAAAAACACCTACAAGCTGGCTGTTATTTTTTCTTCCAGCTTCATGGGAGATTATTACGAAGGGGTGCCGGGAAGCCGTTTGCTGATAGACGATATCGAAATAAAAACAGAAGAAAGGAAGATAGAAAAATGATAATGAAAGGAAAACTACTAATCGTGCTGGCAGGTTTTCTCTCCGCTACACTCGCCCTGGCTCAGCCGGAATCCGGCAGGCAGTGGGAATATAAAATGTTTGCCGGATACAATCTGGGAGGCAGCACCCCCTTACCCCTTCCTGCTGAGATACGGAAAATTCATTCGTGGAGTCCGGGAATTGCCGGGACGCTGGCTTTTCATGCGACGCGCTGGCTGACGACGGAATGGGGCATCACTTCGGGCCTGGCCATCGATGTGAAGGGCATGATCGTGGATACGGATGTGAAATACCTGAATACCAGCCTGATTGTCGGCGAAGGAGATCATACGGGCACCTTTACCGGGATGTTTACCGGCAGGAATACGACCAAGCTGCGCAACGGCTACCTGGTGTTCCCCCTTTTGGCGAGCTATCATCCGTTCAGCCTATGGACGTTTCACCTGGGAGGCTATTTCGCCCTGCAACGGGATGCCCGGTTCGAAGGAAATGCTTCCGGGGGGTATATCCGCAATGGCGGACCGGCCGGCGACCGTATTAATATTGAGATGAGTACGTTTGACTTCTCGGATTACGTCCGTAAAACCGATGCCGGTCTGATGGCCCTGGCCGATTGGTTTTTTACAAATAAACTGGCCGTGACCGGACAATTATCATGGGGGCTGCTCCCCCTTTTCCCCTCCGACTTTAACGGGATTCCCTATAAAATGTATAATATCTATTTCATGGGAGGAATTGCCTATAGACTATAAGCCGGTATATTAGATATGGAGTGACGTAAATGCTGATGGATGTCGGTTTTGTGGGGAGGAATTGTTTATAAACTGCAATTTCTCCCGTTTTTTTCTTTTACTGTATAAAAATAGAAGGTGTAAAGTGAGTATAATTTCATTTTACGCCTGTTTTTATGTATGAATATGTGCACTAATCGCAACATAATAATTGAGTGATATGTATGATTCGGTAGAAGACAAATTATTGTGGGAGAGATTTCTCTCAGGAGACGATAAGGCATATACGTTTTTTTATAAGAAATATGTAAAGGAGCTTTTCTCGTATGGAATGAAGTTTACCCTGGACAGGGAGTTGGTAAAAGATTGTATTCAAGATGTTTTTGTAAAGATATACTGTAACCGGTCAACACTGAATAAAACCGACCATGTCAAACTATACCTGTTCATCTCTTTGAAAAATACGCTTTTTAATATTTTCCAGAAAGATAAATCTTCCTATCGTATAGATACAATAGAGCCGGTTTTCAGTACAGAATATAGCATTGAAGACCGTATGATAGCCGACGAGCAGGAAGAAGAGCGAAAAGAAAAAATGAATCGCATATTAGACTCCCTGACTCCCCGCCAGAAAGAGGTGATCTATTACCGCTATGTGGAAGGAATGGAGCTGACGGATATTTGTGAGTTGATGGATATGAATTACCAGTCGGTACAAAATCTGATACAACGCGCAATCAAGAAAATAAAAGTTGCTTTTTCAGAAAAAGATAATCCTGTATTGAGTATAAAAAGTATATCACATTGTTTATAAAAAAGATAAGA
>JAISZA010000039.1 GCA_031269535.1 Tannerellaceae bacterium
CGGGAGGAATCCTTGCCGGAGATTTCCGTCATTGCGAGGTACGAAGCAATCCAGGGGGCGCCCGGTCTGGATTGCTTCACCCTTCCGGGTTCGCAATGACGATGCGACAATTTGAATTGCACCCCATCGCCAGGGTGCAATTCAAATTGCCGCAGATTCAATGGATTTCCGTCGTCCTTGCGAGGTACGAAGCAATCCAGGGTGTGCCCGGTCTGGATTGCTTCACCCTCTGGGTTCGCAATGACGGCCCGTAATGACGATGCGGCAATTTGAAATGAAAATCGACGTAGTCAAATGCACCCGGGCTTTCAGCCCGGAAAAACTTCCGGATTTTCCCTACAGATAAAAATAAAACGAGCCGGAACGGACCAGACATACCCCCGTCCGCCTCCGCCTGACAGGGAAAAGGGCTGAAGGGTGCATTTGACTACGTCGATTTTCAATTCAAATGGTCGCAGATTCAATGGATTTCCGTCGTCATTGCGAGGTACGAAGCAATCCAGGGGGCGCCCGGTCTGGATTGCTTCACCCTTCCGGGTTCGCAATGACGGTCTGTAATGGCGATGCGACAATTTGAAATACATCCCCGGAATCGCTACATTTGTGAAATATTTCATCTGATATTCTATGAGTGTATGCTTTTAAAACGATATGTTTGGATAGTTTGGATGCTTTCTGTGGCCTCTGTCTTTCACCTGCCGGCAGAGGAAATTATTGTCCGCCGGATACCTGTTGCCGAACAATTAGCTTCCAATACGGTTTCCCGGATATTCCAGGACAGGGACGGATTCATCTGGCTGGGCACTCTGGATGGTTTCTGCCGCTATGATGGCTACGAGATGAAAAGCTTCCGTTCGGAAATTACCGATCCGGCTTTCCCGTCTAATCATATTACCGGAGGCTTTGCCGAAGATACCTTGAACCATACGCTCTGGATAGGAACTGAAAAGGGCGTGCTGATCATGGACAAACAGACCCATACCGTGACACCCCTGGATGCGGCTTTATTGGGAGAATCTCCCATTCGCCAGATACTCTATGCCGATAGCGCTATATGGGTGTGTTCGGATTTCGGGCTATATCTCTACAATCCGGACCGGTCGCTGAAAAAGAAATATATGGGCGGAGCAAACAGCATCCATATAGATAAGCAGGGAACGGTGCGGATAACGGTCTGGAGAGGCGGTATCCATTATCTGGACAAGCTCACCGATACATTCATACCCTATCCCCAACGAATAGGGACGAACAACAATCCCCATAAAATACTCCAGGACAATGCCGGACGTTTCTGGGTATGTACCTGGAACGACGGGATTTACCGGTTTTATCCCGACAGGCAAGGGCCGGACATCTATCAGTGCGTTATCGTGCCGGATGATAAAAACATTGATTTCGGCATCTTTTTTGATATCGAACAAGACGACGTCAACGCTTACCTCTGGGTATTGTCTTATGCAGGAGTAATGGTCTATAAACCGGAAGACGACCGCCTCTCGCCTGTCGATGAACCGGCTGCGATAATCAACGACCAGACTACCCTGTTTGCCGATATAATGAAAGACAGGGATGGAAATCTCTGGTTCGGGACATACGAACAGGGCGCGATAGTGATTAATCCCGTGCCGTCGGCTATTACCAACTTCGACTTGCAAGCCATCAAAACAGAAACAGGATATATTCCGAGTGTCCTGAAAGTGTTTGAAGATAAGGACGGCGAGCTCTGGCTCAGGCAAGACCGCCTGGGAATCTATCTGCTGAATCCGGAGACATCAAAAACCCGCAGGTTGAACCTATCCGAAATCTCATCCGCCACAGCCATTTGCAATTATCCGGCCTTGAATGAAATCTGGGTTGCCACAGACTATGTGCCGAATATCTACCGGTTGCGGAAATCAAACGCTAAAGTCGCTTTAATCGGGACGATGGACATGAGCGCCCTTACGGGAAACACAGAAATAGTTAACTTTCTGCATGAAGACCGGAACGGCTGCGTATGGGCGGCGACAGACAACACACTGCTTTTGTGGAAGCATGACAAATGGCAGGTCGTCTGCAACAATTGCGGAAGCATAACCGGCATAACCGAAGACAGCTACGGAGCTATATGGATCGGTACCGAAGAGCATGGATTATGGCAGATTATACCGGATGGAAATGAAATAAACATGAAGAATTACAATACAAGCGTCTGCCGGATAGCAGGGAATTATATTTCCTGTATCAGCGCCGATACGAACGGGCGCTTGTGGTTTTGCGTAAACGAAAGGCAATTGTATAATTATGATATTACTAAGCAGGAGTTTACGGATTATACACGGGAAGCCAATGTCAATAAGCTTGTGATTCAGAATGTTGTTGCCAGCGATAACGGGCATATCTGGATTTTAAGCAACCGCCAGATTGTGGAATTTAATCCTTTAAGCTATGCTTCCATACGGTTTGATGTGCAGAATGATATGACGATCAACTCATTGAATAAAAATGCCATCAGCAAAATGGCGAATGGTTCCATTGTTTTCGGAGGCAACAGGGGATTTTGTATCCTGAACGCTTCCGGCAAGCTGGATACGCCCGGCAAAAAGACAACGACCGTGATTACCGGCATAAAAACCAACGGTGCCAGCCACAACTGGCAAAAGGAGCTGATCCTGCGCCCGGATGAAGCAAACCTCGAAATCAATTTTTCGTCGTTTAACTACATCGATACAAAAAAAATAAGATATGCATACAAACTGGAAGGAGTAGATGCACAATGGATTTATACCGAATCCAACCGCAACTTTGCCGTTTATAACCAGCTACGGAAAGGCGAATATACCTTCCTGGTCAGATCGACCGGAGACAACCAGCTCTGGAGCGATGAAATCACCCGGCTGCATATCATCCGGAAACCGGCGTTTTACGAAACAGGCTGGGCCTATGCAGGCTATAGCAGCGCCCTGTTGCTTTTGCTGCTTGCCGGGCTGAGGTTCTACATCAGCCGTATCAAACTGCGCAATGAGTTGGAGATTGTACAAATCGACAGGAAAAAATCCGAAGAACTGATACAAGCCAAGCTGCACTTCTTTACGAATATCGGACATGAATTCCGTACTCCGTTGACACTGATTATAACTCCGTTGAGCGCCATGATTCATCAGATAACCGACGAAAATATGAAACAGAAACTGGTTTCCATTTACCGGAATGCGAAAGACCTGCTGAGGCTGATCAATCAATTGCTGGATTTCCGTAAACTGGAGATGGGGGGAGAGAAACTGAAACTCTCATGCGTCGATTTTATCAAATTTGCGGAGTATGTATATCTTGCTTTCAAGGACGTAGCCGCAAACAAATCCATTCGGTTCACCTTCGGAAGCGACGTCAGGCAGTTGTTTATGAGCTTCGACAAAAACAAAGTCCACAGAATCATCAATAATCTATACTCCAACGCCTTAAAATTCACTCCCGAAGGAGGATATATAGCCACAGGCATCAGAATGGTGCAGGAAAACGGGAGAGAATTTGTCCGTTTAGACGTTGCGGATTCGGGCTGCGGCATCCCCGACAAAGAACAGCAGGCGATTTTCAACCGCTTCTACCAAAGCGAAAACAACGACCCCGACAAAACCGGTTCGGGCATCGGCTTACACTTAGTGAAGGAATATATCGAATTGCATGGCGGACAAATCGCGGTCAGCAGCAAAACCGGCGAAGGCAGCATCTTTTCCGTATCTATCCCCGTGGATTTGCAACCTTCTCCCTACGGAGAAGAACCGGAGGCTTCTCCCTTCGCTTGTGGAGAGGGGCCGGGGTCGGGAGAGAGCGCGCGAAAAACGCTGCTGATTGTAGAAGACAATGCGGAGCTGCGCCGTTTCCTGGCAGAACAGTTCGAAGGCAAATTCAGCATACTGCAGGCTGCCGACGGCAAACAGGGTTTGTCTGCCGCCCTGAAGCATACGCCCGATTTGATTGTATCAGACCTGATGATGCCCGTGCTCAACGGTCTGGATATGTGCCGGCAGTTGAAGAATGATATCCAGACCTCCCATATACCCATTATCCTGCTGACCGCCAGGTTGTCGGACGAAACCAAAATCGAGACCTACAAAGCCGGAGCCGACTCTTACATTGCCAAACCCTTTAATTTCGACGTCTTGCTCACCCGTATCGAAATGCTTATCGAGCAGCAGGAAAAACGGAAAAAACTCTTCCACAAAACCATCGAAATCACGCCGGGCAGCATCACAACGACTTCGCTGGATGAAGAATTTGTAAAAAAAGCGCTTCAGTCGGTCGATAGGAATATCCACAATATCGAATACTCCGTAGATCAGTTCAGTTCCGATATGGCCTTGAGCCGCACGCAACTTTACCGTAAGCTGGAATCAATCATGGGCGTATCGCCGAACGAATTTATCCATTCCGTCCGCCTGAAGCGCGCCGCCCAACTATTGAAAGACAGCGAATACACCATTTCAGAGATCTCAGACCGCTGCGGATTCAACACCATCCGCACCTTCAATCGCCTTTTCAAAGACGAGTTCGGCCTGACACCGACGCAATACAGGGCTGCTCCGGCATCACATACCCCGCCATGAAGCGATAGATAACAGAGTGGACTTAATTTTATCAGGGTGCTTATTATTAAAAGATTTTTATCTAAGTTTGCAACCAAGTGATTCTTTTTGAATTTCAAATAAAATGCAGGTCAAACAGATAGGTGAAACAATCGTTAAGCAAATAAACGCAGGAGACGAAAAGGCTTTTTCTGAGTTTTACAAGGCTTATTATGTCTATTTGAATGCTGTTGCTTTTTATTATATTAATGACGAAAACACATGCCGTGAGATTGTGAATGATGTTTTTCTCCACGTCTGGGATAAGCGGGGGGCACTTATTTATCCGATTCATTCGTATCTGATCAGAGCCGTACAAAACGGTTGTATTGATTATCTGCGTACCCAGCGATCTCTTCAACGGGCATTGGAAAGCCATAAAGAACAACTGACCTTGTCGTATCAGGAAAATTATATCCGATCTACACCACAGCCTTTACAATATGTGGAACTTCGCCAGGCCGAAGAGGAGATAAAAAAAGCGTTGGCACAACTCCCGCCCAGATGTCAGCAAATATTCGTCGCCTACTTTTATGAAGGCAAGTCGGCAGAAGCGATCGCTGAGGATATGAATATCAAGATCAGTACGATTCGCGTACAATTGAAGAACGCTTCCGACCGCTTACAAAAGCTACTTGAACATCTGCTTTTTCTCTTTTTTTAAACAAAAACCAAAAACACCCCTGTTCATCTAAATTTTTCCGGAGTGAGATTCGTATCTATTAATAAAAGGGATACTATATGCAGGACAACGATCGGTTATTCGATAGATTATTAGCAGAATATTTTTCGCAGGAGATTTCCGCTGAGGATAAGGAAAAGTTATTCTCTATGATCATGCAGTCGCCGTCTGATAAAGAACAATATGAAAAGGCCGCGAAACTGCATGCATTGCTTCATCTGTCTGCTTTTGAATCTCATAAACAAGACGATTATCAGCAGCTAAAAGAAAAAGTATCCATCCGTTCGGATAAACAATCCGGAAGAAGCAAGGCCAGGCTGACAGCTCTGTTCGGGCGCATTGCAGCCGCAGTTATGCTGATTGTCCTGAGTTCTGTAGGCTCTATATACCTGTATGAGAAATATATTAATCAGGAAGAACAGCTTAGCTGGATTGAAATCTCTACTCCTTTGGGCGGACAAACCCGGCTTCTTTTACCCGATGGTTCCGTAGCCTGGGTGAATGCAAAGTCCGGATTAAAATACGGTTCCCGGTTCGGAACGGTCGATCGGAATCTTTATCTTGATGGAGAAGCCTATTTCGAGGTGAACAAAAACAAGGAATTGCCATTTTCGGTATATACCGATGATATGGAAGTGATTGCGACAGGGACTATGTTTAATGTACGTTCCTATCCGGATGACAACAAAAGCGAGGTGGCTCTGTTGGAAGGAGGAGTTGATGTTATCATATCGGATAAACGCTATTCGTTAGCCCCGGACGAAAAGATGATTTATGATAAGACCTCTGCTTCGGCAACTATTGAACAGAGTGATACTTATATGGCTGCCCAATGGATAAAAGGGAAACTCTCATTCTATCAGGCTTCCATACCGGAGATATATAAGATGCTGGAACGGCATTTTAATGTCCGGATTCAGATCGGCGATGATGAACTGAAAGATGAATACTTCTTAGGCAGTATCAACCTGGAGATGAGTCTGATCGAGATACTAAAATACCTGGATGTAGATAAGAAATACAGAATAGAAGTAAGAAATGATGTTATTGTTGTCAAGCGAAAATGATTTTTAAATGTTTAATCCTTAAATTAAATGATACCTATGTTTGATACCTCATGAACCCTATAAAAAAGTCGGAGAAAAGGCAAGTTTCTCCGACCGAATAAATTGTTATTAAGAACGAAGTTATTAACAAACAATCATAATACAAAAGTATGAAAATACATTTAAATAAGGAGTTGAAATATCTGATAAATTTCAATTCAAAACGGAATTATATTTTTTTTCGCTATTTTTCTCTGGCTTTATTTCATATACTGTTTGTCTTTTCAGTATCAGCCACCCCCCGTGCTTTACAAGATGTAAGGATTACAATCAAGCACACGAATGTTCCCCTGAGCCGTATAATCTCTGATATAGAACAGAAAAGCAGCTACTCTATCATTGTCCGCCTGAATGATGTGGATGTTAAAGAAAAGTATTCAATAAACGAAACGGATAAAAGCTTACCCCAGATATTAACAGACCTGTTCAAGGGTAAAAATATCAATTATGAGGTAAGTGATAATACTATTTCTGTTTTTAAATCGAATGACTCATTTGTAAATACAAATTTGCAGGAAAAGCGACAAATAACCGGGACAATTACCGATGAACGGGGAGCGCCTATTATTGGAGCGAATGTTATGGAAAAAGGCACCATCAATGGGGCTATCACCGACCTTGATGGCAATTTCCGGTTATCGGTAACTAAAGATGCTATCTTACAAGTTTCTTACATCGGATACATAACACAAGAAGTCTCTGTATCCAAAGAAGACATGTTACGTGTCATATTGCGTGAGGATATGTTAGGTCTTGAAGAGATAGTAGTAGTCGGCTACGGAACGCAAAAGAAAATAACCGTGACCGGTTCCATCGCTTCTGCTTCCGGTAAAGACATTACTGCTGTTCCTACCACCAATGTAAGCAACACGTTGGTAGGTCGCTTGCCGGGTTTGATCGCGGTGAATGCCAAAGGCGAGCCAGGCTACGACGACGCGAATATCCTTATCCGCGGGAAAAGTACCACCGGAGACGCTTCTCCTCTGATCGTGGTCGATGGGATTGCCGACCGGGCAGGAAGTTTCAACCGTATCGACCCGCAGGATATTGAAAGCGTAACGATACTGAAGGATGCCTCGGCTGCCATCTACGGTTCGCGCGCGGCAAACGGGGTCATCCTTGTAACGACCAAACGGGGAAAGGAAGGCGCTTTCCGTCTCAATTACTCCGGAAACGTGGGGATAGCCAATCCCACGGTCATTCCCCAAATGGCAGAATCGTGGCAATATGCGCAGTTATTGAACGAAATCGACGATTTGTATGGCAGAAGTCCACGCTATACAGCCGAACAAATCCAGAAGTATAAAGACGGCAGCGACCCGGTAAACTATCCCAATACAGATGCGTTCAGGGAAGTATTGAACACGGCTTTGCAGACGCAACACAACCTGTCTTTTTCGGGTGGAAATGAGAAAGTACGTTATTATGCCTCTTTAGGCTATTCCCATCAGGGAAACAACTACAAATCATCCACAAGTAATTACAAACAGTATAACCTGCGTTCGAATATAGACATCACGCCGCACCAGAACTTCCGCGTGTCGGTGAATCTTGCCGGACGGCAGGAAGATCGCAACTCCCCGCGAAGCAGCTCGCATGATATCTGGCGAATCCTCCGTAAATGGTACCCTACTTCTTCTATTGTCTATCCGGGCACAGACTATCCGGTGGCGCAGGACGGCATCAACCCGCTAACGGCTTCCGACGGCTCGATGGGATACCAGAAATCAATCCGCAACTATTATAACGCGGACATTACGGCTCATCTGGAAATGCCCTACATTCTGGAAGGACTGTCGGTGGATGCCGGTTTGTATTTTGACTTGTCGAACTATATGTATAAAAACTTTGCGACGCAGTTCTTCTTTTATAACAAGATAGGAGAAGAATATCTTCCCAGCGCGTATGGACCAACCAATGCCAGCTTGACGCATGAGATGGACCGCACCTTAGGGATCACCCTGAATGCACGCGTGAATTATGAAAGAAAATTTAATAACGTGCATAATGTGAAGGTTTTTGCCGCTTACGAACAATATACTTATCGGATGGACTTCCTCAACGGCTACCGGGAAGGATTTTTATCTACGAGTGTTGACCAGCTGTTTGCCGGCGACCGGAATACGGCTAACAACAATGGGGAAGCATCGGAAGTGGCACGCATGAATTACTTTGGACGTATGGACTACGACTATGCCGGGAAGTATCTTTTCCAGTTCAACTGGCGGTATGACGGCTCGCAAAACTTTCCCAAAGGGAATCGTTTCGGGTTCTTCCCCGGTGTATCTCTCGGCTGGCGTATCTCGGAAGAAGATTTCTGGGAAAACAATGTTGAAAGCATTGACAATCTGAAATTGCGTGCTTCCTGGGGTAAGATGGGGAATGACAAAATAGACCAGTTCCAGTATATCACGTCTTATACATTCGCCAATGCGGTGATGCTGGGTGGTGCCTCTCCCCTTCCTATCCAGGGTGTATGGCAAAGCCGCACACCCAATCCGGATATTACCTGGGAAGTAGCGACCACGTATAATATCGGTTTGGAAGCGACATTCCGCAACAGCCTGAATTTCTCGCTCGACCTGTTCCGAAGCGAACGCAACAATATCCTGGCGAAAAGGAACGCTTCGCTGCCCGCGTTTACCGGATTGAGCTTGCCGGATGAAAACTTCGGGGAATGCTATAGCCAGGGATACGAAATCGCTGTCGACTATATAGAGTTAATAGCCAAAGGTTTACGCTTACGCCTGGGTGGTAATTTCTCCCATGCGGTAAACGAAATCAAGAACATTGACGAGCCGGTGAATGTGTTGGAATGGCAAAGACGTACCGGGAAACCAATTGATGCCAGTGGCGACGGCTGGTTGATGTATAAAGCGGACGGAATCTTCCGCACACAAGCCGAATATGATTCGTATCCACACTTGCCGAACGCAAACGTAGGCGATATCCGCTTTGTGGATGTCAATGACGACGGGGTTATTGATGGAAATGACCGCATTCGCCCCACCAAGACAAATGTCCCGGAAATAATTTACGGACTTAATCTGGGAATCGACTGGAATCAATGGAGCCTGAGCACCTTGTGGCAGGGAGCCGGCCGGGTGAGCACGTACCAGTTCTTTGAATCGGGAACGATCGGAAACTTCACAAAAGACTTCTATGAAAACCGGTGGACTCCGGAAAATACGGATTCCAGATATCCGAGAACATACAACCTGGCTTATACATCATCTGGACAGAGAAATACCTTCTGGCTGCGGAATGCGGACTACTTCAGGTTGAAAAACATCGAACTGTCTTATAGCCTCTCGAACAAGTTCTTGGCAAATAGCTTTATCCAGGGAATCCGCCTCTATGTGAGTGGATACAACTTATTGACTTTTACGGGACTGAAAAATCTCGACCCGGAGATTTCAAGCGATACAGACCTGTATGCGGAAGCCGCGGAAACACCTCCGCAGAAAGTGATCAATTTTGGCGTCAATATAACATTTTAAAAGGAATCCATTATGAAAAAGATATTTATAACCATTATATATAGTATAGCCCTTCTGCTTGGTCTTTCTTCTTGTAGTGATCTGCTTGACAAAGAACCGCTGACTGAAATAGGTGAAGGAGCTGTATGGAGTGATCCCGCTTTAGCGGAGGCGTATGTGAACGCGCGCTATAATCAAATACACTCAGGGTGGTATGACGAACCCTGGATAAGCTCGCTGACGGACGAGAGCTACATGACCTGGTCGCGCGGATGCGAACCGATCACACAGGGTTATGTGAGCCCCTCCGAATTAGGCTCTGTCAATTGGGGATTGAGGGCATGGAGTGTGGTGTGGCAAAACATTGCCGATTGTAACCTGTTCTTCGAAAAGATCGACGAGGTTACTTTCCGGGAGGAGTCGCAGAAGACACAACTGGTAGGGCAAGTCCGTTTCATTCGCGCGTTGTGTTATCACGACCTTGTCTCGCGTTGGGGAGGAATGCCTCTGATCACCAAACGCTTCACCCTGAATGAACGCGAAGAGGCGCTTAACGTGACCCGCTCCGGTTACAAGGAATGCATCGATTTTATTGTTTCCGAACTGGATAAGGCAATACAAGAACTTCCCAATGCGTATGATGCGAAAAGCAAGGGCCGTGCTACGCGGATTGCGGCGTTGGCGCTGAAAGCGCGCGTGTTGCTTTACGCTGCCAGCGACTTGATGAATGTCGGCGTGAAAGATGAAAAACTGGGCTATACATCCCCTGATCCGCAACGCTGGACGAAAGCGGCGGAAGCGGCGGCAATATGTATCAACGAAGCGCTCGGCAACGGTTATGCTTTGTATGATGAATATGGCGACGATGTAAAGACAAAATACATCCAGCTTTTTTTGGAAGGGGGAAATGCCGAAATCCTGTTCGACAAGCAACATGGCGCTTCAAGTGTAGGATATTACGTACAGATTGATCAGGTAAATGGACCTAACGGCTATGCCGGATGGGGAGGAAATACGCCTACCGACGAAATGGCTTGCGCGTTTGAAAATGCCGACGGCACAATCTTCAGCTGGGAAAAATGGAAAGCTGCCGGCGGCAATACCAACCCCTGGGCGAATCGCGACCAGCGCCTGTATGCAACCGTATTGGCGGATGGCGATTATTTCAAATACCGGGAGCTTGAAACCTTTATCGATGTGGATCAAAGCGGTACGGAGCTTAGCTCAGGCGGACGCGATACGAAGTTTGGAA
Organism: Tannerellaceae bacterium; assembly: GCA_031269535.1. Lineage (GTDB taxonomy): Bacteria > Bacteroidota > Bacteroidia > Bacteroidales > Tannerellaceae > DFXE01. The sequence goes on from JAISZA010000039.1 coordinate 11,121, forward strand.
TCGAATCACATAATACCTCCATCACCGGTTATAATATGCGGAAGTTTATTGATGAAAACTATAAAGACGGGAGCTGGCAATTCGCTTCTAAAAACTGGCCGATTCTGCGTTTAACCGAACAATACCTCAACCTTGCCGAAGCCCACTATATGGCAGGAGATGAGGCCGGCGCAAAGGAAGCGCTGAACGTCATCCGCCGGCGGGCACGTATGCCGGAAGTGAAAGCCACCGGTCAGGAGTTGATCGGGAGAATACAGAATGAAAGACGGGTGGAACTATGCTTTGAAGAACATCGTTACTTCGATGTGAGAAGATGGAAATTAGGCGAAGCCTTACTTAATACTCCGGCAACCGGGGTACTTGTACACAAATGGCCCGATGGGCGGAAAACCTATACGCCGGGTATCATTGCCGAACACAGGAAGTTTGTCGAACGCATGTATTGGTTGCCTATTCCGCAGGATGAGATAGATAAAAGTGTACTGGAACAAAATCCGGGATATTGACAGAACATATTGACAGAATAACATAATGACAAAAGCAGAAATGATAAAATCGATTGTTTTAGGCGTACTTGCGATGATAGTTCTTGCTTGTACAGGGTGTGGCGACAGCAAAAAAAAGCAGAAAGTTTCTTTCGCACCGGGTGAGTTTAAAGAATGGGCGCAGACACCGCCGATGGGTTGGAACAGTTGGGACTGTTATGGGCCGACGGTGGAAGAGCACGAGGTGAAAGCAAATGCCGATTATATGGCAGAAGAGCTGAAAGCGTATGGATGGGAATACGTAGTGGTTGATATCCGCTGGTTTGTTGAAAACGACAAAGCGGGTGGATACAACCAAACCGATCCCCGGTATGTGTTGGATGAATACGGACGCTACCAACCGGCAGTCAACCGCTTCCCTTCCGCCAAAGAGGGAAAAGGATTTAAAGAACTTGCCGACTATGTACATGACAAAGGCTTGAAGTTCGGTATCCATATCATGCGGGGAATACCCAAAGAAGCAGTTGCCGGGAAGTTACCCATATTGGGTGCCAAAGGCGTCACTGCCGACCAGATATATAGCACCGAACTGCAATGCCCTTGGTTGCGCGACAATTATACGATTGTCGCCGACAAGCCCGGTGCACAGGAATATTACAACTCTATCTTCGATATGTATGCCGCGTGGGGTGTCGATTTCATAAAGATCGACGACCTGAGCAAGCCCTATCACAAGGGAGAGATCGAATTGATCCGCAGGGCAATCGACCAATGCGGGCGCCCGATCGTATTAAGCCTTTCACCGGGAGAAACACCGGTGGAAGAAGCCCGGCATGTGATACAGCATGCGAATATGTGGCGCATGGTGGACGATGTATGGGATTTGTGGAGGGATGTGAAACACCTGCTCAACGTCGCCCCAAAGTGGTATCCGTATATCGCTCCCGGAACCTGGCCGGATTGTGATATGATCCCGCTGGGACGTATCTCTATCCGCGGCGAAAGAGGGCCGGATCGGCTGTGCCGGCTGAGTAAGGACGAACAGTATGCGTTGATGACCCTGTTCACTATCTTCCGTTCACCCCTCATGTTCGGAGGCGACCTGCCAAGCAATGATAAGTTTACCCTTTCATTGCTGACCAATAAGGAAGTGCTCCGCATGCACCGGGAAGGGACCAACGTGAGGCAACTGTTTCAGGATGAACAAAAAGTGGCTATCACCTCACGCAACTCGCATACGCACGAAGTGTATCTGGCGCTATTCAATATCGCCGACGGGAACGAGGTGGATATGGAAGTGAACCTGAAAGACTTGGGCCTGAATGGTGATTGTGAAGTGATGGATATGTGGACGGGAGAGAGTCTGGAAACTGTCGCGAATGCTTTTGCCCGGAAACTTCCGCCTCATGCCTCCGGTTTGTATAAATTCAAACAATAACATTCTTATGAAGAATTATATTATATCGTTTTTGCTGCTTCCGGCTGTCTTTGCCGGAGCGCAAAACGTTATCGTTTCTTCTCCTGATGGCAAGATTCGGATGGAAGTTCATTACGGGAATGAACTATCCTACTCCGTCGCTTATAATGGTAAGTCCTTAATTCATAACTCTCCGATGGGTTTTGAATTGAAAGACGAAGAACCAATGGGACGGAACTTATCCCTTCTGAATGAAGCGAGAGTCTCCGCGCAAAACGAATCCTGGATACCGGTCGTACAGAACAAACATGCAAAGATCAGCCTCCATTGGAATGAAGCCATGTTAAGACTCAGGGAGACCACCAGCGACCTACGGAAAATGAATCTCTACGTCCGTGTGTACGACAATGGGGTCGCTTTCCGTTACCAACTGTTTGGCGCCCGTAAGACAGGAGACCGCCAAATCACCCGAGAGTTGACAGGTTTCTCCGTGCCGGACACTTCCATCGCTTGGGTGGCGGAATATAAACCCCATTACACTTCCTCGCAGGAGACAGAGTTTGTAATGAAGCAGGTAACTGAAGTGACTTCTTCCACGGTTGCCGGCATACCTTTCCTGATCGAAGTGGACAAGGAAAACTATCTGGCGGTGACGGAAGCCCACATCGACAACTATCCCGGTTTCTACATGGGAGCAACCGACGTAGATGCAAAGGGGCAGAAGATGCTCACTACCAAACTCTCACCGCTTCCGGGAGAGAAGGAAGAGGGAGTGAAAGCACGCTTTTCAGAAGACATCCGAACTCCCTGGCGGGTCATTATGATTGGAGAGCATCCGGGCAAATTCATCGAATCGGAGATTATCCATGGGCTGAATCCTCCCTGTGCAATCGAAGAGCCTTCCTGGATCAAACCCGGCTTATGTGCCTGGGATCACTGGTGGAGCGGAGAAGTAAAGATGGAAATGGATGTAATTAAAGAATATATCGACTTCGCAGCCGTGCAGGGATGGCCCTATATGTTGATCGACTGGCAATGGTACGGACCGTTCAACCGTCCTGAAGCCGACATCACCCAACCGGCTCCGCAACTGAATATGGCGGAGATTATGGCGTATGCACGTTCGAAAAACGTACGTTGCTGGTTGTGGTTGTACAACACGGATGTGAACAAGAATGATGCATACAAAGAGGCTTTTGCCCTTTATGAAAAATGGGGTGTGGCCGGTATCAAGATCGACTTTATGGATCGTGACGATCAGGAGATGGTGAACTGGTATCGCAGGATCATCAAAAAAGCAGCAGAGCATAAGCTGATGGTCGACTTTCATGGTGCTTATAAGCCGGACGGTATAGATCGTACCTATCCCAATATGATCACCCGTGAAGGAGTGTTGGGTGAAGAATATGCTAAATTTTCCGACCGGGTCTGGCCCGAACACAACGTGACGCTTGCTTTCACGCGTATGCTTGCCGGGCAGATGGACTATACGCCGGGAGGTTTCCTGAACGTGGCGCCTGAAGATTTCAAACAGCAGTGCCCAACACTGGTGGCAAACACCCGTTGCGCGGAACTGTCAAAGTTTGTGATCTACGATAGCCCATTGACTGTCGTTTGCGACCATCCCAGGCATATCCTTGGAGAACCGGGCGCCGATTTCCTGAAAGTCGTGCCTGTCACCTGGGACGACATCCGCTTCCTGCAGGGATATCCCGGAGCGTATATCGCGTTGGCGAAACGCTCCGGCAACCAATGGTACATAGGCGTGATGAACAACAGCCAGCAACGTACGATCACGATCGATGTTTCTTTCCTTCCGGAAGGTAAGTATGAATTGGAGTATTGGGAAGATGGTAAAAAAGCAAATGAAATACCCACTCAGTTGCAAAAGAAGAAGAAAAGCATAAAAAGTGGGGAGCGTTTGACCATTAAAATGGCAAAAGGAGGCGGATTTGTCGGCATCTTCACCCCAATTGATATTCCATAGAAATAGATCAACCAAGAGATTCCAATGTGTCGTCCTCCTGCTCCCGTCCGAAAAAAATTCGCTCCCGTCCGGGATAAATTTGCTCCCGTCCGGGAATAAACCGGACGGGAGCAGTAACCGTCCTGCACGCAGGATGGAACCATTTCTCTTTCATTCAAACGCTGTCGCGGAATATCCGGCAGGATGCAACCAAATATCCAACAAATGGGACGCATTGTCCATACCGGAAGCGCCGCACGTCCTACTTTTGCCGGAAACTTTTAATATCGTATATATCATGAGAAAAGTTAACTTAAATTTATTACAGTGGCGTTTTACTATTCTGCTGCTATGTTTATGTATGTATTCTGCCCTTGGATATGCGCAGAATAATGTGAGGGTATCCGGTACGGTTACCGATAACAACGGTGAACCGCTGATCGGGGTAAGTATTGTTGTCAAAAGCACGATTGCGACGGGGACTATAACCGATACCGACGGGAAGTTCTCGTTACCCAATGTGCCTCCGGATGCCGTATTGGTGGTAAGCTACATCGGGTATGTAACCCGGGAAGTGCCGGTGAACGGGCAAAGCGTACTGAATATCTCGCTTGCCGAAGACGTCCGGGCGCTGGAAGAGGTAGTGGTTGTCGGCTATGGAACGCAGAAGAAATCGGACGTGACCGGCTCCGTAACTTCCGTCCCGAAGGATCGCTTCTCGAAGCTCCCCGTAGCGAATGTCTTACAGGCCATACAGGGCGTGGCGGCGGGGGTGAACATCACGCAGGCGTCGTCTGTTCCCGGTGATGCGCCAACCGCCTCGATCCGCGGACGCAACTCCATCAATGCCTCGTCGGAACCCTATATTGTAGTCGATGGCGTGCCGCTGAGCAAAACCGACGGTTCGCTCAACGACATCAATCCCAACGATATTGAGTCGATGGAAATTCTGAAGGATGCCTCCGCCGTAGCCATCTACGGGACAAACGGAGCCAATGGCGTCATTCTGATCACCACCAAACGCGGGACGACGGGTAAACCGGTCATCCGCTACAGTGGCTATGCCGGCGTGGAAGGAATCGCCCACATCCTCGAACCCGGATCGCCCGAACAAATCCTCGAACGCTATGCCGAATACGCACGCATACAGCAGTCCAGCCTCTACGACGGCGGCCCCATCCGCTATCAGAACGAAGCTGCCAACTACGCGGCCGGGAATACGGTCGATTGGATCGACGCCGTCACACAGACGGGAGTCATTCAAGACCACAACATAAGCATTTCGGGCGGTTCGGAGTATGCGAGATACTACATATCGGGCGATTTTATGAATCAGAAAGGCGTGGTGAAGGGATACGACTATAAACGCTACTCCATCCGTACCAATCTGGATATAAATGCCACGAAGTATCTGACCGTGGGTGTCAACTCGTTTACCTCGGCGCACAATCGCGACGGCGGGCGAGCCAACCTGCTCAACGCCGCCGCCATGAGTCCATATGCCAAAATGTATGAGGAAGACGGTTCGCTCACACGCTACCCCATGTATTCCGAAACACTCTGGGCGAATCCTTTGCTCCCCACGACGCTGACTCCCGAACGCCGGCAGTTCAACGTCAGTATAAACGGTTATGCCGACCTGGCTTTCGGCCAGATATGGAAGCCCTTAGACGGATTGAAATACAAGCTGAACGTGGGCTATACCTACGTCCCCTACCGTACCAATGAGTACGAGGGTAAAACGGTTTACAACGAAACCGGCTGGGGCAAGCTGCTCAATCGCGAATCGCAGACCTATACAATCGAGCACATCCTTTCCTATGCCCGCGATTTCGGCCTGCATCATCTCGACCTGACCGGCCTCTATGCCGCCAAGAGCAAATATTACCAGGAAGCCGTCAGCGAAGGCAGCATCTTCCCTAACGACGACCTCGGCTGGGGTAAGTTGGGTGCCGCCGCCACGCACGTGGTCTCGTCTTATGCCGACCTTTACCGGATGCTTTCGCAAATGGGGCGCGTGAATTATTCCTTCGACAGCCGTTACCTCTTCACCTTTACCGTGCGTCGCGACGGTTCGTCGGTATTCGGCGCCAACAACAAATACGGCGTCTTCCCCTCGGTAGCTGCCGGCTGGAACATCGCCCGCGAAGCCTTCATGCAGCCCGCTACCGACGTATTGAACAACCTGAAGCTGCGCGTCTCGTACGGTAAATCGGGCAACGAAGCCATCGGCGTTTATCAGAGCCTTACCAAAATGGACTCGAACACCCTGGCAATGGGCGGCCAGTCGAAGACCTCCCTCAAGTCGCAAACCTCGATGGGTAATAACGACCTGACATGGGAGACAACGACCAGCTTCAATACCGGTATTGACTTTGGCTTGTGGAACAACCGCCTTAACGGTACGCTCGACGTTTACCGCTCCAACACTTCCGGATTGCTGCTCAAACGCAATTTGCCCTGGGCAACCGGTTATGAAAACGTGTGGTCGAACATCGGTGAAACGGCCAATAAAGGAGTCGAACTGACCGTCAATTCCAAGAACATCGTAACAAAAGACTTCACCTGGGGCACTTCCCTCGTTTTCTCGCACAATACAAACGAGATTACCGAACTCTACGGCGACGGGCTTGACGACCTGGGGAACCGCTGGTTCATCGGTCATCCCATCGGTGTCATCTACGATTACACCAAGGTGGGCATCTGGCAGGAAGACGAGATCGCCGCCGGACTGCACAAAGGCTGGGACGATACGGCGCTGGCCGGCGACCTGAAACTGGCCGACCTCAGTGGCCCCGAGGGTGTGCCGGACGGTAAGATTGACGACAACGACCGCAGTATCCTGGGGCAAACGATTCCGAAATGGACCGGAGGGCTGACCAATACATTCGCGTACAGAGATTTCTCGCTGAGCATATTTATCAACACCGTACAGGGCGCCATGCGTAACAATGCCCAGATAGGCACAGCATCCGACGAACTCGGACGACGCAACGGCCCTGCTGAAATAGGCTACTGGACACCCGAAAACAGAAGCAACGAATGGCGCTCGCTGGGCAACCACTCCAACAGTCATGGCTACGGATTCCCCTCGGATGCGAGCTTTACCCGTATCAAAGATATCACCCTCTCGTACACGCTGCCTGCCGTTGCGATAAGCAAAATAGGCATCAGCGGGTTGCAGTTTTACCTTAGCGGGCGCAACCTCTACACCTTTACCGGCTGGCTTGGCTGGGATCCCGAAGCCCGCGACATCACACGCGGATCGGAAAACTGGAATATTAATTACCCCGTTACCCGGAGCTTTATTTTCGGAATAAACATCACCTTGTAAAAACAGAAGATCATGAAACAGACAAAATACATGCCGCTGATGGCTGCCGCCATCCTGTCGATAGCCGCGCTTTCCTGCAAGGATAGCTACCTGGACGAAGACCCCTATTCGTATTACAGCGCAGGACACACTGATCCCAGCACCATCGAGGCGCAGGTGATAGGGCTTCACCGCACATACGCCGAACTTTGGGGATGGAGCGGTCAGCAGGGATTTCTCTCCTGCTGGCAGATCGGTACCGATATCACCTCCGCCGGAGCAACGCAGGGCGTGGAAAACCCGTTCTATCAATACGCCAACCTCAATGCCGAGAATGCCGGCGCACAATACCTCTGGCGCAAATGCTATGACTTTGTGAACCACGCCAACATCATCATATCTGCCCTGGGAGAAGACAACAACAAACCGGCTGTAGCCGAGGCTAAATTCTTTCGTGCATACGCCTACAATACCCTGGTAACGCTCTGGGGCGACGTACCGCTGATCGAGGAAGCCATCACCGTGCCGCGTACCGACCTGACCCGCCAGCCGGTAGCCGAAGTGGACGCCCTGATCGAGGAAGACCTCACCTATGCCATTGACAACCTGCCCGAAGTGGGCGCCGCTGCCAACGAAAGCCGTATCAACAAAGATATGGCGCGGCAACTGGCCGCCGAAGCCTACCTGCGCATCGGAATGAGGGACAACAGCTATTATGCGAAAGCCGAACAAGCTGCAACCGACATCATCGGTAGCGGTAAATACGCCCTCGTGGAAGCCCGTTACGGCAAATACCTCGGTGAAGGCGGCGATTACTATCGCGACATGTTCCGCTTCGGCAACCAGCGCCGCTCGCAGGGAAATACGGAAGCTATCTGGACATTCGAAATGGAATACAACCGCGATGTAACGGGCGGTACGATAGACAACCCACAGCACCGCCGCGTATGGCAACCCGCCTATCATAAATGGGACGGCATGGTGAATGCCGATTCGCTGGGAGGCCGGGGCAACGGACGCCTGCGCCTGAGCAACTTCATGAAATACACCGTGTGGAACGGCTTGCAGGGCGACATCCGCAACAGCAACTATAACATCCGCCGCTATACGCACTACAACCGTCCCGATTTCAGTGCCGAGATAGGCATCGACGCCAAAGGCTTCCGCGTAGCCAAAGATGCTGAGGCGGCCGTACGGGTTGTTACCGTAAAGACCGGCGACCTCGCCATCCCATACGAGGCCGACAGCCTCGAAGTATGGTATCCTTATCCTACCAAATGGGGCGGCTACGATCCGACCGACGACTTCGGGTATGCGATTGTAAAAGACTGGTCTGTGATGCGTCTGAGCGAAACCTATCTGCTGCGCGCCGAAGCCCGTTTCAGGCAAAACAACCTGCAGGGCGCTGCCGCCGACATCAACATACTCCGCAACCGCGCCTTCAAAGACGCCCGCGCAGCAAGCGGCAACGCCTCGCTGGGTAGTGTCGGCGCAGGAGACATCACGATTGATTTTATCCTCGACGAACGCGCCCGCGAACTGATAGGCGAAGAGAACCGGCGCATGACGCTTGCCCGTACCGGCAAACTCAAAGACCGCATCGCCCTGAACGGCGACGCATCGCCTTCGGAAAAGATAATAACGGGCTTTCAGGACTACAACGCCCTGCTGCCCATCCCGCTGACCGAAATCCGTCTGAACAAGGATGCCGACTTGCGGCAAAATCCTGGATACGAAGTGGATTGATTTATATAGTATGATGTCAATCCAATTTTTACGAATGGAATTGTTTCTGGTTATCAAGTGTGACGAAGAAAAGGGAAGGATTGCCTGTCAGTAAGGGCAGTCTTTCCCGGACTTCGTTTCAAATATTGATTTACACACACAAAAAAACAGTATCTTTACCGGACAGTAAATATTTTTCAATGATGAAATACTTTAATATAGCCGGACCATGTAACAGTTTGGATCATTACATGATAGACGCCGCTACCCGCCTGCAGGGCGTGGAGGAGTTGATAGACAGGAAGCAATATTTTGTGATTCATGCCGCGCGGCAGAGTGGGAAAACAACTTACCTGAAAGACCTGGCAAACAGACTTAATGCAGGCAGACGGTACTATGCGCTGTGGTGTTCGCTGGAAAGTGTGCAAAACGTTGCAGAACCGGAAACCGGCATACCGGAAATCGTACGGAATATCAAAGATAAACTTGATGATACGGATATTCCACATCGTTTGGATTTTGCCCAAAATGCGGATTATGAAAATTTCACCGGCGTCTTGAAATCCTCGCTCAAACGATTTTGTAAATTGCTGGACAAACCGCTGGTGATTTTATTCGACGAAGTGGACTGTCTGAGCGAGGGTACATTGATTACTTTTCTCCGGCAACTGCGCGACGGTTATAACAGCCGTCCCGAACAGGCTTTTGTTCACTCAATAGCCTTAGTCGGTATGCGCAATATACGTGATTACAAAGCAATGATTCGTCCCGAAACTCAGTCGGTGGGTAGCGCAAGCCCGTTCAATATCGTTACGGAGTCGTGAACATTAAAAAACTTCACCAAAGAAGATATTTCCGAACTGTACCGGCCGCATACCGGTGTAACCGGACAGGTGTTTGAAGAAGATGCTATTGAACTGGTCTGGGAACAGACGCAGGGACAACCCTGGCTGGTGAACGCCATTGCCCGCGAAGTGATTGTGAAAATCCTGCAATCGGACTACGCAAAACCCGTTACGGCGGAATTGGTGAACGAAGCCATTCAAACCATTATTCTCAACCGCCCGACGCATATCGACAGCCTGCTCGAACGTCTGAAAGAAGACAAGGTGCGCAGAATCATAGAACCAATGATTCTGGGCGAAGAATTTATCCAAAGGGATTCGGACGATTTTCTATATACCCGTGATTTAGGTTTAATCCGCGTGGTTAATTCGTTGATCGAACCCGCCAATCCCATTTATGCCGAGGTGATTATTCGCAAATTATCTTCCGAAATGCAGGAAGCACTGATAAACCCGAAATATCCCTACCAGCTACCTCGCTACCTGAAAGACGGACGCATTGACATGGACTTCCTGATGCGCGATTTCCAACAGTTCTGGCATGCAAACAGCGATGTATGGCTGAAAAGATGTGATGATTATCCGGAAGCGGCGCCTCATCTGGTGATGATGGCTTTCCTGCAACGGGTAGTGAACGGCGGCGGGCAAATCATCCGCGATATGGCCTCCGGCTCCGGCCGCCTCGACCTCTGCCTGATATACGAGAACCGAAAGTATCCGATAGAACTGAAGATACGCTACGGCGACAAATATCTGAAAGAAGGTCTTGAACAGACCGCCCGTTACATGGCTTTGCACTGTTGTAGCGAAGGCTGGATGGTGGTTTTCGATCGCCGCACAACCGTCCAATGGGAGGATAAACTCTACATGAAGAAGGAAACGGTGAACGGAAAAACCGTTACGGTGGTGGGAGTTTAACGGAAAAGGACGTCGAAGAGAATAAGCGTGTCAATCGATTGTCAACCTGCACGCTTTTTTGTGCAGATATAAATTATGAATGTGAGATTAAAAACAATCAGATATTTTTGCGTATGAAGAAATACATGATATTCTTTCTTTTGCTTTGCGCGGCTCCCACGATGCAGGCGCAGGATGCTGTTGGCCTTATCCGGATGGTCAACGACCGTTGGCAAGCTTCGCACCCCGAACCGGGAAGCGCTTTCTGGCATACAGCCGCCTATCATACCGGCAATATGGCTGCTTACGAAGTAACCCGGGACGAGCGTTACCGCGCTTACTCCGAACGATGGGCGGAACACAACCAATGGAAAGGCGCCTCATCGGAGGATAAATCCCAATGGAAATACAACTACGGCGAAACCGATGAACACGTACTCTTCGGCGACTGGCAAACCTGTTTCCAGACCTACACCGACCTGTACAATCTGCAACCCGACGAGCGGAAGATTGCCCGTGCACGGGAAGTCATGGAATACCAGATGTCCACACCGAACAGCGATTACTGGTGGTGGGCGGATGGCTTGTACATGGTGATGCCGGTGATGACCAAACTGTATAAAGTCACCGGAAACGGCTTGTATCTGCAGAAATTACATGAATACTTTTCGTATGCAAAAGATTTGATGTACGACGCCGAAGCGGGATTGTTCTACCGGGATGCAAAATATATCTATCCCGGGCATAAAACCAGGCAGGGTTTAAAGGATTTCTGGGCACGCGGCAACGGCTGGGTCCTGGCAGCCCTGGCGAAAGTACTGGACGACTTACCCCCAACCGACGCGCACAGAGCGGAATACATCCAGGTCTTCCAGGCGATGGCAAAAGCATTGAAAGACGCCCAGCAACCGGAAGGGCATTGGACGCGCAGCGTACTGGACGCAGCGCATGCCCCGGGCTACGAAACCAGCGGTACGGCCTTTTTTACATTCGGCTTTCTGTGGGGAATCAATCACGGTTTGCTGCAAAGAAGCGAATATGAAAGTGTTACGGAAAATGCCTGGACGTATTTGGTAAAAACCGCCCTGCAGCCGGACGGTACAATAGGTTACGTGCAACCCATCGGCGAACGCGCCGACCAGCACACAGTAAACGCCGCAACCAGCGCCGATTTCGGGGTAGGAGCGTTTTTGCTTGCCGCTTCCGAAAGGCTCCGCTTTACGGAAAAAATTGCGTATGCCAACGAACCCGATTCGACATACATTTTTGCTTATGCCAACGAAAAGAAAGCCGGACGCGACGGCCTGCATTTCGCCTGGAGCACCGATGGCGGGAACTGGCGCCCCATCGGCGAAGAATACGCTTTCGTCAAATGCGATTACGGAAGCTGGGGAAGCGAGAAACGAATGTTGAATCCCTACCTTTACCACGCTTCCGACGGACTGTGGCATTGCGTCTGGCTGCTGAACGAAAAAGGCGATTTCGCCCACGTCACTTCCGCCGATTTACTGTATTGGGGACGGCAAACGTATTACTCCGCAACGGAATCGAAGCGGCAAACCTTTACCGGAGAGAATCCGCAATACCAAACTGTCTGCATTGACGGAGAACAATATACCGGAACCGTCCGTAAAGTGCCCCGCAACGTATCGGCCGCCCTGATCAATGCGCAGCAATTGGCCGCTTACAGGCAAAAACGCTATGCGGAAAACACGAAAGACGATGCCGTCCGTTTCGCCGGACTGCAGCCGATCGAGGTTTCGATAACCCCCAACCCGTCTGCCGGAAAAGAAATAAGCGACCTGCTCATCGGGATATTTTTTGAAGACATCAACTATGCCGCCGACGGAGGATTGTATGCCGAACTCATTCAGAACCGCGATTTTGAGTATTCGTCCGCCGACCACAGGGAATGGAATGCCGGCACTGCCTGGAAAACCGAAAACGGTGGATTGAAAATTGAAAACAAAAATCCTCTGCACCCGAACAATCAATATTACGCCGTGCTGCAAAACGGACAAACCATTATAAATGAAGGCTACGATGGAATTGCCATCAAGGCAGGCGAAGCATACGACTTTTCGCTGTTTGCCCAATCCGAAAGTCCGGGGAAGAGTATGGTAACACTGATCGACGGCAATGGAAATACAGTCAGCAATGCGCTTTCCATAAAGATAAACTCAAAGAATTGGAAACAGTACAAAGCGGTTTTAACAGCAAATAAAACCATTCCAAACGCAAGATTATCCATTCTCAATCAGCAAAGTCCGAACGCACCCCAATTCTTGATTGATATCGTTTCCCTTTTCCCGCAAAACACCTTCAAAGGACGTAAGAACGGCTTGCGGGCCGATCTGGCGCAGGCGATAGCCGACATTCACCCGCGCTTTGTCCGTTTCCCCGGCGGCTGCGTAGCGCATGGCGACGGTCTGGAAAATATGTATCGCTGGAAAAATACTGTCGGCCCGCCCGAGACCCGCAAACCGCAACGCAATCTCTGGGGCTATCACCAGACCGCCGGACTGGGCTATTACGAGTATTTCCTGTTTTGCGAAGACATGGGCGCCGAGCCGTTGCCGGTTGTCCCGGCGGGCGTTCCCTGTCAGAATTCGGCGCACCACGGACATCCGCTCGGAGGTCAGCAGGGCGGTATCCCGATGGACGAAATGGACGAATACATTCAGGAAATCCTCGACCTGATCGAATGGGCAAACGGCGACGCGAAAACCCGCTGGGGAAAAGTCCGCGCCGAAGCCGGCCATCCCGCGCCTTTCAACCTGAAATACCTCGGCGTCGGTAACGAAGACCTGATCAGCGATGTTTTTGAGGAGCGTTTTACGATGATATACAATGCCGTGAAAGCCAGACATCCCGAAATAACAGTTATCGGAACCGTCGGACCTTTCTCCGAAGGGACAGATTACAAAGAAGGTTGGCAAATCGCTACGAATCTCGGTGTCCCGATGGTTGATGAACATTACTACCAACCTCCCGGCTGGTTTATTCACAACCAGGAGTATTACGATTGTTACGACCGCTCGAAGTCGAAAGTTTATCTCGGAGAATATGCTGCCCATCTGCCCGGACGTCCCAGCAACATCGAGACGGCGCTTGCCGAAGCCCTGCACATCATCAACCTGGAACGCAACGGCGACGTGGTGCGCATGACTTCCTACGCCCCGCTGCTGGCAAAGGAAGGCCGTACGCAATGGAATCCCAACCTGATCTACTTCAACAATACAGAAGTAAAGCCGACGGTGGGCTATTACGTACAGCAGTTGTGCGGACGTAATTCGGGCGATGAGTATCTTCCCGCCTCAACCGACATTTCTGTCAGGAGAGACGACGTACGGAAACGCATTGCCTGTTCGCTGGTTCGCGATACGAAAAGCGGGGATTTAATCATCAAGTTGGTCAATCTGTTGCCGGTGGAAGTGCAGTCCGATATCGACCTGAGTGGTTTTACACTGTCGGGCTCCGAAGCCGTAAAGACCGTGCTGCAAGGCAATCCCGATGATAAAAACGCTCGTCCGGCGGTTTCGGCCATTGCATTTTCAAAAGAGTTAAAAACCGGGTTGCCGGCTTATTCGTTTACTATTATCCGAATAAAAAACAGGTGAAGTTATTGACTAATAATCGTATTTTTGCATTTTAATTGGGAATAAAATGTTGACAAAAGAAGAACTAAAAGCAAAGATAGCCCAGGGAGAGGGCTTATATATGGAGGTTAAAACTGCTGTTACAAGTTTACCGCGCAATGTGTATGAAACAATTTGCGCCTTTCTCAACCGGAAAGGCGCAAATCTTTTTCTTGGTGTGAAAGATAACGGCAAAATAGAAGGTATCTAAATTATAAATACAATGAGATCTTTTCAGGAAGAATTGCACAGGATGAGAACAGGGTTAACTTACAATGCCCACACCCCTGAGATGTATGCTTATCGGGCCGAAGTAAAAAAGAAATTACACCGGCTAAACGTTACGGAATATTATACGGAAAAAATGCCGGAGATAACCCGCTCATTATTTCCAAATTCGGCGCCTGACTTTTTTGTAGAGCCTCCTTTTTACTGCGATTACGGTGACGGGATTTATGCCGCCGAAGGAGTATTCGTCAATTTCGGCGCCGTCATTTTGGACGGAGCGAAGGTGACTATTGGCAGGAAAACGCTGATAGCGCCGGGCGTACATATCTATACCGCACAGCATCCGCTCGAGGCGACGGAGAGAGAAATGCATGAAAACTGCCTTCCCGTAACGATAGGCGAACATTGCTGGATTGGCGGACATGCTACGATTTGTCCGGGAGTTACCATCGGAAATCGGTGCGTCATTGGCGCCGGTGCTGTCGTTACCCGCGACATCCCGGACGATTCTTTGGCAGTCGGGAATCCGGCAAAAGTGATACGTAAATTAAATTCTAAAAAGTAAAATAAAAAATATCATCCTATCAATGAAACACATAATTTTAATTTCAACAATCCTTATTCTGTCCTTATTAACATTTGCTTCGGGTTCCTGCACCTCGCATAGGGAAACATTCGAAGCCGGAAACGGGACATTCTTGCTGAATGGCGAACCTTTTGTCATCAAAGCCGCCGAGATACATTATCCCCGCATCCCGAAAGAATATTGGGAACATCGTATCAGAATGTGCAAGGCCTTAGGCATGAACACCATCTGCCTGTATGTGTTCTGGAATAAGCACGAGCCGGAAGAGGGTGAGTTCGACTTTACCGGCAATAACGACGTAGCTGCTTTCTGCCGCCTGGCGCAGAAACACGGGATGTATCTCATCCTGCGCCCGGGGCCTTACGTCTGC
This sequence comes from Tannerellaceae bacterium, assembly GCA_031269535.1. Classification (GTDB taxonomy): domain Bacteria; phylum Bacteroidota; class Bacteroidia; order Bacteroidales; family Tannerellaceae; genus DFXE01. Next base: position 26,591 of record JAISZA010000039.1, read on the forward strand.
GCCGAATGGGAAATGGGCGGATTGCCCTGGTGGCTGCTCAAAAAGAAAGACATTGCCTTACGCACGCAAGACCCTTATTTCATGGAGCGTGTACGTCTGTTTATGGCGGAAATAGGCAAACAACTCAGCGGTTTACAATTAGCCAACGGCGGGAATATCCTGATGGTACAGGTCGAAAACGAGTATGGCGCCTACGGAAGCGATAAACCTTACATCGCCGCAGTTCGCGATATTGTCAAAGCCTCGGGATTCGATAAAACACCCTTGTTTCAATGCGACTGGAGTTCCAATTTCGAGGAGAATGCGCTCGACGATTTGCTATGGACTATCAATTTCGGCGTAGGCGCTCCTGTTGACGAACAATTCAGGCGTCTGCAGGAACTTCGTCCCGAAACACCTCTGATGTGCAGTGAATACTGGTCGGGATGGTTCGACCATTGGGGGGCCAAACACGAAACCCGTAGCGCCGACGAATTGGTGGCGGGAATGAAGCAGATGTTAGACAAACAGATTTCGTTCAGCCTGTACATGACGCACGGAGGGACAAGCTTCGGTCATTGGGCGGGCGCCAACTTCCCCGGCTATGTCCCCGACTGTACCTCGTACGACTACGATGCCCCCATCAGCGAATCGGGACGCACGACGCCGAAGTATTTCAAGGTGCGCGAACTGCTGCAAACATATCTGCCCGAAGGAGAACGCTTGCCGGATATTCCCGATTCCATCCCGACGATACACATCCCGGCCATTACGTTTGACGAGATCGCGCCGCTGTCTGACAATCTACCCGAACCGCTGACGAGCGAAAACATCCAGTCCATGGAGTTCTTCAATCAGGGATGGGGAAGCGTGCTTTACCGCACCGTATGGAAGCAGTCTGCCGGACAGCAGGTGCTCAAAGTAACCGAGGCGCACGACTGGGCGCAGGTCTTTATCGACGGCGAAAAGATTGGAACCCTCAGCCGCCTGAAAGGCGAAAGCGCTCTGCCCCTCCCGCCGGTGAACGAAGGCGCCGTGCTGGATATCCTGGTCGAAGCCATGGGACGGCGAAACTTCGGCGCAGGCGTGCTCGATTACAAAGGCATTACGGAAAAGGTGGAAATCATCGGCACACAGGATACCACCGAACTGAAAGACTGGAAACTGTATCGTTTCCCGGTGGATTATGCTTTCGCCCGGGACAAAGCGTATCGTACGATCACCACCGGTGCACCGGCCTGCCCCGCCTATTACCGCACCGTCTTCCATCTGGATAAAACCGGCGACACGTTTCTGGATATGAGCAGCTGGAAGAAGGGCATGGTTTATGTCAATGGTCACAACATCGGCCGCTTCTGGGAAATCGGGCCTCAACAAACACTCTACCTGCCCGGCTGCTGGCTGAAAAAAGGCGAGAACGAAATCATCGTGCTGGATATGGCAGGGACGGAAAATCCCGTAATCAGCGGATTGCGCCAACCGATTCTGGACGTCCTGCGCGGAAACGGAGCCTATAAATTCCGCAAACAGGACGAAACGTTGGATTTGTCGGACGAAAAACCGGTCTGTTCAGGGCGCTTCAAACCGGGCAACGGCTGGCAGACAATCCCTTTCGGCCAGACGCATGACAGCCGTTTTTTCTGCCTCGAAGCCTTGAACGCACACGGGAACGATGATTTTGCTTCCATAGCCGAAATCGAACTCCTTGGCGCCGACGGAAAACCCCTCTCCCGCCAGCACTGGAAGATCGTTTACGCCGACAGCGAAGAAGCCGATGCCGCCAACCACATCGCATCCAACGTCTTCGACCTGCAGGAATCAACTATCTGGCATACGTCCTACTCCCTCAGCAAAGACCCATTCCCGCATCAGATCGTCATCGACCTGGGCGAAACCCAGGCAATCAGCGGTTTCGGATACCTCCCCCGCCAGGAAGCCGACAAACCCGGCAGGATCAGAGATTTCAATATTTACCTCAAAACAACCCCTTTTAAATTATAAGTATGAAAAAGAATAGTATATTTTACCTGTCTCTCTGCCTGATTTTCACCGCTTGCGGAGGACAAAAAAAGCAAGATGCGACAACAAACAGCCTGATTATTCCGGGAACACAATGGCTCGATACCAACGGCAACCACATCAACGCCCACGGCGGTGGAATCCTGTATCACGAAGGGACATATTACTGGTATGGAGAATATAAAGGCGACTCAACCTATTGGAATCCAAAGGTGCCCTCCTGGGAATGTTATCGTACGGAAGCGGGCGGCGTCTCCTGTTATTCGTCCGGCGACCTGGTGAACTGGACATTCGAAGGGCTTGTGCTGAAAGCCGAACAAAACGATACGACTTCCGAACTACATTATTCCCATGTGCTGGAACGTCCGAAAGTCATTTACAACGCCTCGACCGGAACGTTCGTCATGTGGCTTCATGTGGACAGCCACGATTACGCCAAGGCTGCCGCCGGAGTGGCCGTCTGCGATTCTCCGACAGGCGATTTTCAATACCTGGGTTCCATGCGCCCCAACGGACAAATGAGCCGCGACATGACGCTTTTCAAAGATGACGACGGCAGAGCGTACCATATTTATTCATCCGAAAATAACCAGACGCTTTATATCAGTCTGCTGACGGATGATTACTTGCAGCCATCAGGGATATTCACACGCAATTTCGTTGACCAATCCCGCGAAGCCCCGGCCGTATTCAAACGCAAGAACAAATACTACCTGCTGTCGTCAGGCTGTACGGGTTGGGATCCGAATCAGGCCGAATATGCCATGGCCGACTCCATGCTGGGTGCATGGACGGTCATGGGAAATCCCTGCCGGGGTAAAGACGCCGGGGTAACGTTTTACGGACAAAGCACATTTGTCCTGCCGGTAGCTCATCAAAAAGATGCCTACATCGCTCTGTTTGACAAATGGAATAAGACCGACCTGATCGATTCGAGGTATATCTGGCTACCTGTTGCATTCAAGGGCGATTCGATTGCTATCGGGTGGAAAGAAAAATGGGATTTAGCGAAAGTATTTCAGTGACGAGAATGTATTTCAAGGACTTTCCTGCCGGAAAATGCGGCAGACTTTTCCCCCGGGAAATTAGCTGCCGGAAAATGTCGGCAGACTTTCCCCCCCGGGAAATTAGCTGCCGGAAAATGTCGGCAGACTTTCCCCCCGGGAAATTAGCTGCCGGAAAATGTCGGCAGACTTTCCCCCCCGGGGAATTTAGCTGCCGGAAAGTGTCGGCAGACTTCCCCCCCGGGAAATTAGCTGCCGGAAAGTGTCGGCAAACTTCCCCCCCGGGAAATTAGCTGCCGGAAAGTGTCGGCAGACTTCCCCCCCGGGAAATTAGCTGCCGGAAAATGTCGGCAGACTTTTTCCGGGTACAATTCAAATTGTCGCAGATTCAATGGATTTCTATCGTCATTGCGAGGTACGAAGCAATCCAGGGTGTGCCCAGTCTGGATTGCTTCACCCTCCGAGTTCGCAATGACGATGCGCCCGTTTTCCATACTTCCTTTGTATGTTTTACGGAGATTATATACCTTTACAGACAAAAAACACAAACATCGTATGAAACAGAAATTTTTATATCCGATATTCCTTTTAGCGGCCTGTTTATTATCGCTTTCAGCACATGCAACACAGCCTGAAGAAGCAGATACGATACGAATCATGAGTTATAATGTGCATAATTTTGTCGGGATGGATCGGGTGAGAGATTACGGGCGGATAGCCGGCGTCGTCAACGAGGCTGGCCCGGATATTGTCGCCATACAGGAAGCCGATAGCGCGACCCTGCGCAGCGAAGGCGCCTATACATTAAAAGAACTATCCGACAGAACAGGCCTGTATCCCACCTATGCACCTGCCATCGACTATCAGGGAGGAAAATACGGAATAGGCATCCTCTCAAAAGAAAAACCGATAGGCATCCGGACAATACCCCTGCCCGGACGGGAAGAAAAACGGGTGTTACTTATCGCCGAATTTGAAGACTATGTGTTCGCCTGTACGCATTTTTCATTGACGGCAGACGACCAACTGGCCTCTGTCGCACTCATTAGGGAAGCAATAAAAGAAGAAACCAAACCCTTATTCCTTGCCGGCGACATGAACTCAATCCCCGGTTCACCTCCTCAGGTGGCTCTGCAGGAGATATTCGATATACTGAGCGACCCCGGGGTCTATACTTCACCGTCGGTCAGTCCGGATTGCTGCATCGATTATATTTACGGCTATAAAAACAAGCATACCTATATCGTATTGCGACAAGAAGTCGTTGACGAACGGGTGGCTTCCGACCATCTGCCTCTCTTTGTGGATGTCTGCCTTTCCGGCCGGGGCCCCGCGGGGATAGAAGAATAACGGCGCATCAGGGGAGAAGCATTACATTGGCCGGCGGACGCTGCGCCAGCAGTTCTTTTTTCATAAAATCCATATAAGGAGCTACGTGCCGGAAGAATTTATAATAGCCTTCGCATAGGTAATTCAGGCCGGGCTCTCCTGTCGCCGTCGAGAGGATTCTGTTTTTAGGACATTCGCCGTGACAGGCAAAGAGGTATTCACATTCGAGGCATTGGGAGGGGAGGGCGTCGTACTTAGCGGCTCCGAACCGGAGCTGTCTCTCCGAGTACATCATTTCCGGAAGGGTCTTTGTATGGATATTCCCTAATTTGTATTCCGGGAAGACGTAATGGTCGCACGAATATACATCGCCGTTAAACTCCATAACCCCGGCATGTCCGCAGGTTCGCGCCAAGATACAGACGCCCGGCTGGACGTGCATCCAGTTGGCCAGCGTAGCGTCGAAGTATTGGATAAAATAAGTCCCTACGTCGTGCCTGACCCATTCGTTGAAGATTGTGATCAGGAAATCGCCCCAGCGCGAGGCCGGCACATTCCAGGGGGCCGGTGCTCCGTCTATGGTTTCTACAATGGGCGCGAACTGGATGAAATGCGCTTCGATCTGTTTAAAGAAATGGTAGAATTCAAGCGGGAAGTTTACGTTATGGTCGTTGACTACGCCCATCACATTGAACTCCACCCGGTGCTTCTTCAGCAGCGCGATGCCCTTCATCACCTGATGGAAGGAGGGTTTTCCGCCGTGCATCAGGCGATACCGGTCGTGCAAAGGCTGGTTGCCATCGACGGAAATACCTACCAGGAAGTTGTTATCACTGAAAAAGCGGCACCATTCATCGTTCAGGAGCGTGCCGTTCGTCTGGATGCTATTATCTATTTTCCTTCCCTGAGCGTATTTCTTCTGTAACTGCAGGGCTTTCCGGTAGAAGTCGATATTCCGTAGCAGAGGTTCACCCCCATGCCAGGTAAACAAGACTTCGGGCATGGTCTGTGCGTTCAGGTATTGTTCGATAAAGCGTTCCAGTAGTTCGTCGCTCATGGAGAAATGCTTCTCTTCGCGGTAGAGGTTCCGCTTTTCTAAGTAATAACAGTATTTACACCTCAGGTTGCAGGCTGCCCCGGCAGGTTTGAGCATCACATACAAGGGCCTGGCAAAAGGTGCGTAGGTTGTTTTATTCATATCTTCCTGCCGGCCTCCGGTTGGGGCCGCTCCGGTTTACAAGTTTATCCCCCAAATCTGCTCTGGCCTCTTCCACGACCGTGAGTAAGCGTTCGACTACTTCGGGGTAAAGTTCTTTCACGTCGTAGCGTTCACCGGGGTCGCGCCTGAGGTCGTAGAGCGATAAGCCGGTTTCCTCCTCGGCTGTCTCGCCGGGGTATCCGTCATTCCCGGGTGTGCGGTAAACGCGGTGCCTGTGGGGTAAGACCAATTTGAAGCGGTTGTCGCGCACGGCTTCCAGGTCGTTTTCCTCGTAATAATACAGGAAATGTGTGCGGGGCGCCTTTTCTTTTCCCTCTCCCTCCTTCTCTCCCTTGAGCAGCGGCAGTATATTCACGCCATCGATCTTTTTCTCCGGCAGGTCTGCTCCCGTGATAGCAGCCAGCGTAGGCAGGATGTCGATGGTGGAGGCTAACTGATTGCATACCCTGCCTTCGGGGACGACGCCTTTCCATTTCATGATGCAGGGCACGCGCTGCCCTCCCTCGAAGGTCGTCGCTTTGGCTTCGCGGAGTCCTCCGCTGCTGCCGGCGTGATTCCCGAAGTTCGCCCAGGGGCCGTTGTCGGAAGTGAATATAACGAGCGTATTCTCTTCCAATCCCTGCTCTTTCAGGGCATTCATCACTTCTTGTACGCTCCAGTCTATTTCCATCATCACATCTCCATAGAGTCCTTGTTCGCTTTTCCCTTTGAACCTGCCGGATGCGGCCAGCGGGACATGAGGCATGGAGTGGGCTATATAGAGGAAGAAGGGTGTTTGCCGGTTCTGTTCGATAAACCGGATGGCTCTTTCCGTATATAAGGCTGTCAGTCCGGCCTGATCGTCTAAGGTCCAGAGTTCTCTTACCTTCTCGTTGCCGTCGATGAGCGGGAGAGGTGGATGTCGGAGTTTGTTGGGCAGGTTCGATTCGGGGGTTGCCCTGTTTCCTGCATAGTCCACGGGCCACATATCGTTGGAATAAGGCAAGCCTAAGTAATCGTCGAATCCGTTCTGGAGCGGGAGGAACGGATGGCGGTCGCCCAGATGCCATTTGCCCACGATTCCACAGCGGTATCCTTTCTTTTTCAGCACCTCGGCGATGGTTTCTTCCTCCGGATGGATGCCGGTAGCCGACCGGGGCGAGAGCGCTCCTCTGAAACCGATACGGTTGGGATAGCATCCCGTCATCAGGCCGGCGCGTGAGGCGCTGCTGATCGGCTGGGCGGCATAAAACTGCGAGAAGAACATCCCTTCCTTCGCCAGGCGGTCGATATGGGGCGTCCCGTATCCGGATGCGCCGGTAAGGCTCAGGTCGCCATAGCCCATATCGTCGATAAAAAACAGTACAATATTGGGAGGCGTCTCCGCACGAAGCCCGAACGAGCCAAGCAAGGCGCCTCCTGTTATCAGATGAATGATTCTGTTTCCCATACGATACATTAATAATATCCCCGGTTACGGTGGTCCATATGTGGGCGTTCGGTACGTTTGAGGGGAATACTCAGGCCCCCGGTTTCTTCGAGCCAGTCGTAGAGGTCGTGATTCAGTTGCTTGATCCGCTCCTGGTGTTCGGGGGCGGCGATCAGGTTTTTCGTCTCTGCCGGGTCGTCCTGCAGATCGTAGAACTCGTTCGTATCCCAGATGCCATGATAGCGGATGTATTTGTAGCGGTCGGTACGTACGCCGTGCATGGTGGGCGTTTGTGGGAACTCATGTTCCCAATAGTATTCGTAGAAAATACGGTCGCGCCATGCCACCTCTTCTCCTTTGAGCAGGGGGAGGAAGGAATAGCCCACCATCTGCGGGGCTTTCTCCACTCCGAGATAATCCAGGATGGTCGGGGCAATATCCACATTCTGTACCAGGTTCTCTATCACCCGTCCTCCTTCAAACAGGCCGGGGCCATAGGCCAGCATCGGAACCCGTACGGATTCTTCGTAAAACTGCCGTTTGTCGATTAAGCCATGTTCTCCCCAGGCGAAACCATTATCGCCCATATAGATGACTAAGGTATTCTTATCCAGGCCGGCCTCTTTCAGGTAGTCGAGTACCGAACCAATACTCTCATCCACCGCACGAAGGGTCTCGCAATAGTTTCTTACCTGCACGTCCCAGGGGCGTCCATGATACGAATAGTCCACGCCATGCCAGCTTTCGCGTTGGTTCTTCACCCAGTTGGGCAACATGTCTTCGCCGTAAAAGGCTGTTCCCGAAGCCGCCTTTCCTGTCTGCGGATCGATGGTCGGGAGTTCTTTCAGGCCATATTCAGGCGTGTGGAACGAAGGCGGGAGTACGATTTCCTTATCCTGATAACTGCCCTTATGACGCGGGGCGGCGGCGAAGTTATCGTGTACGCCCTTATGCGAGAGATAGACGAAGAAGGGTTTGTTGGCCGCCTCCTGCTTTCGGATAAAGCCGATGGCATGTTCCGTCAGCAAGTCGGTGACGTAGGTACTGTCCTTATATTCTATCCATTCGCCATTGGTATTGATCCGCGGGTTATAGTATTCCCCTTGTCCGCGGAAGCCTTCCCAGTGGTTGAATCCCGGTTGCGGGTTGCCTGAGTCGTTGCCCATATGCCATTTGCCGAAGAAGGCTGTCTGGTAGCCTGCCTTCTGCAGATATTCGGGGAAGAACGTCAGTCCCTGGGGAAGCGGAGCCGAATTATCCACTACCTGATGCGCATGCGAATACATCCCCGTCAGGATAGACGCCCGGCTGGGCGACGAGAGCGAAGTCGTAACGAAAGCATTACGGATATGCGCCCCTTCGCGGGCCATGCGGTCCATGTGAGGCGTTTCCAGCCAGGGGACTCTCCCCATGAAGCCCATATAGTCGTACCGGTGGTCGTCCGAAAGGATGAAGACCACATTCAGAGGCTGGGCAGTAGCCGGCGTATCCTTCTCCGCCGGCGCATGGCAGGCTGTATAACAGCCTGCAACGCCAAAAGAAACAAATAAAGGATGAACAAATTGTTTCATATAAATATAAGTTATCATGTTTAATTCCAACCGGGATTCTGGGTCAGTTCCGGATTCAGGTCCAACTCGCGTTGCGGAATCGGCATCAGCACCATATAGTCTTTGATGTTTGCGGCAATATCCGTTTTGTTCTTTTCGGCTACTCCCGCTTCATAGGCGCTGTGTTCCTTCATTCGCTGAATAAAGGTTCCGGTGCGTACCAGGTCGAACCAGCGATGTCCTTCGATGGGGAACTCCAGTCGCCGTTCGTCGAGTATCTTCGCCCGGAATTGTTCTTTGCTCAGGCCGCTGAAATTGCCGGACGTATCGCCGAAAGCGCGTTCACGTACCCGGTTGAGTACTTCGTGGGCTTTGGCGGATTCATTCTCTTCGTTCAGCGCCTCGGCATACATCAGCAGGGCGTCGGCATAGCGTAGGATGTGCATATTGATGTCGCACTGATTTACAGCGCTTAGCCCGTCTATCCAGTATTTGCCGAACAAAGGGATGCTCGACAGCACATTGGCATTCTCAATCAAGCTGTAGAACTCATAGCGCAGGTTTACTGCCCGCCTCCGGTCTTTCTCATCAAAAGCATCCCATAATTCCTGGGTCGGGATGTCGGCCTCATTCGAGCTGGCCACGCCGATATTGCCTCCCGGCACCGAATATTTGGGTCCGGCCAATCCCATTTCGCCATTACTGGCCATGGGCGGTTTCTTATACTCAATATAGAAGACGGCTTCTATTCCGGCTTCGGTCTCCGTATTCCAGTTGGCGGCATAATCCGCGTGCAGGCCGTAGCCATACTCCGCTTCGTTTCCGACCACTTCGGCCAGCTTGCTTTTGGCAGCGGCGAAATTACCCTGCGTCAGATAGACTTTACCCAATAATATTTTAGCCGCTCCTTTGGTAGCCCGTCCTTCTTCATTGGAAGCATATTGTGAACGTACGGGTAAAACAGTTTCGGCATCCGATAAATCCTGTATGATCTGCTCATACACCTGTTCCTTCGGAATACGGGGCCCCATAGCGTCGTTGATCGATTCCAAGCGAGTGACCAAGGGGACATCGCCGAAGAAGCGCACCAGATTGAAATAATACAGCGCACGCAGGAACCGGGCTTCCGCCATCAGTCGTGCCTGCAGGTCCGTATTCATGGTGACGTCGGGGATATTGTTAATCGCCGCATTGGCTTTCATAATCCCGGCATAGCTGTTGTTCCACATATCCCGTATAAAGGTGTTATCCGAATTATAGCGCATAAACTCCAGATCCTGCAGGAAAGCGTTGGGCATTCCCAGTCCGTTCTTCATCACATCCGTCGGGAGTTCCGCCACATTATACATTAAACGATTATACAGACTATTTAATTGCTGATAGGTAGCGTTTACGGCAGCTTCGGCATCTTTCTGGCTGCTGTAGAAGTTATTGATGACTAACCTGTCCGTCGGGTTTTCTTCCAGGAAAGAAGTACATCCGCTGTTGAAGTAAGCCAGGGTGATTGCGAAAGTATAGATGATTATCTTTTTCATAACGTTGTTGTTTTTCATCGAGTTATTTAATATCCAGTTTTATTCCCAGCATGAAAGTGCGCGATTGCGGGTATCCGCCGAAGTCTTCTCCCGATTCCAGCGTTGAGGCTCCCCGATAGCTTACTTCCGGGTCGTATCCTCTGTAGGTTGTCCATGTGAGGAGGTTCTGTCCGGTGATGTAGATACGGAGGCCTTGTATGTGCTTCATCTTTATGTCAGGAAATCCGTACGACAAAGATACGGTTTTCAGTTTTAAATACGAACCATCTTCGATAAAACGGTCGCTGATTAAAACATTGCGGTTGGTACTTGCCTTGGGATATATATTGCTGGGGTTTGTTGGTGTCCAGCGGTTCAGCAGCTCCTTGTATGCGTTTTGTCCGCCGGTTGGGGTTTCCAGCTCTACGGCGTTGTAATTGAATATTTCATTCCCGTATGCATACTGGAAAAAGACATTCAGCTCGATACCCTTCCAGGAGAAGTTATTGGCCAGTCCTCCGAAGAAATCGGGATTGGCGTCGCCCAGTATTTCGCGGTCGTTGGTCGCATCCACTTTGTTGTCGCCGTTGAGGTCTTTGTACCGGCGCAGTCCTACACCGATGGGCGATGCCGAAGCCGTTTGCTGTTTGGTTTCTTCTTCGTTCTGGAAGATACCGTCGAAGCGATACCCATAGAAAATACCGATCGGCTCGCCGACAATCAGGCGGCGCACCGAGCCTGTCTTCAGATGGTCGTCGCTTATATCCATTTCCTTGTATTCTTCGCCTCCGAGTTCCAGTACTTTATTGCGGTTGAACGAAATATTGAAGGCGGTATTCCAGCGGAACGCCCCGTTGAGGTTATCGCTTTCTATGGAAAATTCATACCCTGAATTTTCCAGACTGCCGATGTTTTTGAGCATGGTCTGATAGCCGGATACTGCCGGGATGGCTACATCGTACAAGAGATCGGTCGTCTCCTTCCGGTAATAATCGGCCGTCAGCCGCAGGCGGTTATCGAATAAACCGATATCAATCCCCAGATCTAATTGCCCGGTGCGTTCCCACCTCAGATCGGGATTGGGTATTTTGTTCGGGAAGAAGCCCGACACCAATTGGTTGCCGATGACCCAACTGCTGCTCTCCAGGGTGGCCAGCGAACCATAAACACCTATTTCCGTATTTCCCGTAAAGCCATAGCTCCCCCGCAGCTTCAGGTTCGGAAGGACATCTTTTACAGACTCCATAAACGATTCTTCCGATATGCGCCATCCGGCAGAAGCCGAGGGGAAGAAACCGTATTTGTTGTTTGCGCCGAAGCGGGACGAGCCGTCGATACGTGCGTTTACCGAGAACAGGTACCGGTCTTTCAGCGTATAATTGATACGTGCCAGGTACGACATCAGGCTCCATTGTATGTTTTCCGATTCGGGTTTGTTATACACCGCTCCGGCTCCCAGGTTATTGTCTTCCATGGTGTCGCTTACGAAGTTGGAAGCGCTGGCATATACCATCTCGGCATTGTTGCGCTGCAGGGTAAAGCCTCCCAGTACGTTGAGGGCGTGATTCTGGTTGATCACCTTATCCCATGTCAGGGTATTTTCATTCAGCCAGTTGATGGTTTTTCTTACACGTATTTCCCCTTTGGCCATCCCGTTTGCCTGATAAATGGTGGAAGGAGTGTAGAGGTTGGCTTTGTTATACAAGACGTCGGTTCCCAGCGATACTTTCAGTTTCAGGTCTTTGATCACTTCCCATTGGACGTACATATCGCCGAGCAGGCGGGAGGCCGCATTGTTAAACTTCTGTTCCGTTGCCGTAGCTACCGGGTTAGGGACTAAAGTGCCGGGTGTATTCACCTGAGAATACGTGCCGTTCACCTCGTCCGAGTAGATTGGCATGATGGGATTCATCTTCAAAGCTCCCGTGACGACACCCCCTTCTGCACCCGTTTCGGTCGGTACGGCATTATTGATGGTATGACTGGCCGACAGATGCGTTCCTACCGTAAAGTTCGGAAGGATATGCCGGTCGAAGTTCAAACGGGTCGAATAACGGGTAAAATCGGAATGAATGAGGATACCTGCCTGGTTGAAGTAGGCGCCGGAGATGGCATATTGCGTCTTCTCATCGCCTCCGGAAAAAGCCAGTTGATAATTCTGCGAGACACCCGTACGGAAGACTTCATCCTGCCAGTCGGTACCTTTGCCCAGTTTGGCAATATTGGCCAGGGCCTCGTTGTCGTAATATGGTTTCAGTCCGTCGTTCGTATAGGCTTCGTTGACCAATACGGCATACTCCTGAGCGTCCAGCAGTTCTATCTTTTTGCTTACATTCGAAAGGCCATAACTTGATTCGAACGTAATGATGTCGTGCCCTTTTTTCCCGCTTTTGGTTGTAATCAGTACCACCCCGTTGGCGGCGCGGGCGCCATATATGGCGGTAGCTGCGGCATCTTTCAGTATTTCGATCGATTCAATATCCGAAGGGTTGACGGTGGATAGTCCGCTCAGCGAGGTTTTACCTCCCGTATTGCCGAAGCCTGCGCCGCTATAAACCGGGAATCCGTCGATTACGTAGAGCGGTTCGTTTCCTCCCTGGAGGGAGCTGCTGCCGCGTACGCGGATGGAAGCCGTAGCGCCGGGCATACCGGAGGTCTGTATGACCTGTACGCCGGAAGCACGTCCGATCAGCCCCTGATCGATAGAGACCATCGGCGTTTGCTGTATCTCGGTTGTCTTTACGGAAGAGACCGAGCCGGTCAGGTCGCTTTTCTTAATCGACCCATACCCAATCACGATAACTTCGTCGATAGCTTTCAAGTCTTCCGCTAACTGTATCTGCAACGACGATTGTCCTCTGACGGGTACTTCCTTGCTTAGGTAGCCGATATAGGATACTTGCAGGATGGCATTTTCCGGTACCTCGAGTGTGAACTGACCGTTGATGTC
>JAISZA010000084.1 GCA_031269535.1 Tannerellaceae bacterium
AATCCGTCCTGTTTCGTCAAAGAAAAGACGGTCGATGCATGTCACACGGTGGTTGGCATGCGTTTCGGTCTGCGGGCGGCGGTGATAGACGATGTAATAATCTTCCGTTCCGGGGATATGCATGACCGAGTGGTGTCCGGCTCCGGTGGCAATCGTTGAGTCTTGCTGTAATATTTTGCCTTCCCTGTGGAAGGGGCCGAAAGGGGAGTCGGCTATGGCGTATGCGACCGAATAATCCGGGCCTGTCCATCCGCCTTCGCTCCACATGAAGTAATACTTCCCGTTCTTTTTGAAGAGGAAAGGGCCTTCGACATAATTTTCGGGTGTTACTTCTTTGTACACCGAGCCGTCGTCGTGGGCGACCAGTGCGGTAAAGTCGTTGTTCAGGCGTACCACATTGCAGTGTCCCCATCCGCCGAAATACAGGTAATAGGTGTCGTCGTCGTCGCGGAAGACAAACTGGTCGATGGGTTGTGCGCCGTTCACGATGTCGTTGATAAGCGGTTTTCCTATCAGGTCTTTGTATGGGCCCTGGGGGCGGTCGCCGACGGCAACACCAATACCGCCGGTTTCGCCTTCGTGTACATCATTTGCCGAAAAGAAGAAATAGTACTTTCCGTCTTTACGAATGACCGAAGGCGCCCACATGGCCCGTTTGGCCCAGCGTACTTCTGCCGTATCGATGATGCGCGTATGTTTTGTCCAGTGAACCAGGTCTTCAGACGAGAAGCAGTCGAAAAATACCTGCCGTTCGTAAACATCGCTGTATGTCGGGTAAATCCAGTATTTATCGTCATAAATGATACCTTCGGGGTCAGCGTACCAGCCTTCGAACACGGGATTGCCGCTCATTTGTTTTTCCCGGTTTTTCTCAGCGCATGATGCAAGGGATAATAGTGCGGCAACCAGCGCCATTGTAATTTGTGTCTTCATATTTTTCAGGATCAGGGGGATTATATGTACGTATTCAATATTTCTTTCAAAGATTGTTCCAGGCAGCTGAGGTCTTCATCGCTGGTATCCCACGAAGTGACTAAGCGCACTTCGCTGATGGCTTCGTTCCAGTAATAGAAGAAATATTTTTCAGACAAGAGCCGGGCAGCATGTCCGGGCATAGTGAAAAAGAGCTGGTTGGATTCGGGTTTTTGTGTAAACCGGATGCAGGGATACTGCTTCAATATACCGGCCAGCCGGGCAGCCATCTGATTGGCGTGCCGGGCATTTTCGAGCCACAGCCCGTTTTCGAGATAGGGAATGAACTGGGCGGAGAGGTAGCGCATTTTGGAGGCCAGTTGGGCGGATTGTTTGCGGAAGTAGGCGATGTTCTCTGTTATTTCCGGGCGGAAAGAGACGACAGCTTCGCCCATCATCATCCCGTTCTTGGTTCCTCCGAAGCTGAGGATATCCACACCGGCATCTGCCGTCAGTTCCTTCATTGAGCAGTTCAGGCTGGCGCAGGCATTGGCCAGACGGGCGCCATCGACATGGAGGTACATCCCGTGCCGGTGGAGGAGGCCGGCGATGGCTTTTATCTCGTCGATGGTATAAACAGTCCCCAGTTCGGAGACTTGTGAGATATAAACGACCTTCGGCTGGGAGTGGTGGCATACGCCGAAATTATGCAGATAGGGGCGAATCTGTTCCGGGCTCAGCTTGCCGTCGGTGGTGGGGATGGGTGTCACCGCGCATCCGCTCATTCGCGCAGGCGCTCCGCATTCGTCCACATAGATATGGGACGTCTGCGTGCATAGGATACTGTGAAAAGAACGGGTGACCGCCTGCAAGGCTACCGAGTTGGCTCCTGTCCCGTTAAAGACGAAGAATATTCCGGCCTCTCTGCCGAAGCATTCTTTTAGTTTATTTACAGCCTCCTGCGTATAAGGATCGTCGCCATATCCCACCGTATGTCCGGCATTTGCTTTCACTACGGCATCCATAACCAGCGGATGCACTCCCGAATTATTATCACTTGCAAAACTTCTCATGGTATCGTTCTTGTTTCATTTCGCCTCAAAAGTAATGATTTTGCTTATATAAGCGCTATGGGATATCCCAATACTTACTATCTTTAGCGGCAATATCAGATAAAAAAACAAAACTATGTTTACTATCATTACATTTCATCATTCCCTGCTTCGCAGTATGCTGGGAATTATTCTGGGGCTTTTGTTTATTCTGTGGCCCCGGGAGTCGGTTACTTATTTAATTCTCATTACAGGGGTTTTCTTTATCCTGTCGGGTGTGTGTTCTTTTTTCGTCTGGTGGCTCAGGCGTGATAAAGAAGTGCAGACGTTTTCTCCCCTGCTTATCCGTGGGGTAGCTCTTGGCAGCATCCTTCTGGGTATATGGCTGGTTCTCTCGCCGGGCTTTTTTGTCAACATCTTCGGGCGCGTCTGGGGTGCCATCCTGATCATCGCCGGTATCCAGCAATTTGTATCCCTCTTCAAAGCGAGAAAATGGTGTGCGACGCCCTTCGGCTATTATGTATTTCCGGCGCTTATCTTACTTGCCGGCATAATGATACAGATTTATCCCTCCGGGGCCGTTGCCAATACATTTGTTTTATTGGGAGTTGTCAGTTTATTCTATGGGCTTAACGAATTGATCAGCTGGTATAAGTTCCGTCCGGGCAAGGCGAAATTACCGCAGGATGCACATACAGACGAAACCGGAAGCGAAGCCGGCGGGAGCGGCGGAGTTTAGAGGGTATCCGCTTCCTCGTCTTTCGTGAGGTCGATATTTTCGTCGCCGGCGCCTTTATCGAAGTATTGTTTCCGCAAAGGGTTTCGGGTTGATTCTTTGTATATCTGCCGGTTGCGGAAGATGTCCAGAGCGGTGTACACGGCTTGCCGGAAAGAATCTTCGGAGGCGATGTTTTGTCCGGCTATCTCGTAAGCCGTTCCGTGTATCGGCGAAGTGCGTACAATGGAGAGGCCGGCGGTGTAGTACAAGCCGTTTTTCTCTGCCAGTGTTTTAAAAGGCGTCATTCCCTGGTCGTAATACATGGCCAGCATACCATCAAATTTTTCGTACATCCGTTCGCCGAAGAATTTTTCGGCGGCATAGGGGCCAAACGACATCATTCCTTTTTTTTCTGCTTCCTGCATAGCGGGTATAAGCACGGTTTCTTCTTCATTTTCCGGCAGATTAATTCCTCTGTTATGCAGAGGATTGAGCGACAATACGGCAATACGCGGTCTGACGATATTAAAATCCTGTTTCAGCGACTGGTAAAAGGCCGTCAGCTTGTCTGTCAGATTTTCTTTTGTGATTTCCGGCAGTATTTTCCGGAAGGGGGTTTCTCCGGTAGCCAAAGCGATGCGTAATTCTCCGTCTATCAGGATGGGAAACGTTTTATTCCTGCCATTGGCCCATGTTTTTTCCAGATATTCCGTATGAGCAGGGAGTTTGGAGCCTGGTATAAGCGGGGGGGCAGGTGCTGTCACCAGCACATCGATAGTACCCCGTTTCAGGTCGGCGACAGCGGTTTCCAGTGCTTTGAAAGCCGCTTCCCCGGCGGATTCGGTAATTTTTGCGAGTTCTACTTTTGTTTCATCGTTGATGCAGTTGATGAGATTCACCCGGTTGGCTCCCGCTTCTTCCGCTCTGCCGATGGAGCTTATATTCAAGGGGGGTAGTTCCAGCGCTTTCCGGTGATAGGCAGCAATTTTCGATGAGCCGTAAAGAATGGGCGTACAAAGTTCCGTCATCCGTATATCGGAAAAGGTTTTTAGTATGACCTCGTAGCTTATACCATTTATGTCTCCGTGGGTAATCCCCACTTTAATCATCCGTTCTTCCATGTTTCAGTTGAGTATAATTTTGCCTTTTTTATTTGATTTTCAGCGGTTCGGCAACCGGCTGGTCAAATTCGCCCGGCAGGCGTAAGGTATAGAGAGCCGCTTCTACCCGGCGGATATAGTTTCGTTTCTCTGTTTCGGGTGCATATACAAATCCTTCGACCACTACGATCCGGTTGTTTACTTCGTCTAAGCGGATGTGGCTTACGAAGGGTCCTCCCATCATATCGCCTACCATCTTCCACAGGCCGCGCAGTACACCACAGTATTTACCACGTACCGTAACAGGTGTATATTCTATTCCGGCAAGGGTTTGTGTCGCCATATACGAATCGGGGAAGGCGCCCGGCAGGTTGATTTTCAATACGGAGTCGCGTTTGGCAATAAGGTATTCTCCGGTAAATGTCTGCTCGTCGGTATAAGGGAACGTATAGACTATCACGTCTGTGCGTCCGGTTTTCGCATTATTGGATGTCCAGAAAAAATCTTTTTTACTTTGTGTGGATGTCATGTCGGAAGGGACATGCATCAGGATATCAAATTTCTTTTTCAGCGAATCTCTTACGCCGATGCCGTAATCTTTCTCAAACGAAAGGGTAGCGCGATTCATTTCTATTTTGGTAAAGAATTTCGTGAGTTCGTTTTTATGCAGACTCAGATAGTCGGTCACACTTTTCGTATCCGGTGCATTGAGTGTCAGCACGACCTGGTCTTTTGCCCAGCGGTCGTTTTCATACATCAGGTTCACGGTTGTGTACATTCTGTCATTTACATTGACAATGAGAACGTTTCTTACATATTGTAACAGGCTTCCGAAGTTTTCGGAGGTAGCGAACATGACGCGGAGTGCAGGCTCCGACTGTGGCAGGCCGGGCACTTCTGATTCGAGGTCGGCTCTGATAGCTTCTCCGGCTTCTCCCTCCCAGACAGCTTTATCCATTGTCACAGCAATTTCGTAAGGCATACCGGTTGACTTTGAGAATCCCAGTGGATTGTTGCTGCACGATAGCACCGGCAGGAACAGCAGGAGGCTTAGTAAATTGGAAATTAGTGAATGTGTTTTCATGCTGTTTTTATTTTTACTGTACAAATATACTGTTATTTTTTTGATGTAGAAAGCATCCCGCAGGCGGCAAATATGTCTTCTCCGCGTGAGGTACGGATGGTGCAGATGACTCCCCGGTCGTTGAGTATATCGCGTAACATTTCCATTCTTCTCAGGTCTGCGCTTTCCAGGGGGGTATCGGGTATGGCATGGTAGCGTATCAGGTTTACCCGGCAAGGTATTCCTTTCAATAAGCCGGCTAATGCGATGGCATGTGCCGGGCTGTCGTTGAATCCCTTGAAGACAATATACCCGAAAGAGACCCGTCTCTGGTGGCTGAAATCATATTGTCGGATCAGCTCAATTGTCTGATAAACAGGGAAGGCTTTTTCGGCCGGCATGATGGAAAAACGTTCTTCGGGATTCACGCTGTGCAGGCTAACAGCCAGATGGCAGGTACTTTCGTCGAGGAAACGCTTCAGCCCTTTCGTCCCGATAGTCGAAACGGTTATGCGTTTTGGGCTCCATGCGTATCCATAGGCCTGGGTAAGTATATCGAGCGCTTTGAGTACTTCTTCAGTATTGTCTAAAGGTTCGCCCATTCCCATAAATACGATATTGGTTAATGTTCCGGCTTCGGGGAGCGATTGTATCTGGTTTATGATTTCGCCTGCGGTAAGATTGGCAGTAAACCCCTGCTTTCCCGTCATACAAAACAGGCAACTCATTTTGCATCCCACCTGCGAAGAGACACATAAAGTAGCCCGATCGTCGGAGGGAATATAAACTGCTTCCACAAATGAACCGGAGGCCGGGAAAAGATATTTGATTGTTCCGTCGGCCGATTTGAGGGCTTTGGCCGGAGGGGTAAGCCCTGTTTCAAAATGGTCCTCCAGATACGCACGTTTGGCTGCCGGGATATTGGTCATTTCTGCAATCGAAGTAATTTTCTTCTTATACAGCCAATCGGCTATCTGTTTTGCGGCATAAGAGGGGAGGCCTGCCTGGGAAGAGACTTTTTCCAGCTCCCCCAGTGTCATCCCCAATAATTGTCTTTTTTTATTCATATATTATATGCAACTCCCACTATGCGCATCCTTACTTGTGAAAGTTTTAATCCGGAGGGACTTTCAGACTCAGGCGCCCTCTTTGCTTCCTGCACGGATGTATTAATAAAAGCGGATGCGGTTGTCAACTACTTCGGCATGGTTAATCAGCGACTGTATCGCCTGATAGCCAAAGCGGAATGAATAAGACGACTCGATTGTACGGATTTCTTCCGCTTCGTTATACTCTCTGTCGTTCTGTTCTCTGTTTATAACCTGGAATACATACACGCCGTTATTTCCAATCACCGGTTCGCTCAGGCGGCCCGTTTCAGTCAGGGAAATCATAGCGTTGAGTCTGGGTTCCAGGCCGATACCGGTAATACGAGTCGTATTGAAGCTTACGAACTTAACGGAGTCGATGGTAGCGCCTATCGTCTGCGCATAAGCATCTAGCGACGACAGGTTTTTGCTTTTCAGGTCTGCCGCTATCTTTTCACCTTTCTTTTGCGCAATTATTTCCGATTTCAGTGAAGGCTCAACCGATGCCATCGAACGATATCCTTCCCGTATAGTTCCCTGAAGGGCTGCTACTACGAAATATTTGCTGTCGCAATCAAAAATTTCAGAGATATCTCCTTTACTATGTTCAAAGGCCCAGCGGATAACGAGGCGCGACTGGGGGATGGAACCCAGTATCTGGTCGGAGGCCGTAACCGAAACATTTGTCAGCAGATTGTAACCGGCTTCCTTTGCTGTTTCATCCATTTTATCCACATTCTGATTGTTTGAGATGTATTGGTTCAGCTTATTGTAAAGGTCGCTGTAAGTTTTCGAACTTGGAGTGACGGTCATGTCGATATCGGCCACCTTGTATTTCATTACATTGGATGTCCTTTGCGTTACTTTCACCAGGTGGGTTGCTTGTGCAGACTTGAACAGGAAGGTTTCATTCAGAGGAGCGGAGAAGATGGCCGTCTTAAATTCTTCATTGAGTGCGTTCAATGCAACAGATTCCGTTAACCACCCTATTTCGCCGCCGTTTGAAGCCGACGACTCATCCAGTGAATGAGCGGCTGCCAGTTCGGCGAAATTCCCTCCTTTCTTCAGTACATCCATTAAACTGTCTGCCAGGGCTGTTTCTGTCCCGTTGTTCATCAACATGATATGGTTGACTCTCACCGAGTCGGGTGCGGTAGTTTTATCCACCAGTTTAAACATCCTGTATTTATTATTGCTGTTTTCGAAGACCGGCCCATAGACATCGCCGACGGCAGCATTTATTGCAAACTGTTTTAATTCAGGGTCTAATGCTTTTTCCGAATAAAAAGCGTTGATATAAGATATTTCCGAATGATCGTTGACTAAGTCTCTGACGTCGTCCGAAGCTGCAAAATCTCCTTTCAGTTGTTCTATCTCGGCGCTTACCCGGTCGAAATCTTCCTGACTGGGGACAATATCAACGGCGATATACTTTATCACCTTTGTCTCCGCTTGTTTGAAAAGTTCTTTCCGTTGTTTGTATAGTTTTTCTATTTCCCCCTTGCTGACACTGATTGTAGAATCGGGGATGCTTGAATACGATTGCATGACATACGCAATGTCGGCGCTTCCGGCTGCTGCGTTGAATGTTTCTTTGGCATCCAGGGTGTTTGCTACGAGAGCTTTTCCCAGCAGGGTCGTATATTTCTGCTCCATGCGTTGTATTTTGATATTCTTTTCCCAGAAGAGCCACAGGTTTCTATACTGCAGGAGTTGTGCCTGATATTCCGCCGGAGCGGTAGCGATAAAATCATCATCAATCTGTTTCAGGAAATTCAGGAAGTATGTTTTATCAAACATCCCGGTTTCGGGGTTGTGAAACATCTGGTTCTGCAGCAGTGCAGGGGATATATTTTCACCCTGAACCATATCGAACAGCTCTTCCGGGCCGACCGTCATACCGATTTGTTCCAGTTCTTCGGTTAAAACAAATTCGTGCACCAGGTTATCGAACACCGACTGGCGTATCTGCACCAGATATTCTTCCTGGAGGTTCGTTGATCCGGTTTGCATTTTATACACATCGGTCAGTTCTTCAATTCGTTTCTGATACTCTTGGATATTAATTGTTATTCCGTTGATCTCAGCGATTTTCTCCTGATGCTGTTTGACATAAGTAGAACCGGAGTTCAGAAAGTCACCAATGATAAAAGCGAACAAAGCCAAACCGACAACGATTACCAGTAATCCTGCTTTGCTCCTGATCTTTTCAAGCGTAGCCATTTATCTTTTATTTATTTTTTAAGTTTATATTTATAGTTTAAGGGCACGAAGATAAGAAAAAAAAGAATTTACCGTATCTTTTTCTGTTTCTTTTTTGTTTATCCTTTATGTCCTGTCTTTCTCTTCCGCAAGTTGGGTGGTATCTCCCGGCGTTTCGTTTATGGGGAATATACCTGTGGTATTGAATATTTTGTATTCCGTCATGGATTGGTTCGATTCGAATCCGACTCCGGTGATTACTTTATCCTGCTGCTCAATGCGTATGTATTTATCCGAATATATCTTTTGTGATTTCTGATCCCAGAAGATCAGGGATGTAGTGAAATATTCGTTGTCTAAGCTTTTCATTTCCACATTTCCCACTCCTTTCCATAGTTCCTGTTTTTCATAATAATAGGCCGTGTCGGCTTTCATGCTGGCTTTGACCTGAAAAAGGGTGTCGAACTGCTCCAGATAAATGCCTTTCGGGAAATACCAGTAAGGTTCGTTTGCTTTTCCGAAGACCAGCCATTCTCTGGCATTCGCCCGGTAGCGGGTGATACCTGAGTCGGAAACAAGGGTTGAGACCTCTGTTGTTTTCATGGTGTAAGTTTGCTCCGGGTCGAAAACGACCTCTACCGTTTCTTTCGGATCGCCGGAACAGGAAACAGAAAAGAAAAGAGACATAACAACTACCCACAGGATAGTTGTCAGGTCTCTTGTATTCGTTTTACCGTCCGGACGTATCATTTATCTGATGGTTGTACGCTCTCCGATCCATCCGCCAATTGTAACAGACTTACCTTTTTCCAGGTCGGGATGCATGAATATTTCTTCGGTAGAGGGGTAATAAGAACGGTAGGTACTGATTAACCTGCCGGCTTCTTCCGCTACGGAAGGGTCAACCTGCCTGGCTCTTTCAAATTTATCGGTAGCTGCATAATAAACGGTTTTCTTCAGTACAGCGTCGTCCGGATAGATGCTGTTGGCTGTTGCAGCATACATTTTCCCGATCAGCAGATAGGGGCTTCCGTAGTTGGGATTTGTTTCGATAGCTTTCAGGCAATACTGTCTGGCTTTCGAATAGGCGTCCTGTTCAAACGACAACATAGCAATCAGGTAGTAATCTTCAGCCTTGACGATATTGTCCGTTTCCATATTTGCTGCTTCTTCAAAGAAAGAGATGGCTTTGCTGTAGTCTTTGTCTTTGACTGCTTTCTTGGCAAGCCCCATAGCCGATTCTGCCGTAGGTTCGAGCTGGTGGGCGTAGCTTGCAGCGGCGAAATAGGCCTCGATCTCGTTGCAGCGCATTCTTCTCAACAGCGTAATCGACTCTTTCAGATAAGGCAGATTATCCTTATTTTGTTCCACTTTATTGGCATAAAGGCTTTGCAGTGTTTCGCAGTCGGCAGCGCCGCTGTTAGCAAAACCGTTATCCAGCGCTGCTTTGACAGACTGAACCGCTGTCCGTTCTTTCTCATTGGCAGCAGCGGCTATCTGGGCGTCCACTATGGCCGACGATTTCAGGTAATCCTGGATATACGTCTCCTTATGATCGGGGTTGGCTACCAATAACTGATTGGAAGCAAGCATATAGTACGACACGACTATATAATCCGTTTTTTCACCGTACTCATCGATGGCCTCTTTCACCCAGCCATATAATAATTCCGGATTGGCATTCTCACCTAAACGTTGTATATAGTCTTGCGCCTTGCGTCCGACAATCCAGTCTTTTTCATACCTGGGTTCTTTTCCGAAATATTTGATACGTTTATCGTAAACGGCCAGCAGATCATTGATTAAAGCTGCTTTTTTAGCAGGATCGGTTTCATTATCAATTTGCCAGCCTACAAGACGTACCCCATAGAGATAGATGTCTTTCGTAGCAGCAGGACATTCCTCATAAGCTATTTTCCAGAATTCAAGGGCATCTCTGAAATTCCCATTTTTTGCGTAAGGCGTAAACAAACTGATATTCGTAATACAACGGATACTGTCTTCGCCCGAACCAAACGGAGTGCCATTATCGACTCCTTTCTGTGCGGAAGCGCCGGAGACTCCAATAAAACATCCGGCAGCAAGTAAAAACACTTTGATTTTCATAACTATTATATTCTTTTTTTTAATTTACGACCAAGATAACTTTAATCAACCTTAAACTTAAAGAACCACCGTTCGTTAAATGTATAATTTACAGTAAACCGAAAATACTGTTCATCAATCAGTAACCTGGTTTCCGGCTTTATCTTTACGTATTCAAAGGATAAATTCAGAAACGAGCGGTTATCAACCAATGGTAATCCCAATCCGATACTTACGCCATATTCATTATAGCTTTTATTGCTTATCTGCAGATAGGAGTTGCTATAATGAAGCCCTGCGCGGTATCGCACTCTGCTGAAAAAGGCCCTGTTCTGATAGTTGGGAATAAATTCTGTACCGGCAGCCACACGCATCCTGTTTTTAAATTCATTCTTCTCATCAAAAAACCGGGCCTGTGCCCAGGTCTCATACAAAAAATCAGCGCCCAAAGTTAGTTTATTTTGTTTAATATACGAAATTCCCGTACCAAAAGAATTAGGTAGGTCAAACACCTGATTCATTACCTGCAAGGTATCCGACGAACTTTCATTCGTGATAATATCAGAAGATTGGGTATTCAGTGTTTTAGCGGGAGAAAAAGCAAAACCCAATGTGAAATGCTCATCTGCGCTGAACTGCTGTGTGTATTGAATACCTAAACTCAGTTTGATATCATTTACCTGCAAACTTTGCTTCCTTTCAGACTGGTTGGTTGTTCCTGTTCCTAAAGTCAGCAACTGATTATGTACAATACGTCCAAACAAATATCCTGCATTGGCGCCGACTGAAAGACGCTTCTTCCATATATCTATAGACAATCCGGCATAGACTTCGTTTAATCCGCCTCGGCCTGTAAAGCGTTCGGTATAATAAATCCCTTCTGCAGATGTTTGCGACGAGCCAAAGTCGTAACCTACATAAGAATAAGGTAAAACACCTGCACTCAAGGCAATACGCTGGTGAACCGGGAACTGCATAGCTGCATATTCCAGATTCCCGTTCATATGCTGATCCTTATTGATACCGTCGTCGAACCACGACAATTGTCCTGCTATGCCAACATCGAAGATAAACGTAAGTGAATCAATGCTTGTATAGGAAGCCGGATTCAGGGGATTTATCTGTTTATTGGAACGCATACCGTATCCTAAACCTCCCATTGCCCTCCCTGCTCCGAAGGAACGGTCGGCTAATTCACCATAACCATACCGTGTATAGGGCGAGTTTGTGTTGTTCTGTGCCAGTATTGTCAACGGGATAATGACAAGAATACTAACTGCTACTACTCTCTTTATTTTCAACATTATACTCTAAGATTCTATTTAATCCTGTCAACACTAAATTGATGTCTGCAAAGATGGTGTTTTTTAGTCGTCTTTCAAAATAAAACGAATGACCTCCTGTTAAAAAAACCAAAAGCTCCGGGTATTTTAAGCGTAATTCATTAATGTAGCCATCCATTTCATAAATGATTCCTTTCACTACTCCCGCCTGTATCGCTGTTTTTGTGCTGTAGCCTATGGTTGGGATTTCTTCTTCTTCCTGCACCAGGGGGAGTTTTCCGGTGAAATGGTTCAGCGCTTTGAAGCGTGTGTTCATACCCGGCGAGATATTACCGCCCAGGTAGGTGCCCGAAGCCTCAATCAGTTCGTAGGTGATGGCTGTACCCGCATCAATGACCAGGATATCTTTCCCCGGCTGCAGGTAGCTGGCGCCGACGACAGCAGCCAGACGGTCTTTTCCCAGGCTCTGAGGCGTCTGATATTCTACTGTAAGCGGTAAAGGCACATTCTCGTCCAGAAAAATAAAATAAGGCAAATGGCTCTTCAGAAAAGAAAGAAGCTCCGGATCCGGCTCAATTACCGACGACATAATACCCCGCTGCAGATCATAATTCTCAAAAGAGGAGCTTAAGGCAGAAGGCTTAAATTCCTTGTACACAAAAGAGGCCTCTATACATCCTTTATTATAGATGGCCACTTTGGTGATCGTATTACCCTGTTCGACGATAAGATTCACTTGCTACAATCCGTTTTTTTGCCGCACGCGGCGCTTATTTAGCGTAACTTACAGCACGTGTTTCGCGGATAACCGTGATTTTCACCTGTCCGGGATAAGTCATTTCATCCTGAATTTTTTTGGCTATCTCGTTCGACAGGTTTTCTGTTTCTTTATCATTTATCTTATCAGCTCCAACGATTACGCGCAACTCTCTGCCGGCCTGGATAGCGTAAGTCTTCAGTACGCCCGGATAGGCCAGAGCTAATTGTTCCAGGTCGTTCAGGCGTTTGATATAGGCTTCCACAATCTCGCGGCGGGCACCGGGACGGGCGCCTGAGATGGCGTCGCATACCTGGACAATCGGAGCCAGCAGGGTTTGCATTTCCGTCTCGTCGTGGTGGGCGCCTACGGCATTGCAGATATCCGGTTTTTCCTTGTATTTCTCGCATAGCTTCATCCCTAAAATAGCATGAGGCAGCTCCGGTTCGTCGTCGGGCACTTTGCCTATGTCGTGCAGCAGGCCGGCGCGCTTGGCTTTCTTGGGATTCAACCCTAATTCCGAAGCCATTACCGCACATAGGTTGGCGGTCTCGCGGGCATGTTGCAGAAGGTTTTGCCCGTATGACGAGCGGTACTTCATTTTGCCAATCAGGCGTATCAGTTCGGGGTGCAGGCCGTGTACGCCTAAATCAATGACTGTGCGTTTGCCGGTCTCTATCACTTCTTCTTCCACCTGTTTGCGCACCTTGGTCACAACCTCCTCTATACGTGCCGGATGGATGCGTCCGTCCTGTACCAGTTGATGCAGCGCCAGGCGGGCTACTTCCCTGCGTACCGGGTCGAATCCCGAAAGGACAATGGCTTCGGGCGTATCATCTACCACAATCTCGATGCCGGTAGCAGCTTCCAGCGCACGGATATTGCGTCCCTCCCGACCGATGATGCGTCCTTTGATTTCGTCGGATTCGATATGAAAGACGGTGATAGAATTTTCGATAGCTGTTTCCGTAGCGACCCGTTGGATCGACTGTATCACGATTTTCTTGGCTTCTTTATTAGCTGTCATTTTGGCTTCTTCGACGATTTCGTTCACGTAGGAGGCAGCCTGCGATTTGGCTTCTTCCTTCAGCGATTCGAACAAGCGTTCTTTGGCTTCGTCGGCCGATAAGCCGGAGAGTACCTCCAGTTGTTCCACCTGTTTCAGGTGGAGTTTATCAAGCTCCTGTTCCTTTTTCTTCACTAATTCAAACTGGACGTTGAGGCTCTCCTTCACCGTATCTAATTCATTGTTTTTCCGTTGAAGTTCCTCCTGTCGTTGGGTGATTGTCAGTTCTTTCTGTTTCAGCCGGGCTTCTGTTGATTGTATTTTTGAATTACGGGCAGAGACCTGCTTCTCCAGTTCAGCCTTCAG
The DNA here is from genome assembly GCA_031269535.1 of Tannerellaceae bacterium. Classification (GTDB taxonomy): domain Bacteria; phylum Bacteroidota; class Bacteroidia; order Bacteroidales; family Tannerellaceae; genus DFXE01. The sequence continues at coordinate 13,633 of JAISZA010000084.1, forward strand.
ATGAAGGAATTTTTCTCTTACTTCGAGCAATTTATTTTTTTTGATCACTTCCGCTTCCTTTTCCGCTTCTTTCAGTATGTTTTCATACTTCGATTTGAAAACGAAACGTATGATTACCCACGCCAGCGCCCCTCCGGTAAGGAAGGTTGCTATTGATATGCCTATATACATTAATTCCATATTTACATTTTTTATTCTTTTATTTTAGATAATACACAAAAAAACACAATGCTTACACCTGAAAAAACAGTGTGCATGCAGTGCGGAATCTCTTTTTATAGAATCAAATGATTACTTGTTTTTCCCCAGATATTCTTCCAGTAGCTTAGTCATTTGTTGTATTTTTTCTATAAAAGGCGCGGTATCATTTTTTTCTTCCAATTGTAAATATTCCATCGACAATTGAAAGGTTACCATAGCTAACCAATCTTTCATGTCCGTATCTTTCGGATATCTTCTCCGGTACTCCTCCAGTTTCTTTTTAATTTGTTTGGCTGCGTCGCGCGCCAATTTTTCCTCATCCCGGCAAATCCTAAGGCCATAAAACTTTTCAGCTATTTCTATACGTATTCTAAACTTATTATCGTCCATCGCATTTATTCGTTTAATAAGGCAATGCACTTATCAACTTCCCGCACCAATCCCGACAGCCGCATCTTTGCACTTTTCACTTCTTTTTCGTCGAACGAAACAATCCGTGCCGTAAGCATACTGTCATATCTGGCTTTCAATTCTTTAATCGTCTGCATTGCCTGTTCCAGCTCCTTATCTTTCGACTCCAAAGAGCGTACCAGTTCGTCTATTCTCTGTTTTTGCTTTTCACAAATATCTATCAAATCACGAACTCTTACTTCAAAAACAGCCAACACTCTTTCCTGATCTCCGGTCATTTTCCGCCAAATTGTCCACAAAAGTAATATTATGATTCGAATATAACAACTGTCCTCCGATATTATTTTAACGAATTCCGCCAAAATGTCAAAAAGGCTGTCCCACACTGTGAACAGCCCTCTTTTCTCGTTCGTCCCGGCTCGGTGATGTTAAATAAGCGAAACGAAAAGCTCTCCTTCAGCTTCTTCAAAAGCCAGTTTACCCTCTTTGGCCAGCCAGCCTAAAGCAGCAAACACATCCTTCTCTGTCTTAATTTTGGTGACTTTCTTTACTTCTTTCACGTTCAACTTATTGCCTTCACTCAATGCTTTCCATACAAGGCCGGCATTTGTTCCAATTTGTTCAATCATGTCTGGTCATTTTTTGATTATTGTTTGCAAATGTATGTATTTATCTGATAAAAAAGAAAAATATATGTGATTTTAGCCCTTCTTATTATGTTTTTTAACATATATTCCATATAACTGCACAAAGTCCTCCGGCGAAGCTGATGATTCACCCCTCCTGATATATTTCCCCCCTTTAGTAAAAACAGGCTGTCACTCCCCCTTCCGGCGAGTGACAGCACATTTCGTCCTGCCTCACCGGTAAATATCTCTGTATCACGATAATCATACCGTGATAAATCAAACATACCATGAATTTAATGAAAAGCCCCCTTTAACCGGACGAGAACCGCCACTATTCACTATTCACTAATTTCAGTAGGCGTTCCTGTCTCCCAGAAACATACTGACAATAGTCCGCAGGATGATAGAAATATCCAGTGTGAAAGTCCAGTTTCTCATGTACCAGAGGTCTTTTCCGACCCTTCGTTCCATATCTTCCGTCCGTCTGGTTTCCCCGCGGCATCCGCCCACCTGCGCCCAGCCGGTGATTCCCGGTTTAACGGTGTAGCGCAGCATATAGCCGTCTATCAGAGGCGCATACCGCTCGTCTAACCACAACGGGTGCGGACGCGGCCCCACAACGGACATATCTCCTCTGAAGACATTGATAAACTGGGGCAGCTCATCCAGGTTGGTGCGGCGGATAAACCTCCCGACGCGCGTCGTCCGCGGGTCGCCGGCCGTAGCCTGTTCCGTATCATCATTCATCCGCATGCTCCGGAACTTATAGCAGCGGAATATCCTCCCCCCCTTCCCCGTCCGTTTCTGGACAAAGAACACAGCGCCCGGCGAGGATAATTTAATGGCAGCCCCCAGTATCAGCCAGACAAAGGGGAAGCAGAGGAGCAGGAAAAGAGCGGAAAAGAGGAGGTCAAAAAGCCTTTTGGCCGCAGCATTCGCCGCCTTGTCCAGCGGTGTCGCACAGTCTTTGTTTAATCCGGTTTTTTCCCTGACAAAAAGCGCAGCATCAGCAGCCACCGCTGAAGCCGCTTTCCGGTTGGTGTTTTGCATAGACAGAACAGATTATTTTGTGGCGGAAAAATGTGTAGTAGCAGGTGGTTTATCTATTGCAGGCACTGATTGCTGTTGTCATTGTACCAGTCACGTACGGCTTCCTCAAAAGTGTATCTGAACCGGTATCCGGATGCTGCCATTTTCTTTCCGCAGATATTGGTCGAGACCATAAGCTTTTTCACCCTTGCCGGATGAATACCCAGTCCGGTTCCTCCCAGACTCCGGATAATGGTGGCGGCAAGGATTAACAATGTGCCGTTTATTCTGAAGATATGCCTCTTCATTCCCGTGACTTTTTTCATGGTTTCCACAATCTGCTCAACAGAAAAAGCCGGAGCATACGCACAGTTGAATAATTCGGAATGAGCGGTACAATGCTCCAGCCTGTATAACATAAAATACACCAGGTCTTTCACATAAATGCAGGCTTTGAGGGTATCTCGGCGCCCTGCATAGAAAAAGCTGTAGCTGCGTATTCCCCGGTACAGGCGAGTGAAATTGCCGTTTTCCCCTTTCCCGAAGACAACGGCCGGTCTCAGGATAATCAGCCTTCTGCCCGCATCCCCGGCCTGCCATATCAGATGAATCTTCTCTGCCGCCAGTTTGGATATGCCGTATGGGACAGAAGGCATAGGCAGTGTTGTTTCCTTCTTCAGCTCTTCCGAAGCCCCGTAAACGGACATGGTACTTGTGAAAACAATTGTCCGTATGCCGTGTCGTTCTGCGAAAGCGCATACATTTTCCGCCCCGCGGATATTTGTTTCAAAATACTCATGGACAGGGTGTCCCGGCGTCCGCAGCTTGGCCGCCAGGTTAAGGATGACATCATCCGGTGAGACAGGGATATCTGCGGCTATTTCCTTCTCCACATTACAGGAAACATAAACAGACTTTCCCCCGTGATTGTTCTCCTCAATATCCAGATTATAGATCACAGCCTCAGGATTGCTTTCCCGGATAGCATTAACCGTATGTGTCCCGATAAAACCGGAACCGCCGAAGATGAGATAGTTCATGTGTTAGTATTGATGATAATTTTTTTCGTATTCTGCAGCCATAATATCCGTATTATACAAGCTTACAACATCGTTATGAGCCTGTTCTGTTGCGGATTTCCAGTTTAATTTATCATTCACGATCTGGTTAATCCGATAAACATATTCATCTGTATTATGACATATAAATCCGTTCTGTCCGTTCCTGATTACATCTTTGTTTCCGATAACGTCACTCACTAAACAGATTTTTTTTAGATACATAGCTTCAAGTAATGATATAGGAAAGCCTTCCCATCGTGAAGGAAGAAGGAAGAAATCAGCCTTTGCCGTAAGCTCAATGGCTGTTTCCTGACTAACCCAGCCGGTTATGGTTATATTGGGAGCTGTCAGTTCAGTTCTCATTTCCCCTTCTCCAATCCAGAGAAATTTCACATGTGGCAGCAATCGGGCAATTTCATTAAACAGTTCAGGATTCTTCTGACCGGATATTCTCCCGCTTGTACATACGACCGGTATTGCATTTATTGAGGTTTTTTCTTTGAGAAATGGATTTAATTTATTGATATTGATACCATTGCTGACATAAGAGCATCTTCCTGATAATTTTTTAGCCTCTTCATATTCCCCTTTTCCACAGGCAATGGTTACAGCCTTTCGTTGTGCGGAAAAATATTCAATGAGCCGGTAAAATATTCTTTTAAGTTTAGAGATATCCTGTATTAAAAAAGAAAAACCATGAGGAGTATAGAAAACTTTGTATTTCGAACAATTGTAAGCCCAGCGTCCCAGAAAACCAGCCTTTGAAGA
>JAISZA010000089.1 GCA_031269535.1 Tannerellaceae bacterium
TCCCGCACCCTCTACTACCGCCGCGGAACCACAGCCAACTCATGCGCGATGGTTTACACCGACGCCGTCACGGTATCCATCTCCTCCTGCACCCTGCCCGTCAACCCGCATCTGATGGGACGGTTCCGGGGAAACTGAAAGAAATTTATTGCACCCGGTTTCTATTTATTATTATGAATTTTAATTCTTCACTCTTAATTCTTGCGGGCATATAAATAACCGTAGAGGGCCATTTTTCCCCGCATGGTTTGTTGGGGGGTAAATTCGGAATGGGTCCAGACATACCGTGTTTCAAAATATAACTCGCCTCGCGGCCATAGTCTGACATCCGCAGGATGGCTTTGATTGTACATCCAGCTGGGGCGTCCCATGATCATGCCGGGAGCCCAGTTGTCAATATTCATATAGGGGGTATGTCCGGGGTGCATGCCGGGGCTTCCGTCGTTGCGTCCGGTTGTGTAAATGTTGACTACGCTTTTTTTGTTTCCGAGCGTTGTCGTGGCTGTCGTCATTTGTATAAGATTCAGTGGATTGCGGCCTAATCCCCAATCTGCTTCAGAAACGAGGGCCTTTAAGAAGAAATCCTTTTCTGCCAGGTCTTCTGTTATGGCATGTGCCAGCATTGTGCGGTGCATATGCTGCGCGGTATGGTTATATCCCGGTGCATTGTCGGTACCCCGTCTGGAGGGGCGGATCAGTATATTATCCGCTTCTTTTTGGTGGGCCTGGTAGATGACGGAGGCTTTGATATGGCTGTAAAGATCAGGATACCTGACTTTTCTGCCGGTAAACAAATAGCCGGCAACGGCCCATAACTGATTTTTATCCTTGTCATTGATTACCGATTCATCGCCGGTAATCTCGCAATAGCCGGCAAAACAGTCTTCATACGTTGTGTCTCCCGTAAGATCATACAGGAAGACGGCCGCCATCATCTTCAGGTCTTTGCCTCTCACGTTGCCCGATCCCATATCCTGGCTTGCTTCCAGCATCTGGTCTGCCTGCTTCAGGGCATAGCTGAACGCTACTTTTGCCGAATCAAGGTAGCGGTTCATGAGTGGGTTGTTTCCGGCCAGGCGGAAGCAGGCGGCTAACATGGCAGCGTTGGCAGCATTGGCCCATGCAGCGATCACGGTCGTGCCGGCCTGGTATAATTCATTCTCCCGGTTCGGATTGGTCAACCCATGGCTATAGCCTTCGCCATCACGCAGGCTGAGCCAGAAGTCAACTTCGTTGCGGGCTTCGTCCAGTATATCGGGTATTCCATTACCACTCTCAGGTATTCCGCAATCATCGTCGGGCAAATTTCCTTTGGTCACATAATAGGGAAGTAACATATCGTAAATGATAGATACATGCCCTAAGTGCCTGTCCCAGTCTAACGCATCGGAATGTCCTCCGGTTGCTTTTGTATTGATGGGAGAGCCTGGCTTTTTGTATGGTTTCCAATCGTTGGGATTATCCCAGTAATCCCCCCTGGAAAACGTCTTCCACTCTTTGTGAAATGGAGACATGGTGGTAATATAAATGGTTGTATTTTCCGGAGAGACCCCCGGAATATAAAGCGGCCGGCGGGGGACGGGGACACATTCCATGCAATCTTCGCCTATACGCATATAATAAAACCCTTTAACCGAGATATCATAAGGCGCTTTATAAATCGTTTCTTTCACCTGAAAATCGTCGCTGCTGCCTATACCTTCAATAACCAGCCTGTAATTTCCTTCCGGCACATCGGTCGCGAAATCCGCTTTCCAGACCGGTGATTTAGTGAAATCATAGTTTCCTACATCCCGCCCGTTTTCTTTCCAGAAATCAAGTTTACCGGCTTCTCTTTTTTCTTTTGTATCGGTATTGTATAAATAGACTTTATTACCCACAAACGATGAATAATCTCTTGCTCCTCCGTCGCCCATCCAGCTATACACATCCGCCGCATGTTGATTCCGGGTCGGCATATAACCGACAATATTGGTATGTATAGCCCCGGAGCGGGTATTGAAAATATCAAAAACAATTTCAATGCAGGTTTTATCCGATTCGGTTTCAGGAGCGATTAGAATCGTGTATTTACAATTATCTTTCAGCGGCTGAGGCAATACAAGATAGATTTCATGATCCAGGGGAGTCTGATAATTGTAATCTCTTAGGGATTCGACCCACCCGAATTGTCCCATACCGTTTATTTTCGACTTCCGGTAACAGGTAGCGGGAGGAAGTCCGTCCGCTCCGTAAGCAGGATCATCATCCGAGTATATTTTCCAATTAGACGGACGGACAGCATCGTCCACAGGAAGGGGGCGACCAAAGGTAAGCAAACTGTTTTCTGTCGGATCATTATCACTCAGATAAGCGCTTGCCCCTTTTGCATCGTCTCTGAATACAATTTCACCCTCTCTGAACGTAACCACAACCGTACTTTTGTCTATAATCTGTACTTTATAAAGTTGGGTTGACTCTACACTTACCGGGATAAACCATAAGGAAAGAATAAGAAAAAACATCTTTTTCATCATGCAGCGTATTTAATGTACAATTATTTTACTGACCCTGTCTTTTCCGCCGGTTGTTATCTTTACAAGATAAATACCCTGCTGTAACGGGGATGTATTAACGACCACCGGTTTACCGGCGTAAGACCGGCTCAGCAGAAGCTGTCCGTTCAGGGTATATACCGATACATAGACCTCCGAATCTCCGGTAACGACAATATTCAGGTCTTCTCCTCGTTTCACCGGATTGGGATAGACTGCCGGCGGTATGTTTATCTTTACCGAATCGCTTATCCCGGTATGGCTCCCTTTAGATGATACGAATTTGGCTAATAGCCGGATATAGGCCACCTGATACGAGTCGGAGGGTTCGGTGAGTTCCCAGGAATTTAAGGGCCAGCTGGTATTGAAATCCTTATACATTTTGGAGGGAGGCTGCGCGATGGGTAGTTCTTCCGACAGGCACATTGCATTGTTGGCAGCCGATCCGCAGCCGTTATTATCACAACAATCATCCCATGAGTACCACGCATTCGGGCCTCCTGCCAGATATCCCGGCGCGGGTCCATAGGTTGATACGCCGGCTTTGTCCCAGAGGGGGCTGTTGTGGCTGAACCAGGTATGGAAAATTTCCGTGATACTATGGGAAGCTCCCCGTTCATTCATATTAGTCAGATAAACCCGGTTGAAAGGATTTACTCCGTGTATATAATGAATATAATCTTCGGCAGCTTCGTAGTATAAGCCGGATTTAGCCGGTTCCATATCTTCCTGCGCCCATAAGTAAAAAAACAGGCCGTATTCCGACTTATACTGGTTCGACGACCAGTTGTAATCTTTTATATACGAACGGTATCCGTCTCTGCCTATCTGCGCCGCATAATATTCGTTATTGTTGAACGCTTGTATCAGATATTCACGGATTTCGTTCTTTATTTCTTCCTTGGCGTACGGTGCATTCACGTATTTCAGGAACATCAGTTGCTGGCGATGCCAGTATTGCTGCATGAAATACCCGTAGCTATAGAGCGGGAACCGCTTGTAGCTTGTCTCGAAAGGAGACAGATACTGTTTATCTCCTGTTAATTCATACAGATAGAAACCCGCCAGGCAACGGTTTTCGAGGCGTACATCCGGATTTTCATTCTCCTGGTCTCCCGCTCCCAGCCCTCTTGAGCCGTACGAGGCATTGTTATTGTGAAACACTACGTTCGGGTTTGCCTCAGCCCATTGCCAGGCTTTCAGGGCTGCTTCTTTCAGCCGATCGGCATATCCGGTGAGTCCTGCTTCTCTGAATACCCTTGCTCCCAGTGCAAAGGCTTTTGCCGAAGTTATTGTAGCAATGGTATTGGCCGGCCCGTAAAGGCTTTGCCCTGTGGCCGCCGAAGGAGGAGACGCCTCGCTCAATCCGACAATGCTTAAGAGCGAACCGTCTTCATTACGCATACGGAGCAACCAGTCCATCCCCCATTTCACTTCGTCGAGCAGGTCGGGGATGCCGTTGCCCGATTCGGGAATATTGTAATCATCCGTAAAAACGTCGGGCGTTTCCCGGTATATCAGGAGCATACACTCTATGTAGTTGGCTGTCCAGGCGGTATATTTGTTGTAGTCGCCGGCGTCGTACCATCCGCCATGCAGGTCTCTTTCGGTCGAAGCATCGTTCTTTTTGTTGAATAAGCGGCAATTCTTATCTTGTAAGGGCCCGATATGGCTTGCTCCGTCTGCCCAGCCTTCACCGGCAAAACGGGCTTCTTTCTCAAAGCCGGCACGCTGATAGAAAAACATACGTACCGCATGCTTCAGCAATTCGTTATACACATCTTCACGAATGGAAAAGGTATAAGACTTCAGGTTCTTCTCTTTGTCGAGTATGTAATAGGTACCGGGAGCAGCGACCCCAGAAAAATCGAACCACCATATCCTGTCGCCCGAGGCTTCATCCGTCAGCCCCTTGTTGAAGATAAGGGGCGAACCGCTGAAGACAACATCGCGTGTCCGGGCATCGACCACCTGATAAACCATGCCGGGAACAAACGCCTGAGCAGCATCGAATCCTGTCTGCGGGTCTCTTATCACAGCCATTTTCGTTGCTTCGGGACGATACCCGAACTGGTCGATAGTGATAAAGCCGGATACCGTCTGCGCTTTCATACTTTGCAACAGGCAGGCAGCTATCCCAACGATTACAAACTTACCGGTCTTCCGGAATAAAAAATGTGTTTTCATTTATTGTGTATCGTTTAATATCGTATTCTAAGTTATTTGTTTTTCATCACTTAATAAATAATACGACAATTTTTTACCAACCGGATATCATCCGATGATGCACCGACCATTATATCTACTTTTCCGGCTTCAATAACGAACTGGTCTTTTTCATTATCCCAATAAGCCAATTCGTTTGCATTCAATTCAAAACGGATTGTTTTACTTTCGTTTCCAGGTATCATGATTCGCTTAAAACCTTTTAATTGTCTGATGGGTCGTATTACTTTTGAATTTGGGAAGGACACATATAACTGAACGACTTCTTCTCCGTCCCGGTCTCCCGTATTTTTTACTTTAACGGATATCGTGAGCGATTCATCTTTATGAACAGAGAGACGGGAAAGCGTCAGATCGGAATAGGTAAATTTTGTATAGCTTAATCCGTATCCGAATGGGTAGAGTGGTTTTTCCCGGACATACATATACGTTCTTCCGTTACGTATATCATAATCCATCATTGGCGGTAAATCGGCGATGCTTTTTACCCAAGTCTGATTGGTTCTTCCTGCGGGATTAAATTTACCAAAAATCACATCGGCCAATCCATTGCCTGATTCCTGGCTATTGTTGGTTATATGAAGGATAGCCGGCAGATTTTCCTGCGACCAGTTGATGGCGAAGGGAAAACTGCTGACCAAGACTAAAATCGTATTCGGATTGGCTTTGTATATTACTTTGGCAAGGTCTTCCTGTTCCAATATCAAGGCTTTACGGTCTATGGCTTCACGTCCGTCGCTGGGGACGGGTGAATATTTCCATCTGCGATCCGTGCCGTAAACGTGATTGCCGATACAGACAATGGCTACCTCTGCTTTTTGAGCTGCAATAACCGCTTTGTCCATTTCATTGGATGGCTCATAGTAGATTTCGACTTCGTCTCCTGTTGCATTCCGGATACCTTGCAGAATGCTTACGGAATAAGGAGGCGTTCCGCTATACCAGTCTAACAAAACTTCATCGGCCCGCGGTCCGATAACAGCAATCGATTTGACCTTGCTTTTATCTAATGGAAGAAGTTTATCTTCATTTTTAAGCAGGACAACCGATTTGGCAGTGGTCAAACGCACCAGATCATGTATTTCCTTTTTTTGCCACGGAGCAACCGTATCTGCAATTCCTATATCTCCGTAGGGTACTTGTGTCTGATTTCCATCAAGCAAGCCCAGCCGGAGAGCAACGAAAAAATTGCCTCGGATAGCCCGTTCTATTTCTCTTTCGGTCAGCAGGCCTTTTTCAAGCGCCTCGTATATATAATGGGGATGGTAATTATCCAGAAATTGTCCTACCCCTGCCTTAACAACAGCAGCTGCGCTTTCGGTATGCGTGGGATACGATTTATGTGCAGTAGTCAATAAGTTTAATGCACCGCCATCGGTACAGATAATTCCCTTCATATTCCATTCTTTGCGGATCGTTTCCAGAACCGGATGAATGGTCATGGCAATGCCGTTCCAGGCATTGTATGACGCCATAAAAGCCTGCGAACCACCTGTCTCTATTCCTTTATGGAACGGATAGGAATAATATTCATGGAATAAGCGATTGTCAAAATCTGAAGAAGTGGAGTCGCGTCCGTCTTCATTACTGTTGGCTAAGAAATGTTTCATCAAGGAGGCCGATTTCCAATAGTTGGGATTTTCGCCTTGCAATCCCTTGATGAAGGCGATAGTCATTTCCGAAACCAGGTATGGGTCTTCTCCAAAACTTTCTTCGGTACGTCCCCAACGCGGATCGCGTGCTAAATCGGCGTTGGGCGCACGTATAACCAATCCTCTCTTTTTATATCGTTCGTTTTGCGCATAATAACGGCTCTCCGTGGATTCTGTGTCAGCAACTTTTTGTATCAATTCCGTGTCCCATGTCTCTCCGAGGCCATAAGCCTGAGGAAAGATAGTGGTTGGATATATATCGGGTACCCGTTGATTATTCTCTATCTTGTATCCTCCCCAATAAGCGGGTCCTCCCAATGCCAGCCCATGCAGGCCTTCCGAATGTGTTGTCGCTTGTATTCCAAGGCGGGATATTCCCAGATTGGTAGATAAAGCACTAACCTTTTCATCCAAAGTCATAAGTGATAATAAATTATCTAAACGTTCATCATCACTTAGAGACGTGTTTTGAAACGGATAGATAGATTGGGCGAAAAGTTGAATATTCGCAATCAGAATACATAAAATCGGTATAAAAATCTTTCTCATAAAATCGTATTTTGTTTAATGTTTTTGTAAAATCACTGTTTTCAGAAGCGAAAGCTGTGGCAATTTCATGCCTCGCTGTTTGCAAATGACGGGAAGCAGCATTTTTGAGACATCTCCCCCCATCCTTATGGGGGATTGGCTGCCGGAATATGTCGGCGGATTTCCCCCCCGGGAAATTAGCTGCCGGAATATGTCGGCAGATTTCCCCCCCGGGAAATTAGCTGCCGGAATATGTCGGCAGATTTTCCCCCCGGGAAATTAGCTGCCGGAATATGTCGGCGGATTTTTTCCCCCGGGGGGATTGGCTGCCGGAATATGTCGGCAGCTTTTTTCCCCGGGGGGATTGGCTGCCGGAATATGTCGGCAGCTTTTCCCCTGATTATCCGAGGCTGTGGCAAAAGTTCTCCGGAACGTCTCTGAGGGCGGAGCGAAGCAATCCGCAATGACGGCACTCACTGGATTGCTTCACCCTCCGGGTTCGCAATGACGATGCGACCGTCATTGCGAACGGAGTGAAGCAATCCAGTTCCCGCCGCCCTTCGTTCCTCCCGACACAGCCTTCATTACTTACTTAAAGGTTATTTTTGTGAAAACAAAACCTTCGCCATTAATGATAAACGCATCCCCATTGCCCCAGCCGTCGCCGGTAGTGAACCAGGGTTCATAAAGCTCTTCTGTTACGGTAAAGGAGAATTTATCTACCTCGATACCTCCTAAAAAGTCTCTTTTGACCATAGAGGAGCCGCCGTCCAGCTCCGGTGCTTCGGGTACGGCAAAGGCTCCCCACTCACCGCTATTGAATTTGAACTGGGAACTTCCGCCGTATTGTGTGAAGTAAAGGGTTACGATGTTTCCTGCTTTGATGCCTTCGAACCAGGCTGCTTTCACACTGAAATTATTGCCCCAGCCGGAGAGGTCTTCTTCGCCTTCCCAGGCCAGGATTTCGGGTGCCGCTCCTCCGCCTTCGATAAATTCTTCCTTCAGAATCACGATTTTCGTAAAGACAAATCCTTCACCATTAAGGATAACGGCATCGCCATTGCCCCAACCGTCGCCGGTAGTAAACCAGGGTTCATAGATATCTTCTGTTACGGCAAACGAAAATTCGGTTACATCCATACCTCCCAGGAAGTCTCTTTTGACGATGGAGGCTCCGCCGTCGAGTTCCGGAGCTTCGGGTATGGCAAAGGCTCCCCATTCGCCGGTGTTGAATTTGAACTGGGGATTTCCGCCATATTGTGTAAAGTAGAATTTGACGGTTTGTCCAACTTCGAGACCTTCGAACCAGGCTGCTTTGATATTGAAGTTATTGCCCCAGCCGCTCAGGTCGTGTTCGCCTTCCCATACGGTTGTTTCAACCGTCACCCATTCGCCTTCGCTCTGGGGTATGAGATTGATTTCCGGGAGCAGGTATTCCTTATCGGCAACGGTCAGTAACCGGATATTAGCCCGTCCTTCGGCAATGCCTCTGGGGACTTTTATCCGTAGCAGACTGGTCGATATCCTTTCAAAATCAATTGCGTTTACTACCACCTCCCCATCGGTGCCGGGGAAAACCGCCTGGGTGAAAAACTCCATATCGGTTCCTGTAACGATCAGTTCGTTACCGACTTTGGCTTCGTCGCCGGGCGAGAGTGTCGCAATGGCCGGATGGCCGATTGTCAGGGGGACAGGTGCGGCGACCGATTGGTCTCCGGCGCGCACGATCAATTCACCGCCGCCGGCTGCTATCCCTGCCGGTGTAACCACCGTGAGCAGGCCGGTTCCGGTATGCCGGATATCCGAGACGCTGACTCCTCCGGGAAACTCTACGGCAGTTGCTCCATCAAGAGCCGTACCGGTAATCGTTACTACCTGGCCCTCTATTACTTTTGTCGGGCTATATACTTTTATGGATAGTCCTTCCGATCCGCCTGCATCTTCGTCATCTTCGCATGAGGTCATGCTTACCCCAGCCAGGAAGAAGAAGAAAGCCGACAGAAAAAAATATGTTCTCTTCATAAATCGTTTTCATTTAGTAATTAATATGAATCGTAAAATTACCATCCCGGATTCTGTGCCAGCTTGCTGTTTCGCTGGATTTCGAATTGCGGAACAGGATACAGGTAATACTTATCCTCCCATTGGCGGGGTTTTACTACCCGGTTCAGTATGACTTCCCCGTTTACAAGGCGCAGGTCGGCCACCGTCACTTGGGTAAAGAACTCATTCCCTTTTTTCCAGCGGCGCACATCCCAGAAACGATGGTCTTCGAAAGCCAGTTCCACCATTCTTTCGCGCCTGTATCGTTCTTCGAAACCGGCACTGCCTGCGAAATTGGGCATATTGATATCCGGACGGTTGCGCAGCACATTGACCGCTTCGTTGGCCGACATGCCGAACTCGCCTTTCGCATCGGCATCCCCGTAATAATTATACATCGCTTCGGCATAATTCAGATAGACTTCGGCTAAGCGCATGATAATCCACGTATGGCGGCGGGTCGTCGGATTGTTGTAGGTAGTCACACAATTACCATCCACATATTTTCGCAGATAATACCCCGTCGTGGTGGCGCTATATTTCGGGGCTCCGTTGAAGCCGTTCACATAACTCTGGATTTCGAGTTGCTGAATGCTGTTGGAGGGCCATAAATCGCCATTCTTCACGACAGTCAGAGCAAAGCGGGGGTCTAATCCTTCGTAGGGGTTTTCGCGGGTTACATTGATTTGTCCGGGATACCGTTCTTTAAAAGTCTGTCCGTTATCGGCAAATTCATACGCATCAACCAGCGACTGCGACGGGCAATTACCTGAGCTCCCCCCTTCTACCCCGACCGGATAGTTATTTCGTTCAAAATTATTATCTGCGCCTCGTCCGACTCCCATAATCAGTTCCGGGGTATAGAACGCATCATGCCCCCATAGCTGGTTATAGTTGCTCAACTTTATCCCCCACTCTCCGGCTCTGTCGAGCAAAGCCTTGGATGCAGCGGCAGCCTGCTTCCACAGCTCTTTGTCGTTGTCTTTATTGAACAAGGGAGAGGCGGCATATAATAACGTACGGGCTTTCAGGGCCATGACAGCGGCGCGGGTGGCGCGTCCGATTTCCGCATTGGGCTCGTTCGCGTAGGAGTATGGCAGATAAGGGGCTATCGCATCACACTCACCGATAATGAACTGGAATACTTCCTGCACCGGCATGCGTTCCACACTGTTGGCTTCTACATTGGTTAACGTAGTGGTTACCAAAGGAACATCGCCATACGTTTTAGCCAGTTCAAAATAGTAATACGCTCTCAGAAAACGTAATTCGTACGGAAACAATTCAAACTGCAATAACATATTGGCATAGTTGCTGTCGTATATAAATTCGTCCAGATTCACCTGGTCGATTTTTTCCAGATACGTATGTACTTCCGCTATGGCCCGATAAGCTGTCATCCAGGTATTGGGGAACGGATAGGCTGCGCTCCAGCCTCCATTATAATATTTATGGATAGCCGACAAGGAAGTGGCAAAATCGGCCTCGTCTGTGGCCGATGCCTTGATAGCTCCACCGAAGTTGATCTCAAATTCGTTGAACATCAGAGCATACACATCAAAAACCAGGTTCTTGATACCACTATTGGGACTGCCATACACCCATTCTTCGTCGCGGACTGTTACTTCATTGTAACTCAAATCCACGCATCCGGTGAGACAGAGCGCCAGCCATGCAATCACGATACTATTTTTTCTATTCATCTTTTTCAGGCATTAGAATGTTAAAGATAAACCAATATTTACAGATTTCAAAACAGGATAAACCGTGGAAAGATTTTCGGCATCCATGGCCTCCACATTGTCGAAAGATAAGAGATTCTGTCCTTGCATGAATACCTTGGCGCCGGACAGGTAGGCTTTCTGTATCAGACTTACCGGTAATTTATAATACAATTCGCAAGTGCGTAATTTCAGGAAATGGACGTTTTGGACCCATACACTGCTTGCCTGCGTATTATTAGGCACTGTTTCGGAAGACAGGCGGGGGTATTGCGCCGATGCGCCGGCCACATCCCATGAATGGTTGTAATAGTCTTCAGAGAGATTCATATTATCGGCGCCCAGTACATTCCATACTCCGTCCACCGAGCGGAAATTCTTCAGATGATTGCCCGTACCCTGGAATACTGCGTTGAAGCCCCAGCCTTTATATTCCAGCCCCAGCCCGAACGCATAGTTTACTTCCGGAAGGTATTCACTGCCTAAAGCAACCAGGTCGAACTCATTAATCACATTATCGCCGTTCTGGTCTTTATACTTTATATCCCCGGGGCGTACCTGTGAAAATTCCTGGCGCGGGCTGTTATCGATATCGGCCTGGTCTTTAAAGAGTCCGATCGCCTGCAATCCCCAGCTTTCATTCACCCGGGTACCGATCACAGAAAGATTGGTATAGGCAGGGCTTTCGATATAATTAACGATTTCGTTTTTATTCAGGTTCAGCATAGCGGATGCATTCAGATAGACATCATCGCCCAGCTTCCTGGCCAGGCGGGCGCCTACTTCCAATCCGTAACTCTTTACTTCGCCCACGTCGTCGTAAGCCGAAGGGATACCTACGACCCACGAATTTTTCTCTGTTGCATTAATCAGGATATGACTTCTTTTCTGGTAATACACATCGGCCGTCATATCCAGAGCGTTCCATAAGCGGATATCCGTACCCAGATTGAATTTCGCAGCCGTCTCCTGTGAGAAACCGGTTGTCGGGAAAGCATCAATAAAGGCGCCCCACGACTGGCTGAAGCCCTGTCCGTAGAAGAAATCGCCATGGGAGGCATTCCAGGAAGAAAGCCATATACCGGCCCTCGGCACATAGTCGGAATGCTGAATACCGGCCGAAGCGCGTACCTTCCCATACGTAAGGAGGTTATCCGGATGATGGGCAAAGATATACCCCAGCGACAGCGTAGGCGAGAAAGCCCATCGGGCCGGATAGCTGCGGTTGGAGCCGTTCGCGGCCAGTACCAGATCGGCGATGTATTTGTTACGGAGGTCGTAATGAAAATACCCCATCCAGTTGGCACGGTTGAACGTATTTCCCTGCTCATCGCGTACCTCGCTTTTCGTATTGTAAATCAGAGAAGCGGCAAAGTTATCCTCGTTTCCGAAAGAGGTCTTATAATGCAAACCGACAGCCGATTGAAAAATACGCCATTGCCGGTCAACCCAGTGATTAAAGGTCAGCTTCTCTTCCTTATTCCCCATGATCACTTCCTGCACATTGTTCTTATCGCCGATTGCCCCGGTATAGTATTCATACCCATACTGATGCCCTCTGTAGCGTTGCTCGGTGGTAATCGAAGCGTTGTCGTAGCCGGCGCTCAGGGACGCGCTCAGTCCCTTTACCCAGAAATCCAGGGTTTGTACCAGTCTCGCATCCGCCCACAATTGCCGTTGATGGGTTTTCTCAAAACCGGAATCCTGAATTTTGGCAGCTACGTTCGCATCTCCATACGTTTCATTCCCTCCCCATACGCCTGAAGAAGTCTGATAAGGGAACGCACTGGCGGGAGTCCGGTAAACATACCACGAAATGCCGTCGGCATCCACATCATTCGGGCGGTTGGTTTCAAGAAAAATACCCAATACGTTTACCGACACTTTAGTAGATGACGACAAGGCAAAATCGACATTGGCACGGATATTGGCCTTGGAATACTTTAATTGCGACGAGAAATCCGGCAGGTCTGCCCCTTTGAGCAATCCCCGGCTATCCGTATAGTCGAGCAGCGTATAGTACTGTATTCTGTCTGTACCGCCGGTAACGGCCAGATTGGCACGGTCTTCGGAACCGGTATCTTTAAATGTCCTGTCTTTCCAGTTCACATCCGGATAGAAAAACGGGTCGGTACCGGCCTTGATCAGATCCAGTTCCTGCTGTGTATAGGTAGGGGTCAGACCGTCGTTTCCGCGGGCTTTATTCAAAGCAGCCGCATACTCATAGCCGTCGAACATTTCCGGGAATTTCTGGTCGAACGTCAGTTTATGGCTGTATCCGACTTTGACAGAAGTCTTGCTGCTGACGCCCCGTTTGGTTTTTACCAGGATCGCCCCATTGACACCTTCGTGCCCCAGCATGGCTACGGCAGCGGCATCTCTCAGTACGGTAACACTTTCCACTTCGTTGACGGTTAAGCGGTCGATAGGTCTTTCGTACCCGTCAACCAATATCAGGATGGAGTTGTCGGAAAGGGTCTGGTATCCTCTGGTAATAAGAGAAGCCCCTTTGTCTTCATCGCCCACGAATCCGCCATTCTGAAAAGCATTTAAGCCTAAAAGTTTCCCATAGAGTGCATCGGCCAGGCTGATGGCAGACGTCTGCTGCAGCTCTTCTCCGGAAATGATGCTCGTCGCAGCCGTGGAGAGAAATTCGCTCTGCTCCACCCTGAACCCTAAATCTACTCTTTCAGTAGTTTTATCATTGAGTGTCACTTGTGCACTGACCGTCAGTACAGCAGTCGCCAGAAGCCCAAGCAGGTAATATTTTTTTGTTTGACTATTATTCATAACTCTAAAGTATAATTATTTATATTATAATTACCAACCAGGATTCTGAGTCAAACCATATCCTTTATTTATTTCAGCCCGCGGCAAAGGAGAGAGTAGCCATTTATTCGTCCAGTAACCTGGTTCCCACCATTTGCGGCTTCCGGTAGTAATCTGTATTTTTTCATAAATGAAATTGGGGTAGGGTTCGCCTGCCTGGAGTTGCGTATCTTCTCTTTCATCCTTTTTCCCATCCGCCGTTTTTCTCCAGGTATGCAGTTCATGGAGCGGGGAAGTAAATTTATCCACATATTTCCGGCGGATGATATCATACAGGCGCTGGTCTTCCATTCCCAGTTCGACAGCCCGCTCGCGCAGAATTTCATTGATCAGGTTGTCCTTATTCGTGGTGAGCTGCAATTCCGGATTCATCGCTTCAATCCTTCCCAGACCTACGCGGGCGCGTACCTTGTTCACTTCTGCACAAGCCTTTGCCAGATTACCCGTCTCGGCTAAGGCTTCGGCATAGATCAGGTGCATCTCGGCCATCCGCAGATACGAATAAGAAACCGGCACATCTCTGATCTTCCAATAGTCGCGAATCCATTTAAATAACGCCATACCGGTAGGGAAACGGATTATCCAGCCATTTAAACTATTATTATGATGTATGTTACCCCCTTCCCATATTTCCACTCGCTGCAGTCCCATATAGTCTTCCCGCAGTTTTTCGCGGCTAACCAGCAGCGTTTCGTACAAACGCGGGTCGCGATTGGCAAAAATATCAATATTGTCGGGATTATCCGTTCCATAAATAGCTTTATAGGGATAATTTTTCCCATCGGCCATCGGAAACATCTCCATAAATTCCAGCGTCGGATTGGTATGTCCCTGATGGCTTATGTTTCCGATTCCCAGTTCCTGATCCCACTCCTGAGCCTCATACGTATGGTGTACTTCAATGATTTTTTCGCTGTTTCCCCGATACCAGTATGCTTCGCGATAGGCCTGGCTGTATCCGTTTTCGTCGGGTGTGACGGGCTGTATCAGGGCGTAGGTCGTTCCGTTTTGTTCATTGGTTCTGAAGAACTCTTCGCAGGCCTGCAGGCACTTATCCCAGTATTCCTGTTTTTTCCCTCCGTTCCAGACATGCAGGATATCCTGTCCTTCGACGACATTCGTGTATTGCATATAGGGTTCCGTATCGTTGAACAAAGGCGAGGCGGCAAACAGAAACAGTTTGGCACGCAATGCCATCGCTGCGCCTTTGGTCATACGTCCGGCCCAATTATTGACATCCTGGACGGCCCAGGGAAGCCCCGGCTCATTGATGGCATTCACTATCAGGCTGTCGATGAAGCCGACGGTTTCTTCCGTCGTGGCCCGTCCTCTGGTATATTCTTCACCGGCCACAAAGGCATGGTCTATTATCGGAAGGCCTCCGAAGTTTTTGAAAGCATCCAGGTAGCGGGTTGCCATGATTACATACGTCTCACCTTTCAGCTGGCTTTTTTCGTTTTCGCTCAGATCGGGTACACGGTCCATATTTTCAATCAGTATCCATCCTTTCCGGACGGCTTCCCATACCGAACGCCTGCGCCCATCCGAATTAAAGGCGAATTTGTCGCGTATCCAGTCTCCCTGAACATCCTCGGTCACGACGCCGGGATAGTACCACTCGTTTGCCCACGACCAGGTACAATGTGAATGGAAGATATCCGATAAGACTTCAATCGGACTGGAGTTTAACTGATTACCTCCGTAGAAAGGAGTGTTTACATGGTTGTACAGATTCCAGAGGAAATATTTTGCATATTCGCCTTTGGAGAAAATAGTATCCACATTGACGTCAACGCTGGGCTGTTTTTCCAGAAACTCATCGCCAAAGTTGATATCGTCAACGCAGGAGAGAAACATATTCACTCCTGTCAATATACAAAGCAGGCAAGGAACGATATTTATTTTTATTGGTTTCATTAGTACAGAGATATTAAAAGTTGACTTTTATTCCGAAATTATAAATCCGCGTCATCGGATATCTCATAGAAGTAGGCCATGAGGCGCCGTAAGCCTCCGGGTCGTTTGCCTTAAACTGTGAAAAAGTAAGCAGATTATATCCTGAAGCATAAATACGGACGCTTCCGATCTGAGGCAGCCCCGGTATTTTACGGAATGTATATCCTATCTCGGCATTTTTCAGACGGACATACGAGGCATCCACCAGCCATACGGAAGAATTATATATATTATGCGCCACATTCGAAAAGGTTATACGAGGTAAGGTGGCTGTCTCGGCAGTCTCCGGACGCCAGCTGTTATCATAAACCCACTGCAGTAACGAACAATAATTGTTCGTACCGAACTGCGGACGGTAATACAAATCCAACTGACGGCTTACGTTGGTTGCACCAATCCATAGCATGGAGAGATCGAAACCCTTATAAGCAAAGCTCAGATTGAGCGAACCGTTGTATTCGGGGATGTCGGAATATCCGATGGCGTGCATATCGTTCGAATCAATCTTACCGTCGCCGGTCAGGTCCACATAGATACAGTCTCCGGCTTTTACAGCGATGTTCTGATCGGGCATCGGCGAGCCGTATGTTACCTGATAGCGCTCTTCGGTTTTACCCGGATCGTAGAATTCGAAAAACTCATAACCAAAAGGCTGCCCTACCGGATGCCCGGCGAGATATAAGTGGTCATAGTCTTTTTTCACTTCTGCCTGCTTGATGATTCGATTATGGGCATACGTCAGCGAGGGTGCGATGGAGTAATAGAAATCGCCTACCGTATCTTCCCATTTGACGACCAGTTCGTATCCCTGGTTTTTTACATGTCCATAGTTGATGCTGTTGGATTGCATACCCGTAATGGAAGGCAAAGTAGATGCGTTGGAGACCAGGATGTCTTTCCGGTTTTCATAGAAGATGTCTGCTGAAAAGCTCAGTCTTTCGCCTATTAATTTTAAGTCAACGCCATAATTTTGCTTGACGGAAGTTTCCCAGGTTACAAACGGATTACCCGACGAAGCTTCCACGGCTCCCGGCAGCCAGTTGCTGTTGTTCGTTCCGAAATTAGCCGTACCATTGCCCGTGCCACTCGCTCCGCCATTGATGAAATTATAACTGCCCGGCAGGTAGAGGAAGCGTAATCTGTTCGTACTGTCGTTGCCTACCCTACCCAGCGAAGCACGCAGCTTCATATACGAAATAAACCGGCTGAGCGGCTCCCAGAACGTCTCGGCAGAAGGTATCCAGCCGACCGAACCGGAAGGGAAGAAGCCGTAACGCCTGCCGGGAGCAAAGTTTTCGGAACCATTGTAGCCCATATTCAGGTCGAGCAGATACCGGGTAGCGTAGTCGTAAGTGGCCCGGCCTACCAATCCGACATAGCCTGTGGGAATAGAGATGTAAAGGTTGCCGTTACTATCCCCCGGATAGTAACTCTTAGACTGCTGGTAAAGCGCCAGCCCTTTGACATTGTGATCGCCGAATTTGCGGTCGTAATTGAAACTGGCTTCTGCATACCAGTTCCGCGTTCCCCATTTGTTTTCCGAATAAGGGAGCGGCCAGGTATCCCCACTCTTTATCAGCACTATTTTGGGGTCGCCGTTCTCGTCCACCACCCCCGACAGGAGCGTTGCCTTGTATTTTACGCCGGTGCCATATCCGTTCTTACGATTCTTCTCCTGGGTGTATTCGGAGTTGTAAGCGCCTTTGACTTTGAAATTTAATCCTTTGGTGATAAAATCGAGTTTCAGCTGATACTGCAGGTCCAGGTTCAGTACATTCTTGCTTTCCTTTCCATATCCCAGGCCGTAGAAAAACCCCAGTGCGTCTTCCGAATAATCTCCGACCAGAGCTGCGTCGGCTACGATATGGCGGCCTTCGGCATCCAGGCCATACCCGGCCATGGGAACAGCGTTCTGCATGGATGAAAACAAATCCTGCTCGCCGCCGCCGATGACCGTACGGTTTTCAACACGTCCGCCGATATTGACGGACAACTGGCTCAGCCGGGATAAGTTCAGGTCGATATTGGCGCGGTAATTATACCTCCGGTATTTGAAGTTTGCTTCGGGATCGGTATTGAAATGTTCGAACAGGCCATCCTGGTCGAACATACCGGCCGATACAAAGTACCTTACTTTCTCGTCGCCTCCCGACACATTTACGTTGTACTGGCTTTGCCAGGCATAGTCTTTCAGGATGTAATCCCACCAGTTCGTATCCGGATAAACCATCAGCATATCCCGGTCTTTGAAGTGTTGAACCGCTGCCGGACTGTATTTTAAGTTTCCCGGATCGATTCCGTCGCCCAGCTGGGCATTGTTGTAAGCGGTGGCATAGGTGTAGGAATCAGTTGTTTTTATAAAATTGGTTATTTGCTGAATCCCCGCCGAAGCGCCGAACTGTAAGCTGGGTTTCCCAGTCTCGCCCCGTTTGGTTGTTACCAGAATCACGCCGTTAGCACCACGCACCCCAAATACGGCCGTGGCCGAAGCGTCCTTCAGGATGGTAATATCCTGTACTTCATTCGGGTCGAGCTGACTGAACGGCCGCTCGATTCCGTCAACCAATACCAGAGGCTCCGCATTATTAAACGAGCCGACCCCCCGTACGCGGATAATCGGATCGTCTCCTCCGGGAAGGCCCGAATATTGTACCGACTGAATACCCGGTAATTTACCGACAAGCGCATTCCCTAAAGAAGCCGCCGGCGACTTCAGCAGTTCCGTACTGGTGATATTAGCCAGGGCGCCCGTGACAGTGACCCTTTTCTGCGACCCATAAGCCACCACCACCACTTCTTCGAGCGCTGTCATATCTTCGCGCATAATTATTTCTACGCTCTGCTGGTTGCGACTCAGCTCGATTTCCATGGATTGATAGCCGATATACGTAATGGTCAGCGCATTACTGCCGGCCGGTATCTGGATACTGAAATTCCCGTCAATATCCGAAATGACCCCGATAGTAGTACCTTTCACAACTACGTTCGCCCCGATAATAGGAATCCCTGTTTCATCCGTTATCGTACCTTTCACCCGGCGGTCGGCCTGACTGACATAAGGCCTTGTGCCGGTTGCATTAACGCTCAGGATAGCCATGCATAGCAACAAGAGCGTATAACATATAACCCGCCCTTTTTCTTTGAATGAGGGAGAGAGACATAGCATTGCGAAGTGCTTTCTGGGTTCATTAAGCACTCTTATAAGGTGATTCTTCATACTTTTGCAACGTCTAAATGATTTAATAATTGGTAATAGTTAGTTACTGTTAATTTGAACTTTATTAAGCGAATAGGAGTGCTGATTGCACTCGTGGTTTTTTTCATTCTTTCTTTTCTATCCCCATACCTCCTCCTTTTTTACGAATAAATACCCATCAGATTGTTTACAACATATCTCCTGAAGAACAGGGCCGAAGGAGGGCATTTCCTGCCGCTCCCCGCCGTGCCGCGAGCCGGGTAGTCGTATCCTGCGCCCGGAAGCTCGGCGAAAGACAACAAAAAGCTAATATATATCCACATAAGAACCTGGTTTTTACTGTATTATCTAAACATAACCGCCTTTACAAGCATGTACAAAATAAAGGTTCCTTTATTTTTTACATAATGTATAGGTAAACTTTTTCTTTGAAATCGAACTTCCTTTCACTATATTTGTGTGCAAAATAAAGGAACCTTTATTTTGCTCATAAGGAGGAGATTATTTCGTGTCCGTAGTGACCGGATTTGCTCCCGTCTGGATTTTTTTCGGACGGGAGCCGTTTATTTTCGGACGGGAGCTATATTTTTTCGGACAGGAGCCGGAAAATAAGCGGATGGAAAGAAGAAAAAAACTGTTTTTTTTCTTGGAAAAACGAAACATGTTTCGTTATATTTGTGGGCAAAATAAACGAACCTTTTTTCTGTACATTCCTGTTTTTTATCCTTTTAAATTAGTCTGATTATAAGTATATGACAAAGAAGTGCGAGCCGTTTGGGACGAAGAAAATTCTAAATGGTGGTTTTCGGTGGTTGATATTGTTAGTATTTCCAATGAAGAAAGCGGCTTGTTCTTTATATGAGAAAAGATACCACTTGTCTGCGTCATATAATGGTCGTTACGCTTATAATCAGAGGAAGATACAGAGAGCCTGCCTCTGAAGCTTTTATTTGTCCGACCCAGGTCAAACAGCTGTCCGACCCAGGTCGGATACGTGTTCGACCCAG
>JAISZA010000159.1 GCA_031269535.1 Tannerellaceae bacterium
GCGGGGAAAACCTGTATCGCCCGCCGTCTGAGATTGTGCAGAATATTGCACAAACCTACAACGACATCGCACAATGGGTAGGCTTGCCACAAGTACCTCGCCCATTCGTTACGCTTGGACGACAAGATAAGAACCCCAAGGAATAGGGTTTGGCATCTACCTCCTTTTTAATTACTTTTGCCTCCGTTAAATTTTAGTATGGCGTGAAAAACAGTATGCGAATCGTATATATGGGGACTCCCGACTTTGCTGTGGAGAGCTTGCGGGCTTTGGTAGAAGGCGGGTATGAGGTAGTGGGTGTGGTGACGATGCCGGATAAGCCGGTCGGGAAGCACCAGAGTGTGTTGCAGCCCAGTCCGGTGAAACAATATGCCGAATCGGTGGGCTTGCCGGTCCTGCAGCCGGAGAAGCTGAAGGATGAGGCGTTTCTCTCGCAGCTTGCTGCTTTGAAAGCCGATCTGCAGATTGTCGTGGCGTTCCGTATGTTGCCCGAAGTGGTCTGGAATATGCCGCCTTTGGGTACGTTCAACCTCCATGCTTCCCTGCTCCCACAGTATCGCGGAGCGGCGCCCATCAACTGGGCCGTGATCCATGGCGAGACCGAAACCGGCGTCACTACTTTTTTCCTGACACAGGAGATTGATACGGGAACGATCATCCTCCGGAAACACATTCCCATTGCCGATACCGACGATGTGGGCACTGTGCACGATGCCCTGATGAGGACGGGCGCCGGTCTGGTGCTGGAGACGGTGGAGCTGATCCGCGCCGGGAAGGTGGATGCCATCCCGCAGGAGCAATGCTATACCGATGTGTCCGAACTCCGTCCGGCTCCCAAGATATTCAAGGATACCTGCCGCATCGACTGGCATCAGCCGCTGAAGCGTATTTATGACTTGATACGCGGCCTCTCACCTTATCCTGCCGCCTGGACGGAATTAGTCTCACCCGACGGGAGCCGCCAGGTATTGAAAGTCTATCAGACGGAAAAACACTTTGCCGAACATCACCTGCCTGCCGGTACGATATGCTCCGACGGGAAAAGCTATATCGACGTGGCCGTTGCCGGAGGATACCTGCGGCTCTTATCCCTCCAGTTGGCGGGGAAGAAGCGTATGAGCGTCGCTGACTTCCTGCGGGGCTTTAAGCTGCCATTGTACAGACTATGATTTTTCTGATTCAGAATTTTCGTATGTAGCCTACGGAATACGTGTCGTACAGGGAATCCTGCATGCCGTGGACGTAACGGAGCGAGAGGATATTGTTCCGGTATTCAAATCGCAGGTTGTTGCGCCAGAGGAGGGGGTGATCGCCGTTGTTCTCGTATCCGGAGAAACCGGAGAGGTCGGAAGAAAGGCTGAATCGGTGAAGACTGCCCTTGAGCCCCAGTCCGTATAAAATGGCATCGTTCTGCCGGTGTAGCAGGATGTCGTTTGTCATCCAGCAATAAAAGCCCGCCATGGCCTGGGCTCGCAGGGCGTACTTCCCATCCTTGCTTTTCAGAAGGTCTTTGCCGGCGGTAATATCTATCCAGTAGGTGGCGGCATCGGTGAAACGCGCGTCGCACAGGCGTCCGCCGCTTGCTGTTTTCAGGTTCAGGCTGAACATAAGGTCCATCCATTCTTCGCTTCTCCACAATTGGTAGAAAGCGCTTATTACCACATCCCCGGTATAGGATACCCACGGTACGCATACGGTATCTACCGCATTGCGCTCGTCGCGGGTTTCCGGTGTCAGTTTGTATTCCTCTGCGGCAATGAAACTGATTTCTATCCCTGCACGTCCTTTTATGACGGGAAGCAGGGCGCGTAGAAATACGTCTTTCGTCTGGTCTCCGGTATAATAATGATATTGCCCGCGCACTTCAATTTCGTATTGTGAGGGTGATTTCCCCGATCCCAGTTCGGGGATAGGGAAGGCAGTCGGCCCGAAATACCGAGGCGAATAAGTAAGCAGGAGGGTTTTATATACCCAATCGTCAGGCCCTTCCTGGGCAAAGCTCATGGCAGATATAGGCAAAAGGCCCCATACAAGAAGAAAAACAGGCAGGTATCTCATGATAAAATAAGTCTGATAAATTAAGGCTGTAAAAGTATATAATTCAATTTGATTTACTACATTTGCCCAAACGTAAAAATAATATAATTATGAAGTACTCAATACTTACGCGATCGTTTATGTTGTTAACAGCTCTCCTGTTAGCGTGTACTGTTTCCGCACGTAAACCCATAAAAACATTGATTGTCACGGGTCAGAATAATCATAACTGGAAGGTCAGCCATCTTGTGATAAAAGATATTCTGGAAAACTCAGGCCTGTTTACCGTCGATTGGGTTGTCTCTCCTGAGAAAGGGCAGGATATGTCGGGATTTATTATTGATTTTACTCCCTACGAATTGGTGGTTGTAGATTATAACGGCGACAGCTGGCCGCAAGAGACCATGAGCCGTTTTGAGGCCTTTGCCGGGAAAGGAGGGGGCATTGTGATTTACCATGCAGCGGATAATTCTTTCCCCGATTGGGTGGAATACAATAAGATTTGTGCGCTGGGAGGATGGGAAGGCCGTGATGAGAAAGCTGGTCCGTATGCCTACTGGTATGAGGGCGAATTAAGAAAAGACGTTTCGCCGGGAAGAGGTGGTTCGCATGGGAGCCAGCACGAATATATGATGATTGCCCGCGAGAATGAACATCCTGTCGTGAATGGATTGCCCAACCGCTGGGCGCACGCGAAGGATGAGCTGTACGACCGCATGAGAGGCCCTGCCAATATCGGTTCCCTGCTGTACACCGCTTATTCCGACACCGCAACAGGAGGATCGGGGCGTGAAGAGCCGCTGATATTTACGGTCGAATACGGAAAAGCCCGCATATTCCATACGATGTTAGGCCATTGCGGACCGTCGTACGAGAATAATGTAGCGATGCAATGTACCGGTTTCCAGGTGACTTTATTACGCGGAGCAGAATGGGCTGCGACCGGTAAAGTGAGCCAAAAGGTACCGCCGGATTTCCCTACTTCCACCTATATCACCTATCGCTACGATTACAAGGAAAGCACCAAAGAAAAATAAAAGATTACCCGGCGCCCGGCGCCGTTTTCTGCAGAGGGTGTGTCGGAAGAGAACAGATGCTTTTGACACACCTTCTTTTTCTGTATAAAACCGAATAAACAATAAAGGCGTTTATTTTATTGATTTCGTCTTTTTTTCAAAAAAAAGGGGCGCTTTGAAAATAATATAAGGTAAGTTCGCGTTTATTGTATATAAAAATAGCTATCTTTACCAATTCAATTTATCTCGCCTGAATCTCGCCACGAATAAATGGAATGGAAATAAAGACAGTCTGTGTGTTTTTTGATGCACATTGGTTTTATAAAAAAAGGAAAAAAATATATAATGACTAACAGATGGAATTTTCGGAACCCAACACAAGAAGAATTGCATAGTAGAGAGAAGCTGGTTGAAGAACTGGGACTTAGCCCGGTGATATCCCTCCTGCTTGTTCAAAGGGGTGTAACTTCTGCCGAAGAAGTTAAAAAATTCTTTAAACCCAGTCTGAGCAATTTACACGACCCGTTTCTGATGCCGGATATGGATAAAGCGGTGAAAAGATTAAATAAAGCTTTGGGTAATAAAGAAAAAATCTTGGTTTATGGGGATTATGATGTGGACGGAACAACGGCTGTTTCGTTAGTATATAAGTATTTACGGCCTTACTCATCTACCTTGGATTACTATATTCCAGACCGTTACGATGAGGGGTACGGAATTTCATACAAAGGTATCGACTATGCCGAAGCAAACGATGTCAAACTGATCATTGCACTCGACTGTGGGATCAAAGCCATCGAAAAGATCGACTATGCCAAACAGAAGGGGATTGATTTCATCATCTGCGACCATCACATGCCGGACGATGTATTGCCGGCTGCCGTTGCTGTGCTGGACGCCAAGCGGCTGGATTCAATGTATCCGTATGAACACCTTTCGGGTTGTGGGGTAGGATTTAAGTTTATGCAAGCCTTTGCCAAAAGCAATGGCTTTCCTTTTGCCGAGCTGGAGAAACTTTTAGACCTGACGGCTGTCAGCATAGCTTCTGATATCGTGCCGATTACCGGAGAAAACCGTATTCTGGCCTGTTACGGACTGAAACAACTGAACACCAACCCCAGCCTCGGACTGAAAGGGATCATTGACGTTTGCGGACTCACAGGCAAAGAAATAACTATCAACGATATTGTCTTTAAAATAGGACCGCGCATCAATGCCTCCGGACGGATGATGAACGGAAAAGAAGCCGTCGATCTCCTGCTGGCCAAAGACAGCGAAAGCGCCCGTGAAAAGAGCGAAAACATCAACCAGTATAATGACGAACGCCGCGAACTGGATAAGAAAATAACCGATGAGGCCAATGCTATTATCGACCGGTTCAGCAATATGGAAAACCGGAAAGCCATCGTTGTTTACGATCCCGGATGGCATAAGGGAGTGATTGGTATCGTGGCTTCGCGCCTGACAGAGAAGTATTACCGCCCGGCTGTCGTACTGACTCAGTCGTCGGAACTGATCACCGGTTCGGCACGCTCGATCACCGGATTTGATATTTACAAAGCAATCGAAAGCTGCCGCGATCTGCTGGAAAACTTCGGAGGGCATACCTATGCTGCCGGACTCTCCCTGAAAGAAAAGAATATGCAGGCCTTTATCGAACGCTTCCTCAACCTGGCTGCCGAAGAAATACATCCCGAACAAATGACCCCGCAGATTGATGTAGATGCCATTCTGGACCTGAAAGATATTACTCCCAAATTTGTTAGCGAACTGAAGAAAATGAACCCCTTCGGCCCCAACAACCAGAAACCGGTATTCTGTAGCATGGGAGTAAGAGATTATGGTACAAGCAGATTAGTAGGCAAAGACAGTGAACACCTCAAGCTGGAACTTATCGACGACAAAACCAAAATGCCTGTGCACGCGATTGCCTTTGGGATGCACCAGTATAGCGAACATATCAAGGCCATGAACCCCTTTAGTATATGCTATACCGTTGAAGAAAATACCTATAACGGCAATACGACGCTTCAACTGTTGGTCAAAGACATCAAGTCAGACGATGCATGAAAGAAAGCCGCAGTGTCCGTCTATCATGAGATATTAGAGAAATACTGGGGATATACGTCTTTTCGCCCGCTACAGGAAGATATCATTCATTCGGTATCGGCAGGGAAAGATACGCTTGGACTGATGCCCACCGGAGGAGGAAAATCAATTACTTTTCAGGTGCCGGCATTGGCCGTTGAAGGTGTCTGTATCGTAGTCACTCCTCTGATAGCCCTGATGAAAGACCAGGTAGATAACCTCCGGCGCAACGGCATCAAAGCTACTGCCGTATATTCGGGAATGAGGCGCCAGGAGATCATTTCGCGATTGGAAAACTGTATCTTCGGCGACTATAAATTCCTCTACGTTTCGCCCGAACGCCTCGGTACGGAGCTGTTCCGGGCCAAAGTGCAGGCAATGCTCGTCTCTTATCTGGTAATCGATGAAAGCCATTGCATCTCGCAATGGGGATACGATTTCCGCCCTTCCTACCTCTCGATAGCTGCTATCCGCGAGCTATTGCCGGCTGTTCCCGTGCTGGCGCTTACGGCTACTGCCACGCCGGAAGTGATAGACGATATTCAGGAAAAACTCCTTTTCAGGGAAAAGAATGTTTACCGGAAAAGTTTTTATCGGGAGAACCTTTCCTATGTCGTCCGCCGGACAGACGATAAGCTGAACTCGCTGATCCAAATCCTCCAGAAAGTACCGGGAAGTGCGATCGTATATGTCCGTAGCCGGCAGCGGACCAAAGAGATTGCTGGCGAACTCCGGCGGGCCGGCATACAGGCTGATTTCTTCCATGCCGGACTGAACCCTGAAGAGAAAACACTTCGCCAGAATAACTGGAAAAGCGGCGAGTGCCGCGTGATCGTCTCCACCAATGCCTTTGGCATGGGTATAGATAAACCCGACGTACGCTTAGTGGTACACGTGGATATGCCCGGTTCGCTGGAAGAATATTTCCAGGAAGCCGGACGTGCCGGACGCGACGAAAAAAGAGCCTATGCCGTAGCTCTCTGTAGCGGCATCGACAATGCCAAACTCAAAAAACGCCTGGCTGACGAATATCCCGACAAAAACTTCATCTTCCGCGTCTATGAAGCATTGGGGAATTATTTCCAGATTGCCACGGGATACGGTCTGGATACGGTGCACGATTTTTCGCTGAGCGATTTTTGTTCTGTTTTCAGATTCTCTGTCCTGCAGACGCATCATGCCCTGAAGATACTCGAACTATCGGGTTATATAGAATATACGGAGGAGGTTGATAATGCTTCACGCCTGCTTTTTACCGTCACGCGCGACGATTTGTACAGATACCTTCACCAGGAAGACAAACAGATGGACGAGGTGATACATACCCTTCTTCGTTCGTACACCGGCCTTTTTACCGATTATGCCTACATTGATGAGGCGCTGATATC
>JAISZA010000175.1 GCA_031269535.1 Tannerellaceae bacterium
AATCTGCGACAATTTGGAATGCACCCTGCGAGACTGCTATCACGATACCTATATTTAGGTATAGAACAGCTCTGAAAATAGCATGAAATAGTGATTGCCGAGGGATGTACTCTCATCTATATTTGTAAGCTGTTTTAAAATAGGTATTTTAATGAAACAAATCTTTTCTTTCTTTTTAATTTGCGGACTATGGGGGGCCGGTATGAATATATCGGCACAGTCATCCCGTCTCCGCCTGGGTGGCTATGGCGAAGCTGTGGCGCAACGGATGTTTTACAGTGATAATGTAGAGCGTTATAAGTATCCGGAATCGAACAGGGATGCGACCCACGGACGCTTTGACCTTCCGCATGTAGTCTTTTATCTCAGTTATGACTTCGGGCAAGGATGGAAGATATCGACCGAAGTAGAGTTTGAACATGGAGGGGCAGGCTCTACCTACGAAATCGAAAACGACGAGACCGGCGAATACGAAACCGAGATCGAGAAAGGAGGCGAAGTAGCCCTTGAACAGTTCTGGATAGAGAAGAGTTTCAGCCCCGGACTAAATCTTCGCATGGGACATATCATTGTCCCTCTGGGGCTTACCAATCAATACCATTTCCCGACGGAGTTCTTCTCCGTGCTGCGTCCCGAAGAAGAATCTGCTATCCTTCCCTGTACCTGGCATGAGACAGGTATCAGCCTGTGGGGGCAGACGGCTGCCTGGCGTTACGAGGCGCAATTCGTTTCCGGGCTGGATGCCGAGCGTTTCAGTAATGCAAACTGGATTCAGGGCGGCTCTGCCTCGCCCTACGAGTTTACGATTGCCAATAAGTATGCCGGCGCTTTCCGGATAGACAACTATTCAGTCAAAGGCCTGCGGGTAGGCCTGAGCGGCTATTTTGGTTTCAGCGCCAGAAACAGTCTGAAGGCCGACCGCTATTATTATACCTATACAGAGAAAAACGCAAAGGGCGAGACGATTACCCATAAAGAGCCCATAAACGGCTCTGTGACGATCGGCGCCGTGGATGCCGTGTACGATCAGCATCCTGTGCTGGCGCGGGCCAATCTGGTGTACGGACATCTGGGCGACTCTTATACCATCTCGCGTGTCAATAAGAAATTGCCTTCAGCCAGCCCTTCGCCGCGCACCGACGTCGCTTCGGACGTCTTAAGCTGGTATGTCGAAGCCGGCTACGATCTGATGTCGTTCTTCCCCGACCGCAGGTATAAAGGGGATAAGCTCTATGTATATGGGCATTACGGATTCTACGACTCGATGTACAAAACGGCGGAAGGGATTGACCCCAAAATGTGGTGTGAGAAACGGATTATCAGTGCCGGACTCAACTATTTTCCGCTGAAAGAAGTGGTAATCAAAGCCGAATATTCGTTCCGCCAGTTTAAAGCGCCCTTCAATAATGAGCCGACCCTTTCGCTGGGTGTGGCTTATTCGGGGCTTTTCTTATGAATCAAAAATTAATCCATTATTAATAACAGACAAATTATGAAGAGTTTTTTTCGGAATTTAATGCTTGGCCTGGCAATGCTTATGATGCTTGCGGCCGTTTCTTCTTGTGAAAAAGACAGCGGTGGAAAACAGCCGGAGGAGGAGGATAACAACGACCAATTGTTCGAATCCATTCTTAATGTGTATGTCGGGACGACTGTTGTCCCCACGTATAAATCCTTAGCTGAAGCAGCGCTCGAAATGCGGGCTGCCAACGAAGCCCTGAAAAACAATCCCTCGGATGCCAATATGCAAGCAGCCTCGGCTGCCTGGATGAAAGCCCGCATCGCATGGGAAATCAGTGAAGCTTTCCTTTTTGGCCCCGTAGGCGAACAGGCACTGGATATTGACGGCCATATCGACTCCTGGCCTTTGGAAAAGGAACAGATAGACGGCGTACTGGCGGAAGGCGCTATCAACCTCACCGGCGAACAGGCATGGGGAGAGCTGGATGCAGAGGTCATCGGATTCCATGTAACGGAATATCTGCTGTACCGCGAAGGAAAGTCACGCCCGGTGGCGGATTTGTCTGAAGCGGAACTCAAGTATCTGACTGCCGCTACGGATGCCTTGGTATGGGATTGCGTACTGGCCTATGTGGCATGGGTAGGAGAAGACAACGTCGCGTCTGAGATGAAAGCCGTTTTCCGTGAAAATCCGGAAGTGGCCGAACATTTGGAGAATAATCCGAATTACAAGAATTTTGCCGAACGCCTGACTTCCAAAGAGGGCTATTCATCCTGGGGAGATGCCCTGAGCGAAATAGCTGTAGGAGCTTCCGAGATAGCCGGCGAAGTAGGCGCTACCAAGATAGAAGCGCCTTACACAGCCCAGAAAACGGAAGACGTGGAATCGTGGTACAGCTGGCATTCGCTGGATGATTATCAGAACAACATCCGCAGCATCAAGAATGCTTACCTGGGAGGGATGGACGATGGTTCACGCCAGGCGACCTCGCTGAGCGCTTATCTGGCTAAAGCCAACCCGGAACTTGATACACAGATTAAAAATAAAATAGACGACTGTCTGTCTAAAATCAAAAATATAGGTAAGGACGGAAAGTCTTTTTATGAAGTCGTACGCGACCAGACCAATGAAGCAGAAGTGAATGCCGCAGTAGAGGCCTGCGTTGATCTTCAGACGCTTTTTGATTCAATAATCGAAACATTGGAGTGAGGATTGATTAAGGAATATAATTAATAATATAATTAATAACGCCGTGGTCGGGAGGCTGTTTCAAAGCGACACAGCCTCTTTTCCTTTGAAATTTGGAATATGAAAAAGAGTGTTTTAGTTTTTAGCATGATGGTGTCGCTTATAGCAGCGACAAGTTGTTCGGACGGTGGCGATGACAAGCTTGTGCCCGTTCCGGATGATGAGAAAGAATATAGTGAAGAATGGTATGCTGGTGGTGTAAATGGTACAGTGTTTAATGCAACGGCCAGGGCTTACAAGCAGCCTGTGGAGCCGATTAATGCCGACCCGCTCCTGTACAGGCAGTTTATGCGTGGAGAGGAAATAGCGGGTAAGAGTTTTGTGTCGGCCGGCGAGACGGGCTATTCAGGCCTGGGGCCGGTGTATATACGCAAATCCTGCATCGCCTGCCACCCCAGTTACGGAGGGCATAGCAAGCGTGTGGATGTCTTTGATACCTCCGATAGCCGCAACGGCTATCTGCTGATGATATACGACCCGGCTTCGCCCACGCTGGCGCTGGCTTCGAAATATTTCACCGGGATGACCCAGACACGTGCCGTACCGCCTTTCAAAGCGCCCATCGACGAATCCGGAGTCACCATCCAATGGATGCCTTATGTGGATGAATATGGTAATAAATACGAAGATGGCACAGCTTACAGCGCCGGGACGGAATACGAAGGGACGCTCATTTATCCCATCGTGGAAGTAGCCCAGGAAGCCATCCTGTTCGAAGATTTTGATATGAGCAAACATGCCGCCTCCATCGAAGCCACCATCGGTATCTATGGTGTCGGCCTGCTGGATGCCATCTCCGACGAAGACCTCCGGGCGCAATGGCAGGAAGAACAAAACAGGGGATATGCCTCGGGACTTATCGGAGCCGATATTGACGAAACAGGACTTAATCCCTATTTCCCCGGTAAACACCCGGGACGCTTTACCTACCTCTGCACCCGGGCAACACTCGACAACGGACCGGGAGCCAATGCCTTGTGGAATATCACAAACGTAACCCGACCCGACCGGACGTATCACTATATCACGGAAGAATACGCCCGAGTGATGTCGCACGACGCCGATGTACAGGCTGCCCTCGGACTGACACAGGAAACTATTTTTGACAACCTGATGTCGAAGTCGCTGAAAGCGGAAATGACAACGGAAGATTTCGAGGCTTTCATGGTCTGGCACCGCGGAATAGCTGTTCCTGCCGCGCGCAATCTGGACGACGAAACCGTGCAGCGCGGGCGTGAACTTTTCTACGAGACCGGATGTAAGGACTGCCATCGCCCCTCGTGGACAACCCGCGCCGATTATACCCCACTGCCTGCTCTTTCGAATCAGAAGATATATCCTTATACCGATCTTCTGCGTCACGATCTTGAGATGAAAGAACCGGGGCGCGCCCGGGTATGTCGTACCACTCCCTTGTGGGGACGAGGCCTGCTGACGGTCACTTCCGGACATACCGATATGCTTCACGACCTGCGCGCGCGCAACTACGAAGAAGCCATCCTCTGGCATGGCGGTGAAGCAAAGAAGCCCAAAGAAGACTTCCGCAAAATGCCGAAAGCCGACCGGGAAGCTTTAATCAAATTCCTGCAGTCGATTTAACACCCATGAGGGCATACAATAAAATTCCCGTCATTGCGGACGAAGCAATGACGGGAATTTTATTTTTGAGAACTACGACGACTCAGGGAACCGGATCGTATCCGCTCCCTCCCCAGGGGTGGCAGCGGAGGATGCGCCTGATGGAAAGACAGAGCCCCTTGACCGGGCCATGCTTCCTGAGCGCCTGCACAGCGTACTCGGAGCAGCTGGGAACGTATCTGCAGGATGCCGGTGTGAAGGGAGAAATACAATATTTGTAGAAATAGACCGGTGCGAGGAGAAGCGCTGTAAAAAAACCTTTGATCATCTTTTATCCCGGAGTATTTTCACAACCTTCGCCATGGCTTTTTCCATCTCGGCGAAGGGATGCAGTTTCTTATCAATATATAGGAAGGCAAGGAACATCGATTGGTTTCTTGCCACCAGCGCATCCGCCAGTTCGTATTTGCGTACACGCCAGGTTTCACGCACCTGCCGCTTGATATAATTGCGTCCGACGGCTCGTTTGATTCTCTTTTTCGAAACGCTCACCAGCATCGACACAGGAGCGGACAGGGAACTCTCTACCGGTAGATAGACAACCCGCAGGGGGAAGGCTACGAACGATTGCCCTTCTCCGAAAACCTGGTCTATATGACGTTTCCACGAGAGGCGCTCTTCTTTTGGGAAGGAATACTTTCTTTTATTTACCATTCTTTTTCCCGTTAGCCTGCTCTTTCCTGAAATACAGCTCCAAGGCGGCCGTCATCGAAGGAGCTTCGGGGGTAGGAGCTTCCACATCCAGCCGCAGCCCGGCGTCTTTGACGGCTTTGGCGGTAGTAGGGCCGAAGCAGCCGATTCGTATGTCGTCCTGCCTGAAGTCCGGAAAATTTTTCAGCAATGAGGTAATCCCCGAAGGGCTGAAGAAAAGCAGCATATCGTAGTCGAAGGTTTCGTCTTGCGCGAAGTCATTACTTACCGTGCGAAACATGACGGCCTTTATGTAGTTGATTTTCTTTGTGTCAAGCAGGCAGAACAGATCGTCTTTATGTATATCCGATACGGGAACCAGATAGCTTTCTTTCGGATGTTTTCCTATAATTGTAGCTAATTCCTCCACCTTGCCGGTCTGGCTGAAAAAGATTTTACGTTTCCGGTAGATTGTATATTTCTGTAAATAGACAGCAATGGATTCTGTGATACAGAAGTATTTCATCGTCTCGGGGATTGTCACCCGCAGCTCTTCGCATAAATGAAAGAAATGATCAATGGCCGTGCGGGCAGTGAAGATAACAGCAGAATAATCTAAAATAGAGATACGCTGCTGCCTGAATTCTCTTGCCGACAACGATTCCACCTTTATAAAGGGTCTGAAATCAACTTCTACACCATACTTCTCCGCTATATCAAAATAGGGAGATTTCTCTGATGCGGGTTTCGGCTGCGACACCAATAACCTTCTTATTTTTAATGGCATATAGCGCTCCTTCAATAAAAATTATACAAATAATTTAGCCCTCCATATAAGAATATAAGGGGTGAAATTTCTTGGGCGCAAAGGTATAAAATAATATATAAAAAGCCTACGACTTTAGTATTAAATATAGATATCGTTTTATGGATTATTATCAAACGCCAGAGCAGGTAAAAGAGAAGGAACAACACACAGGCGGCCCCTGTTGCTACCTCTGTAAAGGCCAGGCATACGACAGGAAAGTACAGCAAAACACCCCACGAGCCAAGGCTGGCTGTATATCCTATCCGCCAGGTCTTATACGCTTCGGGACTGACAAATATGAACCCTGTTAATTTGTACAGGAACTGCTTAAATAAATAAAATATAAAAAGAATCATAAAAATAACTCCGATGATCAGCAGATTCATCCCCATATCCGGATAATCCCTTATCTGTCCGTAGGCGCGACCGATAATGAAAAAGAAAAGCGAACAAAGCGCCAGACCCTGGAAAACCATGATACTACGGAAAAGCGTTTCATTCCCGTCAATATCCTCAAACAGACTCAGGCGCTCTTTGACATAAAAGACATCGCGTATCATCTTCATAAACAAAGGATAATTCGCATGAAAGACCAGTGCAAAAAGAATGAACAATACAAACAGCAACGAGAAGACAACGTCGTTGACTAACTGCTCATCTCTCAGCCAAATACCCACATATCCTTCAAATCCTTCCATCCGGAATACTTTCTGATTTCTTTTGCAGGCAAACTTAAATAAAATTTACGAGATTTTAAAGGAAGTATAGAAAATCGGGTGCAATTCAAATTGTCGCATCGTCATTGCGAGGTACGAAGCAATCCAGGATGCTCGCTCTGGATGAGTGCATTTGACTACGTCGATTTTCAATTCAAAAGGTCGCATCGTCATTACGGGCCGGCATTACGAAGGCGGAGGGTGAAGCAATCCAGAACCGGGCACACCCTGGATTGCTTCGTACATCGCAATGACGACGGAAATCCCTTGTAACTTGTAACCTGTAACTCGTAACTTGTAAAACTTCTAACAATTGTTTTAACTTTGTTGCCTTATTTAGTGCTAATCCATATTGATTAAAAAATGAAGAAGTGTTTTTATCTCTTAGTGACCTTTGTATGCCTTGCCGGTTCTGTGTTTGCTGCTCCTGTCGTCCGTATCAGGGGGAAGATTGTGGAGGCGGGTAGTAATAAACCTATCGACTTTGCCGATATCTTCCTCTTGTCGGGAGAGAATGAGATGCCTGTTTATCAGACGCTTCCTGAGCGCGACGGGCATTTTGTACTGACGGATGTGGGCGATGGCAGCTATACCCTGCTTATCCGCTTAGTGGGATTTGATGTGTTTACACGTCCGGATATCCTGTTGAATGCTTCTACGCCTCTC
>JAISZA010000199.1 GCA_031269535.1 Tannerellaceae bacterium
CGGGCCGTCATTGCGAACCCAGAGGGTGAAGCAATCCAGATCGGGGGCGCCCTGGATTGCTTCGTACCTCGCAATGACGACGGAAATCCATTGAATCTGCGACAATTTGAATTGCACCCCATGAAACCGGTCGGTTCTTCAGAACGCCATATCATCCTCGATGTGTTAAGAGGAATAGCGCTCTCAGGTATTTGCCTTGCCAATTACTCTGAGTTTTCTTTATACACATTTCAGACGAAAGAAGTAGTTGAATCGATGCCGACAGCCGATACCGACCGTATAATAAAATTCCTCCAGTATGTTTTCATCGACGGAAAATTTTATACCCTGTTTTCTCTGTTGTTCGGTATCGGTTTTTCTATCATCATATCTAATGCGGTGAAAAAAGGCAGTAATGGGATGAAGATATTTTACCGCAGGATGACTGCCCTGCTATTTATCGGGCTTTTTCATCTGATATTTTTATGGGCGGGAGATATTCTTATTTTATATGCAGCAGTAGGTTTACTCCTGCCTTTATTCAGAAATGTATCAGATAAAAAGCTAATCCTTTTTTCTGTATTATTCTTACTGTCTCCCATTATCATAGATGGATTTATCGTATGCTTTAACTGGAATTTGTCGGCGCCTGTTATTAAGGCTACTCAATACTTCCATAACAAGGCCGGCATTACGGACGAAAACTTTCCGGTTTGGCTTGTCGAAGGGAAAACGTACACAGAGATATTAAAATTCAATCTGGCAGGTGCTTTTATCCGTATGCAGGAATTTATAGACGGGAATAGAGTATTTAAAGTATTGGGATTGTTTCTTCTCGGCTTATACATCGGAAGGAATAAAATATATGGCAACCTTAATGAGAAAAAAAGATTATTAAAACAAGTCATGTTTTACGGATTTATTATCGGTTTTCCAACATCTGTTCTTTATGCATGGGAATCTACGAACGGGCGCCCGTTGGGATTAACAGGTCATTCTTTTATTTATGCGATAAGTGTAGTTCCGTTAAGCCTTGCTTATATCTCTTCTATTTGCCTGTGGTATCTGAGAAACAAAGAAAGTAAGCTGTTCACGGTACTGGCAGCGCCCGGAAGAATGGCGCTCACAAATTACATCGGACAATCTGTATCCGGTATAATTATTTTTTATGGAATAGGTTTGGGATTGGGAGCAGCAACCGGTCTGGTTCATGTAGAATTGATCGCAGCAGGTGTTTTTCTGCTTCAGATACTTTTCAGTTGTTTGTGGTTGCGGAATTTCCGATTTGGCCCACTGGAATGGTGTTGGCGTATGCTGACTTATGGAAAAAAACTGAAGCTGACTAAATAAATATTCAAAACATTTTAAATATGAAACAAACAATAAACAACAAATTTTTTGAAGGTGAGAGACCTTTATTCGCAACGAATGACATACGTCTTGAAAACGTAAAATTTTATCCCGGAGAATCAGCAATTAAAGAATGTAAGAATGTAGAAGTCCATAAATGCGAATTTATGTGTAAATATCCGCTCTGGCATAACGATAATGCTTTGATTGAGGATTGCCTGTTTACTGTTTACAGCCGTGCAGCTATTTGGTACTCAAAAAATATCCGCATGATTAACTGCCGGGTTGATGCTCCCAAAATGTTCCGCGAAATAGACGGGCTTTATCTCGAAAATGTGAAATTTCCAAATGCAGGGGAGACCCTGTGGAATTGTCGTGGCATGAAACTGCGTAATGTAGAAGCTCGTGGTGGTGATTACATCTTTATGAACGGAACAGATATCGACATTGACGGCTTCTGCCTGCAAGGAAACTATCCGTTTCAGGATGCTAAAAACGTTGTTATCCGTAATGCCATACTTGATTCGAAAGATGCGTTCTGGAAGACGGAAAATGTTACGGTTTACGATTCAGAGATAAATGGTGAATATCTTGGCTGGCATTCCAGAAATCTGAAATTAGTGAACTGCAGAATATCCGGTACACAGCCACTATGCTATTGTACGAATCTGATTCTGGAAAACTGCACTCTCGCGGAAGATTGCGACCTGTGCTTTGAATATAGCACACTTGAAGCAGTTGTGAATAGCCATATAGTAAGCGTTAAAAATCCCGCCGGAGGTTTTATTGTGGCTGATAGCATTGCAGAAATAATCATCGACAAAAACTGTAAGAATCCGGGTGTCTGCGATATCCGGACAAAAAAAGAAACCGGTTGCCGGATGACGCATAATTTTGATGAAATAATATCTCGAAGGAATACAAATTCCTATAAATGGGATTCGGCAAAGGATGAAAACATACTGCCGATGTGGGTGGCTGATATGGATTTCCGCACGGCTCCCTCTGTTATCAGCGCGTTGGAGAAAAGAGTGCAGCATGGTATTTTCGGATATACCAAAGTGCCTGCTGCCTATTTTGATGCAGTAACAGGCTGGCTTAAGAGAAGACATCATTTTTTCGTTCGGAAAGAGTGGATACTTTTTACCACCGGGGTTGTACCTGCTTTATCCGCAGTGATAAAAGCCCTGACAAATCCGGGGGATAAAGTAATTGTGCAAACTCCCGTTTATAACTGTTTCTTTTCGTCTATCCTCAATGATGCATGTGAAATGGTGTCAAACAATCTGATATACAGAAATGGAATATACACTGTCGATTTTGATGATCTGGAAGAAAAAGCCTCCGATCC
Organism: Tannerellaceae bacterium; assembly: GCA_031269535.1. Taxonomy (GTDB): domain Bacteria; phylum Bacteroidota; class Bacteroidia; order Bacteroidales; family Tannerellaceae; genus DFXE01. The sequence continues at coordinate 2,681 of JAISZA010000199.1, forward strand.
CAAAGCCAGACTCTTATTGCTTTGTAGTCCCCATAATCCGATAGGGAGGGTATGGACAAGGGAAGAACTGCAACGGATTGGCGAACTATGCCTGCGAAATAATGTCATAGTTGTTTCCGACGAAATACATTGTGATTTGGTTTATTCCGGACATACGCATATACCATTTGCATCTATCAGCAAGGAGTTTCTGAATAATTCGGTTACCTGCACGGCTCCCAGTAAAACATTCAACCTGGCAGGATTACAGGTAGCTAATATCATTGCCGCAGATGAAGAAATGCGCCGGAAAATAGATAGAGCACTCAATATAAATGAGGTCTGCGAAATTAATGCTTTTGCAGTGGAAGCCTTGATAGCCGCATACAACGAGGGGGAGGAATGGCTGGAAGAACTGAAGTCGTACCTGCATGAAAATTATTCATATCTGGTCAGTTTTATCAGACAAAATATACCGCAATTAAAAGTGTTGCCCTTAAATGCAACTTATTTAGTTTGGGTTGATTGTTCCTCTTTGGAAATACCCTCCGGAGAAATAGCAAAAATCCTGCTTGACAAGGGTAAATTATGGGTGAATGAAGGAACGATGTACGGTGAATCGGATGGACATTTTATCCGTATCAATATAGCTACACAACGTGAGAATCTTCTGAAAGGATTAGAAATTATCAGGAATATCTACGGAACATGAAGCAACTAGCAGGAACGGGCAAAAGGAAAATAAACATAGTCGTCGCTTACTTTCTGATATATGTAATCTGGGGTTCTACTTATTATTTCATAGGAGTAGCTTTGAAAGGACTGCCTCCGTTTCTGCTGGGTGCTTTCCGCTTTTCAATTGCAGGACTTATATTACTTGTATTATGTTATTTCAGGAATGAACCTCTGTTTAAGAAAAGCCTTATAAAGAAATCGGCAGTAAGCGGTATCGTATTACTCTTTATTGATATGGCAGTTGTTATGCTTGCACAAAAATATGTAAGCAGCAGTCTGGTTGCCATTATTGCATCTTCAACGGCGATTTGGATTATGGCCCTCGATGCTCCCATGTGGAAAAAAAACTTCCGCAGTCCGCCAATTATCATTGGAATTATCACGGGCTTTTTAGGAGTAATGATGTTGTATCTGGAACAATTCAGAGTTGATAATCATGCACAGGATCATAGCGAATACGGAATTTTATTACTCATTTTTGGCTGCATATCCTGGGCATTGGGAACATTGTATGCGAAATACCGTTCGTCGGGAGAAGAAGAAGTAAATGCCTTTGCCGGTTCTGCGTGGCAAATGATTTTTGCAAGTATCCTGTTCTGGATATGTACAATCATAAAAGGTGACCCGGTTAAAACAGATTTCAATGCCGTTCCTGTTTCATCATGGCTTTCACTTGTCTATCTGATTATTTTTGGCTCTATCCTGGCTTATTCTGCCTATGTATGGTTACTCAAAGTTCGTCCGGCAACGGAAGTAAGTACGCATGCCTATGTGAATCCGTTTATAGCAGTTTTTTTGGGAGTAGTATTGGGTAAAGAAGACGTTACCTGGGTACAATTTGCAGGTTTAATTGTGATTTTACTAAGTGTTTTGCTTATCAATCATAAAAAGAAAAAAAAACATAGATATTGAATTATAGTAGTCAATGCACCCCTCCGTACTTAGTTGTACTTTTCTTTTAGCCAAAAGTTGTTTTTTTCAGGGGCCTGAAAAAGAATTTCATGTAATTTTGCATTTAAATTAAAACAAGAAAAAATCAGATGATTCCTTCCAGAACTACTTTGAAGCGTCAGGTGGGCGATTATTCATTAATCGTGATAGGGGCTTTCCTGCAGGCACTTAGCTATGTGCTCTTTCTGGCCCCTTATAAAATTGTGCCGGGCGGAGTGTATGGTGTCTCCATTGTATTGCACCATGTTACGCAGGGCGTCTTTCCTTTTTTTCCCGAGGGTTTGCCGATGGGGGTAACAGCGCTTTGCTTCAATATCCCCCTGATGGTACTGGCGATGAAGAAGATTGGTCTGGCTTCAGGGCCTAAAACCATCGTCACCTTCCTGCTGATATCGGTTTTTACCGACACTCTTTCCTACCTTTTCGGCAGTGACCCTCTGGTAGAGAACGACCGTTTCATTGCCTGTTTCTACGGAGGGGCTATACTGGGTATGGGTGTAAGCTGCATTTTCCGCGCCCAAAGTACCAGTGCGGGCAGTGATGTGCTGGCGCGTGTGATTGCTGCCGACAGCAATCTGAAAGTAAGCCATATGCTTATCCTTCTTGATTCGGCTGTCGTATTGTTGGGATTGTTTGTTTTCCGCGACTGGGCGGTTCCTTTGTATTCCTGGTTTACCATCTTTGTTTACGGCAAGGTCGTGGAGATGTTCCAGACAGAAAACCCCAGCCGGGCCGTTTTTATCGTATCGCAGAAAACGCAGGAGATAAAAGAGCTTATCGTCAATAAGATGGGTATGCGCGGTACCTTCCTTCACGGACGGGGGATGTTTGAAGGAAAAGAAAAGGAGATTATCTTTACTATTGCCGAACGGAAAGACCTTCCTCGCATCAAGAATGAAGTAAAAGCTATCGACCCGCATGCTTTCGTCTCTACCATGCATGCCAGCAAAGATTCTCCTCCTCCGGGAATCTGATATCTCAAAAAAATGCGTAAGCCCGAAGAGGCTTACGCATTTCTGTTTAATGCTTTCCGCATAATATGTTCTTTGAAACCTGAGTTGCGGATGAAATTACTGCCATATTCCAGGAAGCAGTTATACAGGAAATCATCCGAAGGATTGTTGATCAGTTGGTTTATCAGATGTCGGTAGCGCGTCTGGGCTTTGGAAGAATGTAGCTTCCGCAAGACCTCCAGTTGTTCGAACCGGGTAAGCAATAAACGGTTGCGCCCCTCCTGAGTAAGTTTGCGCTGCAGGGAGAGGCGGTCTTTATCCGAAAAAATATGTACTTCGCGGGTATGCGACACCGTGAAGCAGTTCGTACGCTCATAAGCCTCTTCCAGCAGCTTGGCCTGGGTATAAAGCCCTTTGACGGTCTCCTGTTCGATAAACTTGGCGACACGTATCAGACTGAGATTCCCGCTTTCATCCACAAAGCGGGCATAACGGCTCTGGCTGACGGCTTCCTGCAGAAGTTCGCGGGCGCCTTCGTGATGGGTTGTTGCCATTTTCCTGACCCAGCCGTTATATACCTTCCCTGCATTTTTCAGCCATGCACGTGCTTGTTTGGGTGTATAAAAACTAAGTTCGGGATTTATATTGCTGATATGTGTCATACTTTCCACCCCTCTGCGAAAGCGTCCGGCAATCTGCACCGCTTCTGTTTTAGGGTCGATGAAAGAGGGTTGATTCCCAAACAAACCGGAGACCAGGATAAGGTGCGGAGGCGAAGGCATCTCCATATCTACTGCCAGATAATAATCAGAATCAAATAAGCTGAAGCGTTTCAGCTCAGCCGGGACTCCCGGCAGATATCTTTTCCCTTGTAAGGAGGGGAAAACTTCTTCCTCCCGGAAGACATGCCCTTCTTCCTGCAGTAAGGGGATATCGGAAACCAGGGAATCAAGCGTTTCGACAGAATGGCTGAAGATGCAAACCGGGCCTTTCAGCGCACTGAGCTGCGCAGTAAGCGTTTCTACGATATTATTGGTAGTAATCAGCCTGAGTTTTTGTTTATACTCATACTCCGGACAAAGTGTCAGGATGTAAAATCCTTGTTTCTCCAGCATAGGGTCGTTTGTGATAAACGAAGTCGATGTAACAAACGAACGGTTACGGAAAAGGAAGAAGTCTTCTTTTAAATTTTCTATGGGAAAATCCTTTTCACATTCGTCCAGAAACAGGAAAAAGTCTTCAAACATATTTATATTCAGTTCCCGCATGATCTCTTTTATCGTGAAGAAATCATTGGGTGTTATCAGTATCTTTTTCCTGCAATCAGAAGGCGCCGATAAATAATCGGCAATCACATGCGGACTTACTCCGCTGTAAGCTCCCAGCGCATGCCTGTATTTTTCCAATTTACCTTTAATAGCCGGTACATTAGGTTCTACTATGATAGAATCTCTATCAGACATTAATTCACAATGCGTCACACCCAATCCGGGTAGTGTCTTATTAATTACACAGTTAGATGGAAGGCCTTTGTAGCCTCGACGTTTCAGTGCATCTAAAAGTCGTTCTCCTTTGCGGATGCTAACAATTTTTTCTTGCAACATTTTCCGTTTTTCTTTTACAAGTTTTCTTCATGGATGCAAAGATAAGAGCTTTTTATGTATAAAAAAATAGATTTTTGGTATTTATTTCAGCTAATCCAGTTTTAAGACGGCAAGAAAAGCTTTTTGTGGTACTTCGACTGTTCCAATCTGCTTCATTCGTTTTTTTCCTTCTTTCTGTTTTTCCAGAAGTTTCCGCTTACGTGTGATATCCCCACCATAGCATTTAGCGGTTACGTCTTTCCGGACGGCTTTGACTGTTTCGCGTGCAATGATCTTTGCTCCGATGGCCGCCTGGATAGCAATATCAAACTGCTGCCGGGGAATGAGTTCTTTCAGTTTCTCGCACATCTTCCGTCCGAAACTCACGCTATTGTCTATATGTGTCAAGGTTGAGAGCGCATCCACTGGTTCGCCGTTCAGCAGGATATCTAATTTCACTAATTTACCGGGGCGGAAGTCGTGTAGATGGTAGTCGAAGGAAGCGTATCCTTTGGAGATGCTCTTTAGCTTGTCGTAAAAATCAATAACGATCTCGCCTAAAGGCAGATCATAATAGATCTCCACCCGGTCGCCCGATATATATTCCTGCTTGATAAGGATGCCACGCTTACCCAGGCAAAGTGTCATGATCGGGCCGATATAGGCTGTGTTGGTAATGACAGACGCCCTGATATAAGGCTCATCAATATGGTCGATCAGCGTCGGGTCGGGCAGGCCTCCGGGGTTATGCACCTCCGTGCAGTTGCCTTTCTTATCATAGACCAGGTACGAGACATTCGGCACAGTCGTGATCACATCCATATCAAATTCGCGGTCTAAGCGTTCCTGCACGATTTCCATGTGCAGAAGGCCCAGGAATCCGCAACGGAAACCGAACCCCAGGGCGACGGAACTCTCCGGCTGGAACGTCAGGGAAGCATCGTTCAGCTGGAGTTTCTCAAGAGAAGAACGTAAGTTCTCAAAGTCTTCACTCTCTATCGGATAGAGACCGGCAAAGACCATGGGTTTGACTTCCTCAAATCCGGCAATCGCTTCTTTCGCGCCCCCTTTCACATGGGTAATCGTATCTCCTACTCTCACCTCCTTTGAAGTCTTGATGCCGGAAATTATATAGCCCACATCGCCGGTCGTTATTTCGTTGCGGGGAGACATTTCCAATTTCAGGATGCCTACTTCGTCGGCGTCGTATTCCTTACCGGTAGCAATAAACTTGACGAGGTCGCCTTTGCGTATCACCCCGTTTACTACCTTGAAGTAAGCAATGATGCCCCGGTACGAGTTGAATACCGAGTCGAAGATGAGGCATTGCAGGGGAGCTTCGGGATTGCCTGCCGGCGCAGGGATTTTCTCGATAATTGCATCCAGCAGCTCATATACGCCTTCGCCGGTTTTACCGCTGGCACGCAGGATGTCTCCGCGTGGGCAGCCTAAAAGCTCCACAATCTGGTCTTCTACTTCTTCCGGCATAGCGCTTGGGAGGTCGATCTTATTAATTACCGGGATGATCTCCAGATTATTCTCAATGGCCATGTATAGATTGGAGATGGTCTGTGCCTGAATCCCCTGGGCGGCATCCACAATCAGTAAAGCCCCTTCGCTGGCGGCAATGGAACGCGACACCTCGTATGAGAAATCCACATGCCCCGGCGTATCAATCAGGTTCAATACATAATTTACGCCTTTGTATGTATGTTCCATCTGGATCGCATGGCTTTTGATGGTAATGCCCCGCTCACGCTCCAGCTCCATATCGTCTAATATCTGCGCCTGTAAATTCCCTTCGATTGTCTTCGTATATTCGAGTAAACGGTCTGCCAGCGTACTTTTTCCATGATCGATATGAGCAATAATACAGAAATTACGTATATTCTTCATTTGCTACATTATATTTGGGGGGCAAAGATAGGAATTTTAGGCGGAAAACTCTATTTTTGGCACAGCATTTGTGAACCTATAAGCACTATGACACTAAAAGAGATAAACCAGGCATACAACCGTATCGTCGCTTCTTTGGATAATAAAGAAGTGAAGAACGCTTTTGATTCGCTTCAGTCGGTCATTTCCGGTAACCGGGAATACAGTTTTCAGGACAAGCTTGATGAGATGCAGGAAACGTATAAATACATGCTGCGTTACCGGATGGATGGCATCAAAGACCCCATGCAGGAGGATATCTACCGGAATATCCTCACTTCGGCATACGAGCTGGCCGACCAACTCAGGCACAGCCTGCTGACGCCTTCCTCCTCCCTGTCTTTCTACAGCCAGCGACGCAATTTGCCGCACTTGCGGGAGATTAGCTTCGACAATCTTTACAGACAACTGCTCAACGCCTACGAAACAGGCAATACGAAGCTATACGAAGAATCGCTATGCCTGTTGTTCTATAAAATATGGACATCCGATCTTTTTACTCCCGGCGATAGCGCAGCGATAAGGAAACTATGGGACACGCCTTCCCTGCCCTTTATCGTGCAATGCCAGGTTGTATCGGCGCTGATGCTGGGGGTGCAGGCCTCTTTCGATAAAGAGAAACTCCTGCTCCTGTTCGACGCCGCCCAGCTGTCTGCCGGCGAAGAAGTGCGTGTACGCGCGCTTATCGGAATCCTTCTTTCGTTGTATATCTACCGCAAACGCACGTCTCTGTATCCGAAAATAGCAGGAAGACTGGCAACACTGGCCGAAGAACCCGGCTTTACACAAACCCTGCGGATCATCACACTCCGCTTCATCTTAGCACGGGAAACAGAAAAAATCAGCCGCAAACTTCAGGACGAGATCATCCCCGAAATGATGAAGCTAAGCCCTAAGATCAATAATAAAATAAACCTGAGCGATTTGAATCCCGAACTGCTGGACGAGAAAAATCCCGAATGGCAGGATATGTTCTCTGGTACTTCATTAGGGAAGAAAATAGAAGAATTCAGCGAACTGCAACAGGAAGGGGCCGACGTTATGCACTCTACTTTTATTCATCTGAAAAGCTTCCCCTTCTTCCGGGAGATCAGCAACTGGTTCCTGCCTTTCACCCACGAACATTCCATATTCGACAATCGTTTCCGGACCGGCAGCCAGGAAAAGGGGCTGCTCAAGACCATTACGGCGGTTCCTTTTATGTGTAACTCGGATAAATATTCGCTCTGTTTCAGCATGATGCAGCTGCCCGAAGCAACACGGCGCCTCATGATTGGCCAGTTCAACAGCCAGGTAGGCGAGATAACAGAGCAAACAAAAGAAGACTTCATCGGCAAACGGGAGAAGACAGAGATTATAGCCGGTCAGTATATTCAGGATTTATACCGCTTCTTCAAACTGCATCCGGCTCATCCGGATTTCGAGGATATTTTTATGTGGCCGCTCGACTTCCATAATTTACCCGTACTGGAACCCTATCTGTCCGATCAGGAAAGCCTTACGACTATAGCTGAGTATTATCTGCGGAAGAATTATGCCGACGACGCACTGACTATCTATACCCATCTGGCTAGAACGCAGAAAGAAGACGATATGCTCTTCCAGAAAATAGGCTACTGCCGGCAAATAGAAGGAGACCTCAGGGGCGCTCTGGAAGCCTATCTTCATGCCGACTTATTGAACGCGGGAAGCAAATGGCTCATCCGCAGGATGGCCGGATGCTACCGCAGCCTGAAAAAACCCGAAGAAGCGCTGACGTATTACCGCCGTTACGAAGAACTAAGCCCCGGCAACCTGTCTGTGCAAACAAACATCGGTAATTGCTATCTGGAACTCAAAAACTATAACGAGGCACTGAAATATTATTTTAAAGTAGATTATCTCGACACGAAAAGCCATAAGGTATGGCGCCCCATCGCCTGGTGCTCCTTCCTGTCAGGACGGTACGACCAGGCCCGCAACTATTACAAAAAAATCATACAGGAAGACTATCCCGATATGCACGATTTCCTGAATGCCGGACATACCGAATGGGCGCTTCAGAACAGCAGAAAAGCCATCGAATTTTATTTACAGGCCATCCGCACAGAGGAAGGGAATTTCTATAAATTCAGGGAACAGTTTATCCAGGATATCCCCGACCTGATCGTTGCCGGCATCCAGGAAACGGAAGTTCCCCTTATGCTCGACCAGCTGAAGTACCTGAACTGATATGAAGAGATAGCACAATCATTAACTATACTTCACGCGGTTTAAAATAGCCCGCATCTTTCCGTTCTTTGTAAAATTGACGTTTCTGCTGCTTTTATTCAGACCGTATTCGTTTTTCCTGCTTTCCCGGTGAAGAGACAAAAATGATGTAAAACAAGCGACTTACACATTGAGCGCCAGGAGCTCTTCTATCAGTTTGCGGTCGTTGCTCAGGCGGGGAACCTTGTGCTGTCCGCCTAATTTCCCTTTCAGTCTGAGCCATTCGTAGAAAACGCCTTCCCTCGCTACGATGATTTTCGGAGACTGGAGGGAGATGCCTTTGTAGCGCTTGGCCTCGTAATCAGAATTGAGTTCCTGCAGGTACTTATCCAGCAAGGTGGTAAACTTGTGGAGGGAGGAGGGCATTTTCTCAAACTCGATAAACCATTCATGCAGTCCCTGCCCTTTGTTGAGCATAAACAGGGGGGCGGCGGTATATTCCTTCACCTTGGCTCCGGTCTCGCGGCTGGTCCGGCTGATGGCTTTGTCGGCATTATCCACCATCAATTCTTCGCCGAAAGCGTTGATAAAGTGTTTGGTTCGTCCGGAGATGATAAATTTATGGGGGTAGAGCGAGGTGAAGCGTACCGTATCGCCTATCAGATACCTCCAGAGCCCTCCGGAGGTAGATATCACCATCGCATAATTACGACCGGTCTCTACTGCTTCTAAAGGAAGGATGGCCGGATGGCCGGTTTCGGAAAGTTCGTTCAGCGGAATAAACTCATAGAAGATGCCATAATCGGGCATCAGCAGCAGCGACATATCCGAGGGGTCGTCCTGGATGCCAAAGAATCCTTCGGAAGCGTTGTACGTCTCCATATAGTGCATCTTATCCGAAGGTATCAGGGTCTTATACTGGTCGCGATAGGGTTCGAAGCTGATGCCTCCGTGAAAATAGATTTCCAGATTAGGCCATATATCTGTCAGGTAGCGGCGTCCGGTCTTCTGCAACATGGCTTTTATGAGCACCAGCATCCAGGAAGGGACGCCCGAGAGGCTGTTGACATCTTCGTTCCAGGTACTTTCCACGATACTTTGTATTTTTCTTTCCCATTCGTCCATCAGGATGATACGCTTTTCCGGTACACGGATAAGGTTGACAACGGGATTGAGGTTTTGTATCAGCACGGCAGAGAGGTCTCCGCAATGCGAGCGCCTGTTCAGGGGCGAAGGAGTATGGCTGCCCCCTAATATCAATCCTTTACGCGAGAAGAAACGGCTGCCGGGATTACTGCGCAGATAGAGGGCGACACAATCGAAGCCTCCCTGATACTGAGCTCCCCTGATTTCGGGGGTGATCGGGAGAAACTTGCTCTTGTCATTGGTCGTCCCGCTGCTTTTGGCATACCACCTGACAGCCGAAGGCCAGAGTATATTCTTCTCGCCATTGATCATCCGGATGACATAGGGTTTGATATCCTCGTAATTCTGCAAAGGCAGGCGGCTGGAAAAATCCGTATAGGTACGGATACTTTTGAAATCGAACCGACGTCCCCATTCGGTATGTCCTGCCTTCGATAAAAGAGCCTGCAGCTGTTTACGCTGGATATCATCCGTGCGCTGCGCGAACTGATCAATGGCCCGTTGCCGGGGGACAAATAGCTGTGATACGAACCTTGTGAAAATATCCATACTCTTTTATGTGAATTGCCTGCAAATGTAGCCATTCTCCCGCTTATTTCTATATCTTTGCTTTATAATTGTTATGGTATGAAAATAGGTATTCTTTCTTCAGGCGGTGATTGTCCCGGTATCAATGCGACAATCCGGGGAGTGGGCAAAACGGCCATCATGCATTATGCGATGGAGGTTACAGGCATACATAACGGGTTCTCAGGCCTGTTGCAAAAAGAATTCAGCGTTCTCAACGAACGTAGTCTGTCGGGTATCCTCAATCTGGGAGGAACCATCCTGGGCACTTCGCGCGAAAAATCTTTCCGCAAGCTGATCGCCCCCGACGACGATTCAATCATAAAACAGAGATACAAAGAGTCAGGCCTGGATTGCATTGTATGTATCGGGGGGAACGGGACGCAGAAGACTTCGAATATGCTTTCGGAAATGGGACTGAATATTATCGGCATACCCAAAACAATCGATAACGACGTATGGGGCACAGATATTACGTTTGGCTTTGATACAGCGGTCAATATCGCTACCGAAGCCATCGACCGGCTTCATTCGACAGCCAATGCGCATAAACGGGTCATGGTCGTAGAGGTCATGGGCCATCATGCCGGCTGGATTGCTTTATATGCCGGTATGGCCGGAGGCGCCGATGTAATCTTGCTGCCCGAATTAGCGTATGATATGAACCGCGTGAATGAGGTAATCCTGGAACGTGCCCACCGCGGCAAACCCTATTCTATCGTAGTCGTGGCGGAAGGCGTGGAAACGGCTAACGGGAAAATGCATCCGACGGATTATATCGCCCGGAAAATAGAGAAAGGAACCGGTATCGAAACCCGTGAAACCGTTCTGGGATACATCCAGCGGGGAGGCAATCCTTCACCTTTCGACCGTAACCTGGCTACCCGCCTGGGCGGACATGCTGCCGAACTGATTGCCGGTGGACAATTCGGACGTATGGTCTGCATCAAAGGCGATAAGGTGGATTCTATTCCTCTCAGTGATGTAGCCGGTAAACTCAAACTGGTACCTCCCCGCCATGAACTCATCATTCAGGGTGAACGGATGGGTATCTCGTTCGGTAAATAATAAAACAAAACAGAAAATCAAAAGGTATGGCAAAAAACAAACCAAAGAATAAAGAGCAAAAAGAGAAGAAGAAAAGGGGGAAACGTATGAAGAAGCAGGCGATCGTACAAGCGGTAATCGCTGCTTTTCAGGCTTCCCCCAGAGAACCTTTCAACTATAAACAAATCAGTAAAATAATCGGAATAGAAAGCCAGGTGCAGAAACTGATGGTAGCGGATATCTTATACGACCTGGCTGCCGACGATATTATTTCGGAAACAGACCGCGGACGTTATCGGCTGAACAACCTGGGAACCCTTGCTACCGGAACCTTCCACCGCCGTAGCAACGGAAAAAATTCCTTTATCCCCGAAGACGGAGGGGCGCCGGTCTTCGTGGCTGAACGAAATTCCGGACATGCCATGCACGGCGATACGGTAAAGGTGCAACTACTGGCCAAACGCAGAGGGGCCGAACCGGAAGCCGAAGTCGTGGAAATACTGGAACGCATCGAGCGGACTTTTGTCGGTAAACTGCAAGTGACCAAAGGTTTCGCCTTCCTCGTCACCGAAGACAAAACCCTTGCCAACGACATCTTCATCCCTAAAGAAAAACTCAAAGGGGGCAAAAACGGAGATAAAGCCATCGTACGCATCATGGAATGGCCCGAAAATGCAAAAAATCCACTGGGAGAAGTGGTGGATATCTTAGGAGTAGCCGGACAGAATACGGCAGAAATGCATGCCATCCTGGCCGAATTCGGCTTGCCTTATAAATATCCCGCCACGGTGGAAAAAGCAGCGAAACAGATACCAGAAAGCATCCCGGAAGAAGAAATCGACCACAGGGAAGACTTCCGGGAAGTGCTGACCTTCACCATCGACCCCAGAGACGCGAAAGACTTCGACGACGCCCTCTCGGCGCGAACCCTCGCCAATGGCAACTGGGAAGTGGGCGTCCATATCGCTGACGTTACATACTATGTCAGACCCGACAGTATCATCGAACGGGAAGCCCGCGAACGCGCTACCTCCGTCTATTTAGTCGATCGTACCATCCCCATGCTCCCCGAACGGCTGAGTAACCTCATCTGCTCACTCCGCCCCAACGAAGATAAACTCTGCTTCGCCGTCATCTTCGAATTGGATGCAAACGCTGAAATAAAAAATTACCGCATAGCACGTACGATCATCCGGAGCGACAGGCGATTCACATACGAAGAAGCCCAAAAGGTGATAGAAACAGGCCAAGGGGATTGCCGGCAGGAAATAGAAGCACTGGATGCCCTGGCAAAGAAAATGAGAAGCCGACGCCTCAAAAACGGAGCCATCAACTTCGACCGCTATGAGGTGAAATTCGAAACCGATGAAAAAGGCAAACCACTGAACGTCTATTTCAAAGAGGCTACCGATGCCAACAAACTGATAGAGGAATTTATGTTATTGGCCAACAAAACAGTAGCAGAGTTTATCGGCAAAACAAAGGAGAAGGCAAAGAAGACATTTGTCTATCGCATACACGATCTGCCCGATACGGAAAAAATGGAGAATTTCGCCACCTTTATCCGCCGTTTCGGATACAAAGTAAAAACAGAGGGACGCAAAACCGAGGTGTCTAAAGGCATTAACAACCTCCTGGACTCCATTCAGGGCAAACCCGAAGAGAACCTGATTGAAACACTGGCCGTGCGCGCCATGCAAAAAGCGAAGTATTCAACCGATAATATCGGCCACTACGGACTGGCATTTGAGTACTACACCCACTTCACCTCTCCCATCCGCCGCTATCCCGACATGATGGTGCATCGTTTACTGGAGCGTTATTCAGACGGAAGCCGCAGTCTGCCCAAATCCAGATACGAAGAGATGTGCAAACATAGTTCCGACAGGGAAGCCCTTGCCGCCAATGCCGAACGGGCCTCCGTCAAATACAAACAGGTAGAATACATGAGCGCCCGGCTGGGGAAAATATACGATGGCGTCATTTCAGGCGTAACCGAATGGGGCTTATACGTGGAGCTGAACGAAAATAAATGTGAAGGACTTGTCCCTATCCGTGATCTGCAGGACGACTACTATGAGTTCGACGAGAAAAACTATTGCCTGACAGGACGCCGCCACAGACAGCAGTTCCGCCTGGGCGACCCCATCACCATCCAGGTAGCCCAGGCTAATCTGGAACGCAAACAATTAGACTTTAAATTAGTGGAACACACATAAATTCAATCTATATATCATACATTATGAAACTAATTGGGAATCTTGTCTGGCTTATTTTCGGCGGTTTTTTTATTGCCCTTGAATATTTGGTAGCCAGTCTTTTGCTGATTATTACAATCATTGGCATTCCTTTCGGCCTGCAAACGCTGAAACTGAGTATGCTGGCTTTATGGCCTTTCGGCAGTAAGGTGACCGACAACGGTAGTTCGGGCGGTTGTTTATCGGTCGTTATGAATATCTTCTGGATATTGATTGGTGGTATATGGATCAGCCTGACCCATCTCTTATTCGGTCTGCTGCTATGTATCACCATTATCGGAATCCCTTTTGGGATGCAGCACTTCAAGATGGCCGGTCTGGCACTAACCCCTTTTGGTAAAAATATAAGTTGAATGGGGTGCATTTCTATCGTCCTTGCGAGGTACGGAGCAATCCAGGGTGCCCGCTCCGGATTGCTTCTACCCTGCAGGTTCGCAAGGACGATTCGCCTTATATCGCACCTCCGGGAGCGACAATATCGTATGCTCCCGATCCCAGTTCATACAGGGCGTAACCGTCTTTTGCTTCGATAAAGCGGATGCCGGGTACGGAGGAGATGGGGGTACCGCTCTCGGTGATTTTATCTTTATCGCTTGTAGGGATACAGACGAAGGCGGTGGTATTTCCGGGGATCGTTATTTGCCAGCAGAAGTTATCGCCTTCCTTCTTCCAGGCGCTTGTTATCAGGCCCCGGGTGGAATGATAGGAGGCGGTTACCCAGTCCAGTCCGTCGATAGGGTATGGCTTCATCTCTATTTCCCTGAATCCTGTGCTTCCCGGTTTGTTACGGATGCCTGCCAGATTTTCATAGTACCATACAATGAGGTCGCCCAGCAGCATGACGTGATTGCCTGAGTTCATCGCCGGGTCGGCCGTATCGCCGTTCCAGAGTTCCCAGATCGTTGTCGCGCCTTTTTCCGCCATATATCCCCAGCTGGGATAGGTGCGGTTGGTTGCTATCTGCAGGGCAATGTCGGGTCGCCCGTATTCCGTCAGGCCGCGCATCAGCCATTGGATTCCGACCAGGCCGGTACTTACATGGCCGTTGAACTCACCCATTGTTTTCTCAACGATATGTCCGAAGACAGCTTCTTTATCTTCGTCGGCCACCATGCCATAGCACAGGGGCAGGAGGTTGGCTGTCACGGTATTGTTGCTGTACTGTCTGGTTTCTTTATTAAAGAAGCGGGCATGGAAAGCCTCTCTGACCTCTGCGGCTTCGCCGGCAAAGCGCTGTGCTTCGTCGGGTTTGCCGAGCAGGCCGGCAAAGCGTTCAAGCAGGTACAACATCCGGAAGTAGAAAGTAGTACCCAGTACGGCGGCATCGGTTTTGCGTCCGGGGTCTTGCGAGTGAATCAATCCGGGCGATTCGGGAGGCATGCACCAGTCGCCATAGGTATCTTTCGTCATGATATTGTCGATCATGTATTTGTCTTTCATATACTTCATCCATTTCTTCATCGAGTCATAATGGCGGATGATGGGTTCTTTGTTTCCGTATTGCTCATACAGCATATTGGCGATGATGAGGTAAGCGCCCGGCCAGGTCATATTGTCTGAATACACGCTCCAGTAATTGGGTGCCACGTCGGGTATGCTTCCGTCTTCGCGCTGGGCTTGTTCTATATCGTCCAGCCATTTAGCATATAAATTATTGTTATCGAATATAAAGCTTTCGCCCTGTGAGCCGACGGCCCGGTCGCCCAGCCATCCCATGCGTTCGTCGCGTTGCGGGCAGTCGGTAGGCATTCCCCTGTAATTTCCCCGTATGCCCCAGTAGGCATTCCGATAGATCTGGTTGATGGTGGGGTCGGATGTTTCAAAATGGCCGGTCACCTCCATTTCGTCGTACACCACCCTTCCCTCGAAGTCCGCCAGGGCAGGCGTGCCGGGATAGCCTGAGATTTCGACAAAACGGAATCCGTGGTAGGTAAACGAAGGTTCCCATACTTCCGGTTCCTCACGGCTTCCCCTGAGGGTATATAGGTCGGTTACCAGCGCGCTTCTTATGTTATCCAGATAAAGCGTCCCATCTTCTTTCAGCACTTCCGCAAAGCGTAGCTGCACGGTTTGTCCCTTTTCCCCTTTCACCTTCATCCGGAGCCATCCGACCATATTCTGCCCCATGTCGAGGATATGCAGTCCGGGTTTTATTTCTTTGATACTCACGGGATGTATGGTTTCCATCACCTTAATATTCTTATTCAGCTGCGCTTCGGGCAGTCCTCCGGGCGCTTTCACTGTTTCGGCCTGCAGCCAGGTGCTGTCGTCGAATCCGGGTTGATTCCATCCGGGCATTTCCATGCGTGCATCGTATTCCTCGCCGTCAAATTCATTATTCGCCCGTATGGGGCCATCGGCAGTTACCTTCCAGGATGAGTCGCTGACAAGGGTCTGGGTGCTGCCATCGGCATAGACTATTTCCAGTTGGAGAATCATTTCCGGGAATCCAAAATGCCGTACTCCCGGCTGCCTCATCGAGAAAAACCTTCCGTTTCCCAGTACCAGGCCGATTGCATTATCGCCTGTCTGCAGGTTGGAAGTAAGGTCGAATGTATTGTACTTGACTACTTTGGAGTAATCGGTGGGCGTAGGCGACAATACCTGTTCGCCGATCCTTGCGGCATTGATAAAAGCTTCGTAGAAGCCCAATCCGGAGATATAGAGTGTAGCTTTCCGGATGGCTTTGTCTTCAACGGTAAATTCTTTTCTGAAATACCGCGCCGCCAGTCTTGTTTTGCCAGTCAGTACGTCCTGCTCGAAGCTCTTGTCTAATCCCGTCCATTGCGCCTGCCAGTCGGCAGTCTGGGTTAGCCCCATTGTCCAGCAGGCCGGTTCGCTCCATCCGGAAGTCCCTTGATTCGTTGTCGCTCTGACTTGCCAATAATAGGTTGTCCGGCTTTCCAGAGACATCCCTTCGTAGGGTATATAGATGGATTCTCCGGAGCTGACTAAGCCAGAATCCCAGGCGTCAGGCTGTCCGCTGCTTAATTTCTCCAAAGAGGAGGCCACCCGGATATGGTATCCGGTCTGTTGAAGATTCCGTTTCGCCGACGAGAGGTTCCAGCTTAGCCGGGGAGCTTGGTCAATCCCCTGGGGATTGACCAGGTTTTCACAACGCAGGTTCACTATCTCTATGGTCGCTTTATCAGCACAGGCTGTCAGCAACAGACCCAGAGAAACACAAAAGGAGATAAGTTTTTTCATGACAAATACTATTTAGGATTATATAAAAATGCAAGTAAGGGCAAGAGCGATTGTCCGGGAGTCGCCGGACTCAGGTTTGTTCCTTCAGTATCACATCATGGGCGCCCCCTTCCACGATGCTGGTGGATGAGACAAGCGTTATCTTTGCCAGGCGCTGTAATTCGTCGATGGTAATTGCTCCGCAACTGCACATGGTTGCCTTTATTTTGCCTAATGTGATGTTCAGGTTATCCTTCATTTTACCGGCATAAGGGACGTAGCTATCTACTCCCTCTTCGAATTTAAGGGCTTCCGCTTCTCCCACATCGTAGCGTTGCCAGTTCTGGGCGCGGTTGGAGCCTTCTCCCCAGTACTCTTTCACGTAATTGTTTCCGATGCGGAGTTTCTTCGTGGGCGCCTCGTCAAATCGGGCGAAATAGCGACCCATCATCAGGAAGTTTGCTCCCATAGCCAGCGCCAGCACCATGTGGTAATCGTGTACTAAGCCTCCGTCGCTGCATATAGGGATGTATATGCCTGTCTTTTCAAAATATTCGTTGCGGGCCTGGGCTACGTCTATCAGGGCGGTTGCCTGTCCGCGTCCGATGCCTTTCTGTTCGCGGGTGATGCAGATAGAGCCTCCCCCGATGCCTACTTTGACAAAGTCGGCTCCGGCATGTACCAGGTATTCGAAGCCCTCTCTGTCAACCACATTTCCTGCCCCTACCCGCACGCTGTCTCCATAGCGTTTTTTTATCCACAGCAGTGTTTCGCGCTGCCATTCCGAGTATCCGTCGGAAGAATCGATACATAAGACATCCGCCCCGGCTTCGATGAGAGCCGGCACGCGCTCTTCGTAGTCACGGGTGTTGATGCCGGCGCCTGTGAGCAGGGTTTTATCGTTTCCTGATAATTCGTAGGGGTTTTCACGGTGACTGTCATAGTCTTTGCGGAACACGAAATACATCAGTTTCTGATTGCCGTCTATGACAGGAAGTGTATTCAGTTTATGCTCCCATATAATCTGGTTGGCTTCGGAGAGCGAGATACCCGCTTTGCCGACATGTAGCTTTTCGAAGGGAGTCATAAAGTACTTGATTTTCATACTATGGTCGTCTTTCTCGACCCGGAAATCGCGGCTGGTGACCAGTCCGAGCAACGTGCCGTTCGGTGTGCCGTCGTCGGTTATGCCGATTGTCGAGTGCCCGGTTCTGTTTACCAGCGCCAGAACATCCACCAGGCGATGCTCCGGTGTAAGATTCGAATCACTGATCACGAATCCCGCTTTGAATTTTTTCACTTTCCGCACCATTTCGGTCTGGGAGCTTACCGGCTGTGAGCCGAAAATAAAAGAGATTCCTCCGTGGCGGGCCAGCTCAATAGCCAGTTCAGGCCCTGAGACCGATTGCATAATAGCCGATACGAAGGGGATATTCAGCCGGATTGCCGGCATTTCGCCTGCCCGGTATTTCACGAGCGGCGCGCGCAATGAGATGTTCGAGGGGACACATAGCTTGGTTGTCAATCCGGGAATCAGAAGATACTCCCCGAAGGTTCTTGAGACATCGTTTAAGTAAATCGCCATAACTGATTGAATTGATGTATAAGAATAATCCCGCAAAGCTAATTAATTTCCTCCGGATTCATACCATCTGCCGCCGCTTTAACGATTATTTTCTTTCCTTATCCCCAGGGAATAATAGTTTTTCAGCGCCTGGAGAAGGAGGTTGTTTTCTTCCGGCGTCCCGATGGTGATGCGGATACAGCCTTCGCATAAAGCGATGGAATGGCGGTTGCGCACAATGATCTGTTTTTCCACTAAATAGTTGTATGTCGCCTGAGCGTCTTCTACCCTGACCAGGATAAAATTGGCATCGGAGGGATAGACCTGCTTTACGAAAGGCAGTTGCTCCAGGGCCGTTTCTACTTGGGTACGCTCACGAAGTATCTCCTCAAGCTGTTTTTTCATGCACGCTTCGCGAGACAATACTTCCAGTGCGCACTGCTGCGCCGGCCGGCTTATGTTGTAGGGGTATTTGATCTTGTTCAGTATCGCGATGATCTCCGATGAGGCAAAAGCCATTCCCAGGCGGATGCCGGCTGCTCCCCAGGCTTTCGACAATGTCTGGAACACAATCAGGTTGGGAAAGCTGAGCAAGCCCCTGATAAACGAGGGAGTCGCAGCAAAATCGATATAGGCTTCATCCACCACGACGAGGCCCTGGAAGTATTTCAGTATCCTGTATATCTCTTCCCGGCTCAGCAGGTTCCCCGTAGGATTATTGGGCGAGCAGAGGTAGATGGCTTTCGTATGTTCGCCGGCGGCATTCAATACGGCATCGGCATTCAGTCTGAAGCCCGGCTCTAAGTTCACTTTCACGCAACCGACATTATTCGTTGCTGCCGCCACCTCGTACATGCCATACGAAGGGGTGATGGTGACTATATTATCAACCCCCGGCTCGCAGAAGGCCCGTATCACCAGATCGATCGCTTCGTCGCTTCCGTTGCCCGTAAAGATATGTTCGGGCGCGATGTCCTTCAGTTCGGATATGCGTTTTTTCAGTTCTCCCTGCATAGGGTCCGGATAGCGGTTATAAGCGGTATTATACGGGTTCTCATTGGCGTCGAGGAAGACGGATGCCTCTCCGTGGAACTCGTTACGCGCCGAAGAATAGGGTTTCAGGCTCCGGATATTGGGCCTGACTAAGTCGTTCAGTTTCTTCATATTGTTTCTAATCTTACGCTTACGGCATTGCGGTGGGCGTCCAGGTGTTCGCCGGCAGCCATAATGCGGATGGTTTCACCTATTTGTCTGATTCCTCCGGGAGTGATTTCCTGAAAACTTATCTTCCGGATGAAGCTGTCTAAATTCACGCCGCTATAGGCGCGGGCATGACCGTTAGTGGGCAGGGTATGATTGGTACCCGAGGCATAATCGCCGGCGCTTTCGGGCGTATAAGCGCCGAGAAAGACGCTGCCGGCATTCGTTATCTCTTCGGCGACAGAGGCGTATGCAGCCGTCTGGATGATCAGGTGTTCGGGCGCATACAGGTTGGTAAAGTCGATCACTTCGCGCATGTCTCTAAGCACAATAATCCTGCTGTTTTTCAGCGCTTCCATTGCGATTTCCCTGCGGGGGAGACATTCGGATTGCTCTTCCAGGGCGCGTAAGACCTGCGGCACGAGGGCTTCGGAAGTAGTCAGCAGGATCGCCTGGCTGTCGGCCCCATGCTCCGCCTGCGAGAGGAGGTCGGTAGCAATAAAGACGGGATTGGCTGCCGCATCGGCAATAACTTCTACTTCCGAAGGGCCTGCCGGCATGTCTATTGCCACATCGCGCAGGCCGACCAATTGTTTGGCGGCAGTCACATACTGGTTACCCGGCCCGAATATTTTATACACCTTCGGCACCGATTCCGTTCCGTATGCCATGGCAGCGATCGCCTGTATGCCGCCGGCTTTGAAGATATGGTTTACTCCGGCGGTACGGGCGGCGAAAAGGATGGCAGGATGGACCTTCCCCTCCCTGTCGGGAGGCGTACAAAGCACAATCTCCCGGCAACCGGCTATGCGCGCCGGAATGCCCAGCATCAGTACTGTAGAGAAGAGCGGAGCCGTACCGCCGGGGATGTATAAGCCGACTTTTTCGATGGCTACCGCTTTCTGCCAGCAGACTACGCCGGGCGCTGTCTCTATCTTCCGCCCGGTAAAGCGTTGCGCGGCATGAAAGGTCTCGATGTGTCCGGCGGCTGTACCAATGGCTTTTTTCAGTTCGTCGGGCACCCGTTTTTCCGCTTCCTGTATCTCCTCTTCCGTGACCCGGAGGTTCGTGAGACATACGTTATCGTACATCGCTCCGTATCGTCTGAGGGCTGCATCTCCCTGCTTCCGCACATCATCCGATACACTGCGCACCTTGTCCGACAGGGCCGATACATCCAATGCCGGGCGTTGGGTCAGGGCAGCCCAACCGGAGCGGGATGGGTACATGACAATCTGTATCATACAATCATTTTTTCGATGGGGATAATCAGGATACCTTCGGCTCCCAGTGTCTTTAGCTTGCCGATGATTTCCCAGAAACGGTTTTCGGCTATTACCGACTGCACAGAGACCCATTCGCCATTGGCCAGCGGAGTGACGGTAGGGCTTTTCATTCCCGGCAGCAGCTCAATAATTTCATTCAGCCGGTCTTTGGGAGCGTTCAGCAATACATATTTTTTACCCTCCGCCGCCAGTATTGCCTCAAAGCGGAAGAGCAGTTCATCCAGTATGGCCTGTTTTTCGTCCGTCAGTGCATGATTGGCTATCAGCAGCGCCTCGCTCTGCATCACGACTTCTACTTCCTTCAAGTGGTTGCTCACCAGCGTACTGCCGGAGCTGACGATATCGAATATCGCATCGGCCAGGCCGATACCCGGAGCTATTTCTACCGAGCCGCTTATCACGTGAGGCTCTGCTTTAACTCCCTGCCGGGCGAGGTATCCCCTTAATATTTCCGGATAGGAAGTAGCGATGGTTTTCCCTTCAAACCATCCGATGCCCTCGTAGGCTTCCTCTTTGGGGATAGCCAGCGACAGACGGCATCTGCTGAAGCCCAGACGCTTCACTAAGCGGGCTGCCTGTCCCTTCTCCACGTATTCGTTTTCACCCACAATCCCGATATCGGCTATTCCGTGGGCTACCGATTGCGGGATATCATCGTCGCGCAGGAAAAGCACCTCCACCGGAAAGCCCTTGGCCGAGAGCAGCAGGATTCGTTTCCCCCGGTTCAGCCGGATGCCTGCCTCTTCGAGCAAGACCATTGTCTCGTCGTATAAACGTCCTTTCGATTGTACAGCAATTCTCAACATTTTATTTTGCATTACTCTTTTATTACACATCCGGAATAAATCCTCCGCACACGAAAAAAAGGTTTGCCGCATAAACGGTAAACCTCCTTATTTACTCTGTCTTTCAGACACATCTTACCACCGGCTTACCGAGCTATTGTCGTTTGTCGTACTTGCGATGATAATGATGCAGCTGTGTTTTCATTTCCGTTCTTTTGAAAATCGTGTCAAAAATACAACATTATTTTAAATTGTGCAATTCTTTTTTTGAAGGGGTGCATTCGTCATTGCGAACCCAAAGGGTGAAGCAATCCAGACGGGCACCCTGGATTGCTTCACCCTTTGGGTTCGCAATGACGATAGAAATCCATTGAATCTGCGACAATGCACCCTTTTGAAGGGGTGCACTTCACTCCTGAAGCTTTTCAGTCGTTTGGGAGCAGGGTGCACTTCACTCCTGAGGCTTTTCAGTCGTTTGGAAGCAAGGTGTACTTCACTCCTGAGGCTTTTCAGTCGTTTTGGAGCAGGGTGTACTTCACTCCTGAGGCTTTTCAGTCGTTTTGGGTCAATCTACACTTCACTCCTGAGGTTTTTCAGTCGTTTTGAGTCAATCTACACTTCACTCCTGAGGTTTTTCAGTCGTTTTGGGTCAATCTACACCTCACTCTTGAACAGAATCAGTAATTTTACCTCAATCTACTGCTCACTCCGGCTCCGACTCAGTTGTTTTACCTCAATCTACTGCTCACGAGTTACGATTCAGCTGCCGCCACCACCGGGAGGACGACCGCCCGGACCTCCAGGGCCTCCGGGACCCGGACCACGACGGCCTCCCATCGTGTCGGAGAACGTAGCGCCACCCTTGAAAATACTGAAGCGGTAGATGAAATGTACCATAAAGTAGCTGTTCAGTGTATTATACTCGGAGTCGGTATAACCGGTGGCAGTTATGTTTCGTGAGATATTGCTGCGCTGCTGGAGGATGTCGTATATTTTGAAACGCAGGGTGGCCTGGTTCCCTTTCAGGAAAGATTTGGAGGCGGAGGCGTTCCACATCAGTTCGTCCTGCTGAAAACCGCTTGAATAACCTGAATTGGTAGAATAGGTGATGTCGCTCTCTATCTTGAACGACAAGGGCAGGTAGAGGATGGTAGTCCCTCCCATTCCGTAGTTGAAGGTTTTTTGGTTATTGGTGGGCTGAAGAGAATAATTGCTGTTGTTGTATCGGATATTTCCGTTGACACCCAGGTCGATGACGTTGGAACGGAAGTCGATGCCTGCGCGTTCCATCAGGACGAGATTCTTATTCGTACTCTTCGCGCCGTCGATGAACGCATTGCTGTTTTCGTAGGAGGCCATTGTCATGGAATTGACTGTGAACTTCTTGTTTTTGAGCGGTGTATTCATCATAAAGCGGAGGTTGCCGCTGTAATTACCGTTGACGTTGGCATAGGTCGTCTGCCGTATCCCGGCTGTGACATTGGTAACGTCGGACACGATGTCGTTCAGGGTATAATCAGCATTGAGCATCAGCATAAAGGCCGTCTGCTGCTCAGGAATAAATTTCTGGAAGCGGACGGAGAGATCGTTGACGTAGCGGGGCGAGAGGTCGGGATTCCCGATCACGGTATTATTCGGATTCGAGACGTCGGCCACGGGTTGGAGCTGCGTCATGCTGGGCTGCGAAGTACGTCCGTTGTAGTTGATCCGCAGGTTTGTCTGCCGGCTGAACAAATAATTGAATTGTGCCATCGGCGAGAGGTTGACCACCGAGCGCGACAGGGATGAGAGTATCTGGTCGCCGACAAAGTTTTCACTCTTGCTATAAGAGGGGTCGAGGTTCATCCCGAGTGTATAATTATATTTCTCACGTTGTGCCTTGAAACTCAGGCTGGCGCGCTGGCTGACAAAGTCGTTGCGGTAGCTTTTGCTATAGGCCGTATCCAGCAGGTTATATTTGCCCGAGGCATCCGGGGCGTAGGTATATTTCAGGGCTTCCTGCTGGCGTTGGCTGAAGCTGTAGGTAGCCTGGAGAAAATTATTCCGTCCGAGCGGTTCGACCCAGGATACATAGGCGCGGTAGTTGTATCCGGTATTCTCGTACTGGTATTGCTGGTCGATAAGCAGGTTGCGGAAGGCGTTTTCCTCTCCGAAATAATGTGTGTTGGAGTAGTTCACCCCGTTTTCGTCGGACAGATTATAGCCACCTGAGAAAGAAGCGCTCAGGACACGCCCCTGCGGGCTGAGCTTCCGGCTTACTTCCAGGGTAGCGCTGAGGTTATAGCCTTTGCCGTCTGAAGAAGTGCGGGCATATCCTGTGTTAAGCGTATCCTTCAGCCCCGTATGGCTCAGATCATAGCCTTGCAGGGTGATGTAATCGCCTGTTTCCCAGCTATGGCTTTCGCTATAGCTGAAGTTGGGGCGGAAGATGAGGTTGGTAAGCGTATCCGGTTTCCATTCCAGCCTCAGGTTGCCTCCCACGTTGTTGTTTACCCGGTTCCGTATATCCAGCTCATTGGTATATTGAGTGGTATCCCCTCGCAGGAGGCGTTGTTCGAAGCTTTTGTTTGTCGCATCGTTTTCGGAATGTGAGTATCTGACATTTCCGTTGAGCATGAGTGTCTTTTCAAACTCTTTACCAAAATTGAGCCCCGAATTGCCGGATGTTGTGACGCCGCTTCCGCCTCCCATGCCCCGGAATCCTCCGACACCTCCCCCTCCTCCCTGGAACATGGTAGATGCCAGGTCGGAGAAGCCCATATTATTGGTATTGTTCAGGCCTCCCATGAAGGTAATCTGGTCGTTATTGAAGAAGCGGTTGACCATGGCGTTTCCTTCATAGCGTTCTTTGCTTCCGTATCCGGCAAAGGCGTTTCCAAACCATCCCTGCTTCATTCCGGGTTTGACGGTGAGGTTGATAATGGTTTCTTCTTCTCCGTCGTCGAATCCGGTCATGCGTGTCATATCGCTCTTTCTGTCAACTACCTGTAATTTTTCTATCATATCGGCAGGCAGGTTTTTGGAGGCCACATTGGGGTCGTCGGAGAAGAACTCCTTGCCATCGACCATTATTTTTTTGACTTGCTTTCCATTGACAGTGATTGTTCCCTCACTGCTCACTTCTACGCCGGGCATTTTCTTGAGCAGGTCTTCCAGGACAGATCCCTCGGTCACTTTATACGAGTCGGCATTATACTCAATGGTATCATTGCGTACGACGACTTCGGGTGCTTTTCCTATCACGAGAGCTTCGCCCAGCTCAACAGCGCTGTCGCTGAGTTCAATCTCTCCTACGTTCACCGGATTATTTCTTCCCGTAATCTGCAGAGGCTGATAATAAGGCTCAAATCCCACGAAGGTAACGCTCAGTAAATACGTTCCCGCGCTGATATTTTTTATTGAAAAACTCCCTTTACGGTCAGTAACCACTCCATTAATCAGCGTGCTGTCTGCCACATTTAACAACCGGATTGTCGCTTGTTCAACAGGGGTTTTACTCCCTTCTTCCAACACGATTCCTTTCACTTCCACACTTGTTCTTCTTGCCTGATTTCCTCTTTGGGCCGACAGAGAAACAGATGTCATCATACATGCACATATAAGTAGCAAAAAGTCTCTTTTAAATTGCATAATAGTCGATATATGTATTAAAAATTCCTATAACGATAGACATCATGCCCGCCGGGAGGTTTAAGATTCCCGCTTTCAATTCGCTATTATTAACATATTCACTATTCTCTAACCCTGCCGTCCCGGCGCCACGCCTGCCGTCCCGGCGCCACGCCTGCTGTCCCGGCGCAGAAGGAAACGAGATAGCCACGGGCGACAATCCTCCCCCTCCTCGTTTGAGCCTCATGCGGAGGCCGCATCCCTCTTTAGCCCCGAAGCGTAAACAAGCCTGTTATACGACGCAGGGGCGTACTGCAAATTATTTTTTATGGTTTTATTTAATTATTTTATCAGGAAACTTATCTCCGATTAAATTGAGTTTTATATTATATTCCAGATATGCTTTTAATCCATCAAGAACTGTCGTAAATCCGCCCAGCTGACCTGTCAATGTATCAATCAATTCTTTTCCGGAATATTTACATCCATAATTTTTTATATGTACATACGTAGCATTTTCACCGAAAACAGTAAATTCAAATTCTACTTCAGGCATCGGACCGCCCCAATCCAGTTTTATTAATTTATTTTCAACAATTTCTTTCACTTTAATTTCGGCTGAAGCATTATACATCTCCCAATGCCAGATTATGGTTTTTCCCTGTTCTAATTTTCCGGTTGATTTTGTAAACCAGAAATTTGTTGTAATTTCAGGTTCGACAAATGCCCTGAAAACTTCTGAAACGGGTTTTCTGATTAACATTTGAGCATTTATTGTATATTCTTCATTCGGCATCTGTTCCTTGCTTGTGTCCAGCAGATTTTTTATGGATAATTCTTTTTTCTGAGCAAACAGGACATCTTTCGAATGTAACACTATTTTATACAAAGGATCATATTCACAACCACAATTCCCACATTCCAAATTTGCTTTTTCAGTAGCCTCCACTAAATTCTGAACAATTGCATGATCGCTTTCAAATCTTTTTTGCAACCATGCTTTTGCCGGAGCATCTATTAAATCCCATCCGGAATCAGCAAATTTTGTAATGATATTTACCAGTTCAGTCTTCTTTTCCGAATTCATTTTCTTTTTCCCTCCAAAATTATTGTCAATTATTATATCAAAATCCATTATTTAATCAATGTATTATTTTCATACTGTCTTGATAAAATATTCCAGTTCCATAATAAATGTTTCATTATCCGCATAATATTTTCCGGTTCCGGTTATACCTTTCAGTTCACCGGTTCCTGTATGCTCTTTTATTTTAAAATCACTTTTCGGTACCGAATTTTCATAAACGCCATGATCTTCGATTACAAATGTCCCTTTTTTTCCATCCAGAGTTCCGCAAAATTCCATAAAACCTAAATAATCCGTTTTAGAATTATGTTTATCGCTTATGTCATATTCCGTACTAACCATAATATATTCCACTGTAAATTTGCCATCTGTGTCTTCAGGTGTTTCAAAACAAGTTGATACTCTCGTTATGGGAGTTTCCTTATTAAATCCATTTAAGTTGCTTTCTTCCCACTTTGCAACTTTAAGTTCAAATTTTTTATACATTTTATGTCTCCTTTATGATTATTTTAATTTTATTATTTCTATAATTCTATGCCTCATTTTATATTTTTTAATTCGATTACATTTTGAATTATTTATTTGCTGATTTTTATTATGTATTATTGCAATAATTGTATTTGACAAAATATGTTTTATTTTAATTCAATTTTTCCTTTTCCGGTAATTTTTGATTTTATTTCCGGATTTCCATAATATATTATATGACCTGAACCATTGATTTCCGCATTGATATTTTTTCCCGCTGCAATGCTTGCCTTTCCAGAACCATTAATTTTTATCACAGCATTTTCTGTTTCAAAATTTTTCCCATCAAAAAACCCCGATCCATTAACTATTATTGTTGAATTAATAGTTGGATTAAATATATTATCTATTAAATTTATATTTCCACTGCCATTTATAGTAAAATTATTTATATTTTGAGTATAAATATCCACTACAAATTCCGTAAATATTATGCCAAAACATTTTTTTTGTTCGATTGTAAGGATGTTTTTCTTTACTTCAAGCGAAACGTGTTTGATGAGGTTATTGTCAATTGTTAATGATATTTTATTTTCATTGCTTTTATGTATATTTACTGTTGTACGTCCGTTCAATATAATGCTATTAAATCCAGAGATTTCCATTTCAAGTGTTTCTATAATGCCGTTTCCTTTTACATTGCCAGCCTTATAAAGAAAAAAAACTATACACCCAATCGACAAAACAATAATTCCAACAATTACCATAGTTTTATTCATTAAATTCACCTCGAAGATAGTGTGATTTTTTAATATTTTGTCAATAGCTTGGTGCCGCATGGATGCGGCACATTTAATATATTCAATGCAAATGGCACATAATTCCTATATAGAAAATGCAATCCGGAATGATTGCCACTTTGTCTCAAAATCATCTGTGAAAAATCGCCAGACAAAATAAAAATACGATATACTACCGTCGTGTTACTACTCTGCGCCGAACCTCAAGCATCGACGCCTTGCCTGCAACCTCATTTTTCAGGGTGGCGGTTGCCGTTTTCCCGTTTTTGTTTACTTCTGCCATTATCTTATTTGTTTAAAATTACCCAACAAAGGTAATACATTTCCCCGATGTGATATTCAAAATTCATTTGATAAAATAAAAGAGATCGTCCAGCAACTTACCGGACAATCTGCGATTTTGCCAACGATTTTGAGAATCTCGGCTCTGGTTTAAACATCCGGATATAACTGCCAACGTGGTAGTAAAAAGAATAAGGTATAAGCGCTTAGACATCTCACATGAATATGCCTATACAGTGTCTGTCTATAAAATCCTCATTTTTTACGCAGCTTTAAGCATCGCGCTCATTACGCGAATGTTGTAGGCAATCGTATCCACAAAACCTTTTGTTCAAAATATTTTCGTCCTTCCAGTTGTAACGGTGCAAATCAAATTCAAACTCGCGCAAATATTGTGTAAACTGTGTATTTTCCTGTTTTTAGTTGACTGCTGGACTGACAATGCAACTCAAAGGTATTTACGAGCATACTACCCTACTTTTTATTCAGGCTTACTAATATTTATGCTTAGTCCACAAGAATCCGGGGTGATCCGGTAATCCCTGGTACCGGAGCATATATTAAATGTTGTAGATTTGTGGTGGATTTAAAATCAGAAGAGGTTAGGAAAGCCTCCTAACCTCTTCATTTTCAACTGTCGGGGTGAGACGATTCGAACGTCCGACCACACGCCCCCCAGACGCGTACTCTAAACCTGGCTGAGCTACACCCCGATTTTTTTTTGCGCAGCAAAGATATACGTTTTTGATTATATCCCAAAAGATTCACGGTAAAAATCTAAGGATTCTAATATAAATTCTTTATTTACCGACTGGTCTATGTGTATTTTTCCGACTTCGGACAGCAGGGTGAAGTTAATGATGCCATCGGTATTCTTCTTGTCGTGGGTCATCCGCTCGCAGAGAGTGGCGTAGGCCTTGCAATCGAAGGGGAAAGGCGGATAATATTCTTTTATATACTGTGTTACCTGGATAAGTTTATCCGAAGGGAAGCGGCATTGCTTATACGAAAGGTATAATTCGCATACGATTCCGACGGCTACGGCATGGCCATGCAGGAGGGGGGCAGGCGTCTGAAACGACAGACTTTCGATGGCATGACCTATGGTGTGCCCCAGGTTCAGGGCTTTGCGGATCCCTTTTTCTCCGGGGTCTTCTGCTACGATGCGCTCTTTGACGGCCACCGATTGGGCTACCATTTGATTCAGACGGGCGTAGTCCACCGGCTTGTTTAAGTCGAACGATAAGACAGAAGCATACGTCTCCACCGAGCTGATCAGTGCATGTTTGATCATCTCGGCATATCCGGAGAGGAGGTTGTCGCGGTCGAGGGTACGCAGGAACGTACAATCAATAAATACGCAGAGAGGAGGATAGAAAGTGCCTGTCTCATTCTTCAGTCCGTTGAAGTTGATTCCTGTTTTCCCCCCCACAGCAGCATCTACCAAGGCCATCAGGGTGGTAGGGATATTCAGCGTTTGCATCCCCCGCTTGAATGTTGCGCCTGCGAAACCTCCCAGATCGGTTATCATTCCGCCTCCCAGGTTAATCAGCAGGGAATTACGCGAAGCGCCTTCGTTGGAAAGGATATACCAGATGGCTGTGAGTTGTTCCAAGTCTTTATGCCTGTCGCCTGCAGGAATGCAGATGAGGCGGGCAGCCTGTATCCGGGGAATATCCTGTATGAGCGGATAACATTTGTCCCTTGTATTTGTGTCCGTAAGGATAAACAGCCTGTCGTACTTCAGGGTAGCCAGGAAGTATTCCAGGTCTGTTTTCAAATCATCCGACAGGACGACCTTCTGTGCGTACAACATCTCATTCCAATCCTAAAGATTCAATCACAGCCCCGGTAGCGGCGGGAAGGCCGGCGATATATTTCCCCCCGGCCGTAGCAAAATGGGGTTGCCCCCCTCCTCCTCCCTGTATATGGCGGGCTGCGTCTTTCACTAATTGAGCGGCATTGTATCCTTCGGCTACCAGCGCCTCGCTGAGCATCACCATCAAAGTACATCTGGATTCTTCCGTCAAACCGGCGATAAAGGCAAAACGTTCTTTTGATTCGCTCCTGATCTGAAAAGCTACATCTTTCATAAAGTCCGCATGTCCCCTGCCGGTATATTGGATCACTTTGACACCCTTCCGTTCAACGGCACGCATCAGGATTTCCTTTTTCAGTTGTATCGCCCGTTCTCTGGCATAGGATTCCAACTGTTTTTTCATATCCGCATTTTCGTCGATAGATTTCCGTATGGTTTGTATCAGGTTGGGAACATTGTTAACCAGCGAGCGTAGTTCCCGGATAATATCCTGCTGGATAAAGAAGTAATTCTCGGCAGCTTCCGCCGTGATGGCTTCAATGCGGCGTACGCCTGCGGCAATGGAGCTTTCGGCTATGATGCGAAGCGTACCGATCATACCGGTAGAAGGGATATGCGTCCCTCCGCATAATTCAACGGAACTACCGTATTTCACTACCCTCACTTCTTCTCCGTATTTCTCGCCGAACAAAGCCATGGCTCCCATTTCCTTTGCTTTGGCTATCGGCAGCGAACGATGTTCCTCCAGTTTGAAATCCGCACGTATCTTTTCTCCTACCCATTGTTCTACTTTACGTAGTTCTTCGTCGGTCACTTTCCGGAAATGGGAGAAGTCAAAACGAAGGGATTCCGGCGACACATACGAGCCCCTTTGTTCGACATGCGTACCTAATACTTCGCGAAGCGCCTCATGGAGCAGGTGGGTGCCGGAGTGGTTACACTCGCATTGGAGACGCTTTTTCGCATTGATCCGGGCGGTGAACGTAGCCGTCAGATCGACCGGCAGTTTTTCCGCCAGGTGGACAGCAAGGTTATTCTCACTCTGGGTATCCACGATATCCACCGTTTCATTCTCCGATATCAGCCATCCCGTATCGCCTACCTGTCCACCTTTTTCAGCATAGAAGGGAGTCTGGTCGAGTACGATCTGATAAAGCTCCTTATTTTTCTGCTTTATTTTCCGGTAGCGGAGTATTTCGGCATCCGACTCGAAAAAGTCGTATCCGGTAAACTTACTTTCGCCTTCTTTAAGTACCACCCAGTCGCCCGTTTCGATAGCGGCAGCATTGCGTGCACGCTCTTTCTGTTTCTGCATTTCTACATTAAACTCATCAACATCCGTTTTCATCCCGTGTTCGCGAAGGATGAGTTCGGTCAGGTCTAAAGGGAAGCCAAAGGTATCGTATAAGGTAAAGGTATCCAGCCCGCTTATAATTTGTTTACCGGCGGCCTTCGCTTCTTCTATCTTTTTATCAAGCAGACGGATGCCTGTCTCCAGGGTACGGAGGAAGGATTCCTCTTCTTCTTTCATTACTTTCTCTATCAGTATTCTCTGCTCTGCCAGTTCGGGATAGGCATCGCCCATGGTCTCGATCAATACGGGAAGGAGGCGATACATAAAGGCTTCGCGGCGTCCGAGGAAGGTGTATCCATAGCGAACAGCCCGGCGCAGGATGCGGCGGATTACGTATCCGGCCTTGGCATTCGAGGGAAGTTGTCCGTCGGTAACCGAGAAAGCAATCGTACGGACATGATCGGCTATGACGCGCATCGCCACATCCTTCTGTTTGTCGTCTCCATACACAAAACCGGTCAGCGCAGCGATACACTGAATGATGGGCTGGAACACATCGGTATCATAGTTCGAGGTTTTCCCTTGCACGGCCATACAGAGGCGTTCGAATCCCATGCCGGTATCGATCACTTTGGCCGGCAGAGGGTCGAGCGAACCGTCGGCTTTCCGGTTGTACTGCATAAACACCAGGTTCCATATTTCGATCACCTGCGGATGGTCTTTATTCACCATTCCGGCTCCGTTGATACGCAGGCATTCTTCCTCCGGGCGGAGGTCGATATGTATTTCCGAGCAGGGACCACAGGGGCCGGTATCCCCCATTTCCCAGAAGTTATCCTTCTTATTCCCATCGAGGATATGAGTTTCCGGGAGATATTTCTTCCAGTAACCGGCAGCTTCCGCATCGCGTCCGAGTCCTTCGGCCTCGTTTCCTTCAAATACCGTAGCATAGAGGCGTTCGGGTTTCAACTGTAGGACGCCGGTCAGGTATTCCCAGGCCCAGTCGATGGCTTCGCGTTTGAAATAATCGCCAAACGACCAGTTGCCAAGCATCTCGAACATGGTATGATGATAGGTATCATGTCCTACTTCCTCCAGGTCGTTATGCTTACCGCTCACCCGCAGGCATTTCTGCGAGTCGGCCACGCGCGGATACCTGACCGCAACATTCCCTAATATAATATCTTTAAACTGATTCATTCCCGCATTGGTAAACATCAAGGTAGGGTCTCCTTTGATCACCATCGGGGCAGAAGGCACAATCTGATGCTGCCGGGAAGCGAAAAAAGCCTTGAACGATTCACGGATTTCTTTAGCTGTTAACATAACTATAATATATTGTACTCGTTAATAATCTGAAAAACAATTTGCAAAAGTACGGTAATTTATTATTTTTGCGGCAGTTTGATTAATAAAATATTTTGATGGGACTATTTAAATCGAGGAAATCATATTATCTGTACGACCCTAACACCCTTAGTTACGAGCGAGTATATCTGTCTTTTAAAGACCGGGTATTTGTTGTCATACGTCATTTGTGCACAGGTATTGTTATTGCTATTATCATATACTTTGCTTTCACCCGTTTCTTCGATTCGCCTATGGAAGCCCAGTTACGCAAAGAGAACCGTCTGCTGCTGGCGCAATACGAAGTCCTTTCCCTGCGGCTGAACGAAGCATTTGGTATCCTCAACGAGATACAACAGCGCGACGAGAACCTATACCGTGCTATCTTCCAGGAAGAATCCATCCCCGAATCCATCCGCAAGGCAGGCGTCGGAGGCGCCAACCGCTACGAACATCTGATGACGCTTTCCAACCCCGATTTAATCGTAGCTACCACACAGAAAATGGATATGCTGAAAAGGCAGCTTTACGTACAGTCTAATTCGCTGGAAGAGCTGGTATATGTAGGCAAAACACAGGAAGAAAGATTGAAGTGCATCCCTGCCATCCAGCCCATCGCCAATAAAGACCTCAAACGCATGGCTTCCGGATATGGAATGCGCATACACCCCATCTATCGCATCCCTAAATTCCATTCCGGAATGGACTTCTCTGCCCCGATCGGCACGGATATATACGCTACGGGAAATGGCGTAGTCGTATTCTCCGGCTGGAAACAAAATTACGGAAACTGTATCACCATCGACCACGGATTCGGATACCGTACCTTATATGGACATCTGAGCAAAGCGAATGTGCGTGTCGGACAAAAAGTAACCCGGGGCGAAGTGATCGGCTACGTAGGAAACACAGGACTCTCTACAGGCCCACACCTGCATTACGAAGTGATTATCCGGGGGAAATTCGATGACCCTTCCAAATATTATTTCATGGACCTCACGCCTGAAGAATACGACCAGATGATTCAGCTTGCCGAAAACCACGGGCAGGTAATGGACTAATCCGCTTCAGCCATTTGTTTTATGGTACTGAAAAAAGATAAAAACCCTAAACTGTATTACTCCATCGGCGAAGTAGCAGCAATGTTCGGACTGAACGAATCTACCCTTCGCTTTTGGGAGAAGGAGTTTGATATCATCCACCCCAAAAAGGAGAAAGGGATCCGCTTCTATAAAAAAGAAGACGTCGAGGCCGTGCGTCTGATTCACTATTTAGTAAAAGAACAGGGGTTAACCTTAGCCGGTGCACGGAAAAAATTGAAAGTCAATAAAGGAAGTACCATCCGGCAAGAAGAAATAGTCAGCAAACTCAAGCGGATTAAAGAAGAGTTGCTCTCCCTGAAAGCCGCCTTCGATGCCCTCGACCCCTCAGAATGAGTTTTTCAACCTAATCCTTTCTGTCAATCGGAATGAAGGGAACCCTTAATTAAACGACATTGATTCTTAATTCTTAATTTCCGAGACCTGCACCGATTCAATTGTTATTTTTATGCTTCGCCAGCATGATTACGGCATTGTCTTCTTCGTCCAGTCCAGCGGCGATTTCTTTCAGGCGGCCTTTCAGTTCGCCTTTCCCGTAAGCTTCGACAAGGTCGGGGGCTTCTATTCTTTTCATAAAGGCGATCTCGTCGTTGTTGACGATGGTGTACATGGGGATTTCAAACACCATACTTATCGGTCTTTTCGTTGTGAAGTCGTCATTGTAGAGGACATATTCATAGATGGCATTCTCCTGACGGTCATACATCAGGTCAGTCCTTGGAAATCCTGTATCCGCTACAAAGTCATACGTTTTCTTTACGGTCTGCATGAAGTAGTAACGGTCGGTAAGAACGCCGGGAAAAAGGAAGATTTCCGGATCCATAGACTGCACAGACGGAGTCCTTACCATAAAAGGCTTCAACGTTCGATCGGGCGAGTAGCTGTATATCGTATCAGCCGATAGCTCCGTAAGTATCCAACTGCTACGGTAAGGAATCAGCTCCCTGTTACTGATACTCCTGTCGGTCAGTCTGCCGTCAGCGCCGGTTCCCATCAGGATGCTCGCTATCTTCTCTTTATACGGAGTGGAAATTTCCGTAATGCTTCCATCTTGTTTGGATATAAGCAAAAAGCAGTTTCTCTTTTCATCTTTCACCGTTCCATTTTCAAAGCGAAAATAACTGTCATGGGCAATTAAATGATCCCGGTCGAAATTACCTATTCTATTCAATACAATATCATCCCGTTGAGGGAAGCTCCGTTTGAAATTCCAGGACCGGTCGTAGACGATCATCTTCAGGGAAAACGTACTGTTGACATAGATTTCATCCATCTCTTCGTCAAGGATGATGCTTTGCATATTGGCATATTCTTCTCCACCCTGGCCCAGACGATTGACTCTCTGCAAACCCCGGCCGTTCCGGTCAAAGATGAATATATTGCCCTCGCCCATTCTGTTCGTATTTGTAACGATCAGGATGTCCTTGTTCACGATTCGTAGATTAGCCGAGGTGATGAACTCGTCATTCGT
>JAISZA010000044.1 GCA_031269535.1 Tannerellaceae bacterium
TGCAATGATTTCCCGGAAAGATGCCGGTGAAAAGTCAATAACATCTAATATAGCAGAAAATTCAGTTAAAATCAGGTTTTTTAATAGTTACGAGTTACAAGTTACGAGTTACAAGTGGATATGTCAGATTGTGCTATTTCCGGCAGAAAAGCTGTCTTATTGTCGTTTTCAGGGATATACTGTTCACTATTCATTATTAGTTATTCACTATAAAAAGCAGAATGCTTTTTTCATCCCCCCCGGATTACGGCGTTTTTTGCGCCCAAAGGAGAGACGGATGGCAAAAAAGTGGATTTTTAAATAACAAAATCTGACATTTTGATAGTTTTGACATTTTGATGGGTGCATTTGCTATGAATCCGGTGAGTGCCGGGAATGAAGAAGCATACAAAAAATAATTCTGCCAAAGAGATGATATTATGCGGTATTTTTTTTTCTATCTTTGTCTCGAAAAATTTCATTTCTTTATTTAATGAATATCATAATAATAGCATATGTCGGAATAGCTCAATCTCTTTTTTCGATCTTTCTCTTATTCAGAAAGAGTTCGACAAAAATTGCCGACTATATTCTGTGTATATGGTTGCTTGGTCTGGCTTCATTGTTTGTATTAGACATCATAAAAGAATATCGGCAGATAACCGAAATAGTCTGGCCTGTCTCGGTCAATATCTCATTAACTTTTCCGCCTCTGTTATACCTTTATACAAAATATATCATTAAAAAGTATATGCGTTTCGGGAAATGGGACTATTGCCATTTTATTCCTTCATGCGTTGGGATGATTATTATTGCTCTTTTCTATATTCCCTACCGTTCGGATATTAATAATTTTTTCTCGTATGCAGAATTTTATGGCAAAATGACATCACTCAGGGCAATATTCGGCTACGTTTTATATATATCACTCTGGATTTATGTACTACTCACTCTTACCCGTATTTATCAACATAAAAAACAAATTGTTAATACCTATTCATTCGAATCAGTAAAAATCAGTTTGAATTGGCTGCTGTTTATTACCGTATTTTACCTTGTCTATTTTCATTACACCATTCTTCATTACACCATTCTAATCGCGATATTTCAGATTAATAACTACCGGATAGATTATATAGAGAATCCGGGGAATCCGATATCTCTCCTTATTATCTATGTATTAAGCTACTACGGATTAAGACAGCAACAGCTGAATATAGAATGGGGAGGTCATCTTTTAAATACGCATGTTGAAAAACAAGATCATGGCGACAACCGATACACAAAATCGGGATTGAAAGAGAATCAGGCAGAGATATATCTGAAACAGTTAATTAGTTATATGGAACAATCCCAGGCTTGGAAAGACCTTGAGCTGTCTGTTGCAAAACTCTCAAAACAAACAAATATTCCCAGACATTATATTACCCAAACATTAAATGAATATTTACATAAAAATTTTTATACGTTTGTGAATGAATACAGAATAGAATATGCAATGGAACTCATCCGATCTCCGAAATATAAGAACTGGTCTCTTCTGGCCATTGCCTATGAGAGCGGATTTAATTCAAAGACGGCTTTTAATAACTTTTTCAAGAAATATACCCGGATGACTCCTTCGGAATTTAAAAAATCGGTTAATAGTGATCCTTTATAAGATAGGGCCTCCGGTTGGGTATCTTCCCTGTATTCCTTCATGCGTAGGTTGTTTCAGCCATGCATTGTAATACATCGGAATATCATATGCAGCTTTCCCTGCGGCTGTTACCTGTTCCAGAAAACGGGCAAAATGCCAGGCCATAAAAGCGTCAATAGCTAAAGAGCCGAAGGTTTCTGATCAGTTTGCATGTTCTTTCCGACTTCCTGCAAATCCGGTTTTTAATTTATTCCGTATATTCATCATCATTATATTTACTTCAATTATTTAATGTAATTATAAACTCATGCAGGCCCGAACCAACTTCACATACTGAAGGATTATCCTTTTGAGCAATCCAATCAGGCTCATTGAGCTTTTCTGTAAAAGAAGCGTTATCCGGGAGTCTGATAACGGCCGTTGTATTTGCAGGAATCTCAACTATTAACCGCAGTTTACCGGAGGGTAATATACTCCATTCTGAAATAACTTTGCCATATACGGAATCGTATTTTCCTTTGACCTGTGTTATCTGCCTCTGCAAATCAAATGTGGGTTGAATAACTATCTTTTTAAATCCCGGTGCATTCGGATCAGCATTGATGCCCGCCATAACCCGATAAAACCATTCTGCAACTGAGCCAAACGCATAATGGTTGAACGAATTCATCGTCGGGTCGCCTTTGTCACTATCCCAATGTTCCCACCATGTGGTTGCTCCTTGTCTGACCATATATCCCCAGGAAGGAAAAGTTTCGTTGAGCAGCAAACGGTAAGCCACATCGGCCCTGCCGTTTTCCGAAAGGGCAAAAAGCAAATAAGGGGTACCTAAAAATCCGGTTGACAGATGCCAGTCTCTTTCTTTTATGGCTTGTATCAGTTTCTCCATAGCCTTAGGTTTCAACTCATCAGGCACCATTCCGGCATAAAGGGATATTGCATACGAGGTCTGGCTGCCTGAACCGATTGTTCCATCGGGAGCAATAAATTCATTCTGGAAAGCTCCGGCAATGTGTTCCCGTAGCGTTTCATATTTCCGTACCTCTTCTTCCCTTCCGGTAGCTTTAGCCATCTGAGTCATCATTTTTGCCATCATTGCCCAAAGCGAATTACTTATTATGGTATTTGGTGTGGTTAAATCCATTGCCAGCCAATCGCCTAAGTTGCCTCCCGGCCGTTTGTAGCCGGTACTATTTCGCTCAACATAATCCATAAACCGCACCATAGTCGGCCAGTTCTCTTCTATAATGCTTTTATCTCCATACTGTATCCATGAACTCCAGGGGACAATGACGCCCGCATCTTCCCAGCCGGGCGAGCCATTCTTCCGGTTGCTCACAGGCACTGCAGGAGCTGTATTGGTAAAGCTGCCATCTGTAGTCTGTTCATCTGTTATGTCGCTCATCCATTTATGTGTAAATGCAGCAACATCAAAATTATATGCACCTGTACGCCAGAATATCTGCCCATCGCCGGTATATCCTAAACGTTCGTCACGTTGCGGGCAGTCGGTAGGTACGCTGATAAAGTTCCCCAGTTGGCCCCATATAGCAAGAGAATACATCTTGTTTACCAACTCACTGGAGGTATGAATGACACCTGTGGGATTTTCTACGGAACTTACGATTTCGGCGATGATCTTATCCGGGGACAGCTCTCCGGAATAACCGGATAACTCAATGTACCTGAATCCGTGAAAAGTAAAGCTTGGAGTATATTCTTCCTTCCCTTTTCCTTTGACGACATAACTGTCCTTCGCCGTAGCATTACGTAGATTAGCTGTATAGATACTGTCTCCCGAAGCCAGAATTTCTGCAAAACGCATAGTCACTACCGTACCGGGCTCTCCTTTTACACTCAGCCTGACCCGGCCCACAAGGTTCTGTCCCATGTCTATAAGCCAACGATTTCCACTTATCTTACGTATTTCTACCGGAGCGACTGAGCGAACGATCCGAACCGGGTTGTTCACCTGGGGAAAAAGACGGGAATAGTCTTTGCCCATAGCAGTAACCTGTTCCCATTGCTTATCGTCGAATGGAGTCGTATTCCAACCGGGTTGTTCCAGCCGGGCATCATAATATTCGCCGGAGTATATTTCGGATTTAAGTATTGGAGAATAAGATGCTTTCCATGAATTGCCACTCAGGATTTTTTCAGTACTGCCGTCTTTGTATGTCACATGAAGTTCGGCTAAAAGCATATTGGGTAACGAACCGAAAAGGTCGCTTTCTCCATTCCAGCCCAGTGGGCTGCCATACCATCCGTCCCCCAACAATGAACCAAGCACATTTTGTCCTTTGCCGAGCAAATTTGTTACATCATAAGTCTGATAAATGATCCGTGAATTATAGTTTGTAAATTCAGGGGTAAACATATTATCGCCCACTTTATTGCCATTAATATACATCCTGTAACTGCCCAAAGCGGTTACATACAACCGGGCTGATCCGACAGTTTTTTTCAGACTGAACTCTTTGCGCAGTAACGAAGCCGGATGTGACAAAGGCCCCGGATCAAGCCCGAATCCGGGATCATCCAACTCCCCAACGGCTACGGCTTGTTTCCACTCTTTTTCCCCATCTGCTTTACACATCCAACCGTTATCAGATGTCGGATATTTTTTTGTCTCTTTTGAATCCGTTATTGCCAGAAGCCCGGCAAATGCCGCATAACTTCCTGATAACGATTTACGGGTTTCTTTATGAAAGGAGGCTGTACGGACAGCCATTAGTTTCACCTCAATGATATTCTCTCCGGGAGTAAGGTATTCCAAAATATCCTGCCGTTCGAAAGTCTGCCAATTCTTGTCTTTCTTATCCACAAAATTCCCATTAACATACAGCTCGTAATTGCCCCTGACAACCGTTTGCAGTGCGGCAATTAAAGGGAGTTCATCAAGATATACGGTTTTCCTGAACCGGGCAACCGTCTTCCGGGGTACATCGGTGGGGTCTTGACCGGGTAACCAGACCCATTTGATCCTTTTCCGATCAGCCATACCCTCCCGATCGGGATAAGATATCCAGCTTGCACTCCAGTCACTTTCAGAAAGCATTGATGTCTCCCAGAATGTCGGTTCCGACCAAGGCGAAGGATGGTTTTCCGAATCCCATACCCGCACTTTCCAATAATAACGTTGGCGGGATTTCAGTTCTTGTCCTCCATAACTTATGGATACGGAATTACCGTCCGTCACTATTCCACTGTTCCATACATCGGCGTCCTGTTCGGTTAATCGTTCCGGAGATGAAGAAACCAATATCTGATAAGCAGACTGCAGCCAATTGTTTTCCGATGCCTGGATTTGCCAGGAGAGACTCGGTCGTTTTTCAACTCCTAACGGATTATTCAGATAGTTACAACGTAAATTAACAGGAACTGCTTTACTCTCCGCTGCATAACTATTGGCAAATGCCACGCTCTCTGCTGTTTTTTCATTGAGTATATTAGTGTTTGTATCTGTCCGGACCGGTTCTCCTCCGGTTGTGATTCCATTCTCATTGAATGCATCAATGGTGAAATAATAATCTTTCAAGGCATTCAGACTGTTTATATTCAGATCATTAATATCATACACTATATAGTTCAGATAAAGTTTGTCCGGTGCAATTCCATAACGTACGTTATAGCCGGTAGCATGTGGATTATAATCCCAGGACAAACTAACGACGCATCCATCCGAGGTATTTCGTTGGACGCTGAATGTCTTTACTTTTTCAGGCTTATTGCCATTTCCCCATCCAAACACTCTTAATCCGGATAATGTGAACTTTCTATCCGTTGTACGATGGTTTGTGATTCTGATATATCTTGCTTTCACAGGTGAAGGTAACTCCGAGTATCCATGTGGCAAATCATCTTTGTTCTCTCGTTTATCCGCTAAAAGTTTCCATCTTTTTTTATCAAGAGAATATTCTACTGTATATTGTGCGTAAACTTCATCCGAACGCCCCAATATTTTTGTATCGATATCTGCAAGATTAACCTGCACAGCATGCACGTTCATTTTATCTTTCAAGTCGATCGTCAGCCATTCGCCTTTTTCTCCTGATGCCGCGCTCCAGCAGGTACGGATATCCTCATCCACCACATTCCCTTTCTCGTATCCGTCTAATGCCGATGATACTTCTACCGGTTTCTTATAGGAAAGAAGCATATATGCGGGCTGATACTCTTTATCGTTGTTTATCTTTGTCTGAGGTACATGGTGGGGATAATCGCCAAAACCTGTGTAAGCATAAAAACAACCGTCTTTATCAAAAAAAGCGGGAAAGATACCGATGCGTCGCTCCAGGCGGTGTTTTACGGCAATACACATTGTTCCTGCATACCAATAGTTCCCGTATTTATCCTGAAAGGTTGAACCATGTCCGGCACCTGCTATATATCCCGAAGGTTTATATGAGAACGGATTGTGCTCAGCCAAAACATACGGCCCAAGAGGGTGATCGCTGACATACATCCCATCGGCATAACTTTTATATTGTGTTCCGGGTACCGAATATTGCAAATAATACCTTTCCTTATGTTTGGTTACAAATGGACCTTCAAGCCAGGGTCTTTTTGCAATATCCGTATTATAATCCCCGGTACGTTCCCAACCGTAAATCTCACGATGGGTATCCAGTAATTCAATATCTTCGCCGACAGGTTGCAGAGTCTTCCGGTCCAATTCAACACCTTTGATGGGCATACGTGCAGACAGTCCATGATATAAATATAATTTGCTATCATCATCTGAAAACAATGCCGGATCAAAAGCCCTTATATGAAGGGAGTCATTGGCGATCTGCCATTGTCCGTTTAAAGGGTTGCCGGACTTATAGATTTTCTGATTCAAAGCCATAAAGTAAACGGTATCTCCTATGGTGACAGCGGCCGGAGCATAGTCTTCTACAGGAAGATTGGTTGAAGAGATAAGTACCCAATCGACCATGTTTTTTGAGTAATAGTAACCTCCTGACTTGGAAATGAACAATAGATAATAATCTTTGAAACGGACTATTGACGGATCGGCCGCCTCCCTCCTTGATGGTTCATCCAACTGGAATCTGTAATTGAGGTTCACCGGATTACAAAAAGATAGATGTTGGGCGAAGGCAGAATTTGTACTTATGATAAGTAGCAGAAAGAAGTGGTTTAACGTACGGTGTTTCATGTATTTTGTACTAACCTCTACTCAACCCTTGTCCCGACGGCATCAAACATATCCATCATAGTTCCTTCAACCTTATCTTCTCCTGCCTTTTCAAGGAATAAATATACATCATACCCCATAGCAACCCAATATGCAGTGATAGTGTTTTTTTCTGCTTTCACACGGGTAAAAGCAGTTACTCCATTCGCTTCATCGCCGATTGTTCCCACGATTTCACCTTTCTCATCCCTTTTAAATTCGACATACATAGCAACATCGCCGTTCGGGGTTCCTTTCACAGAAAGTTTCCATTTACCTATAAAGGAATCACCTTCTTCCTGTTTTTTGTCTTGCGCCTGAATCGTTACTACTGAAAGAAGTAAAAAAACGGCTGTTAAAATCATACTAATTTTCTTCATACTCTTTGCATTTTTAATGTCCGGCAAAAGTATTTCAATGTCTTTATCCGGATGTTCACATTTATCGGTCCACAGAATAAAGACGTTCATATAAAAAAGAAAAAGACGTTCGTATTTTGTAGAGAATTAATACACAGCGCGTTCTTTAATAGTGAATAGCAGGAAAATATCTTTCAGATGACTTTGTTGAATTTCAACCAGGTCAAGTTGATTCGTTGTTAAATTGGGAAATCTATTCATTTCAATCTATTAGTATCTAAAACAAGTTGCCAATTCATCAAATCATCGCTTTCGCTTATTTTGGAAAACATATTCTTTTCCAATACCCTATAAGAAGACACATTCCTCCTTCTGTATTTGGTTCTCCCATCATGCATAATTCTCCGACCATGCAGCTCTCAGTTTTCGAAATAGCTGTCCAAAATAATTCTTATTCTTGTTTACTACGTTTGGAAGTATGGTACTTCCGAGGGCTTCTTTCAAAGCGTCCGGTATGACTCTTCGGGATTCTTTCAAGCCTAGTTCTCTTTCCAAGGAGTTATCACATTGAACATATTTGATTAATTGCCCATATGTTAATGGTATTATAAATAATCTCTTAGTTTCTATCATTTCTTTTTAGAGTGTTTCAATAACCAATCAAAGATTTTATTATCTGCATAAAGATATTGGATGCCATGCCTCTCGTTTTGCAGACGGGTAAACTTGACATTGCTATATGCTTCAAGTTTGCCTACGATGCAGTACGCTTGGAAACTTTGCCATGTCTTTTTTAATCATGATTTTAATTCAGTACAAAAATACAAATTACTTTAATCATAGTTATAATAATCTGATAAAAATCTTGTTTTTAAAGATATGATTTAAGTGCTTCCGGAGAAACATCCAAAAATAGGGCCCAATTATTGAGATGGCAAATCCCAAAGCGAACGCTTTATTTACGGTTACCTATACAAA
Organism: Tannerellaceae bacterium; assembly: GCA_031269535.1. Classification (GTDB taxonomy): domain Bacteria; phylum Bacteroidota; class Bacteroidia; order Bacteroidales; family Tannerellaceae; genus DFXE01. Next base: position 8,135 of record JAISZA010000044.1, read on the forward strand.
ACGGCATAGAGCCAAAAATGTTTTCTTTCCTGGAAAACGAAAATTCAATAAAAAAACATATCTTAGCGGCTGTAAGTTTAAAAGAAAACATAGTATGAGATACCTGGCGATTTCTGTTTTTATGAGCTGCCTGGCCCTGTCGGGCGGGGCGGAAGAATATAGGGGCTATGATGCTGTGACCTTGCTGGATAGCACCTTTGTGAGTGTGGAATCCAGCGGATCAGGAACCTTTGCGGTATATCGCTCTTTCAAGGTGCTGACACCCAAGGGAGGCGTCGCCAACCGGGTGATCACCTATGATTACGACCCGCTGACGGCTTTTGCCGCATTCCGATATGCTACCATTTACCGGGCTGGGGGCGATGTGGTGAACCTCGATGTGACGGCGGCCTGCGATTATGCAGCGCCGGCACGCGCCATTTATTGGGGCGCCCGCCAGATCATGCTGGAAATCGGATGGCTGGAACCGGGAGATGTCGTGGTCTATGAAATTGCCAAAAAGGGATTTACCTATGCCCTCCTGCTGGGAGGCTCCGGAGAAGATGACTCCCGCTTTATCCCTCCCATGCGCGGACAGTTCTACGATATCGTCCCCTTCTGGGTGAACGAACCGACCGTGCGCAAGGTGTATCAGGTATCCATCCCGCAGGAGAAAGAGTTGCAATTCCAGTTCTACCAGGGCGAATGTGCTTCGTCCATGCGCTATGAAGAGGGGCAGAAGGTCTATACATTTGCCGTGAACCATGCCCTGCCGTTCGAACGGGAGGCGAATATGGTGGATTTGTTCGACGCAGCTCCCAAACTGATGATCTCGTCCACACCGGCATGGCAGGATAAATCGCTTTGGTTCAATAAGGTGAACGAAGACTACGGCAGTTTTGCCCCGCTTCCCGAAGCACAGAAAAAAGTGGACGAACTGCTCAGAGGAAAGACAACCGAGATGGAAAAAATAGCCGTACTGACGCACTGGGTAGCCGACAACATCCGCTACTCCGGTATCTCGATGGGCAAAGGCGAAGGCTATACGCTTCATCCGACGAAAATGAACTTCACCGACCGCTGCGGCGTATGCAAGGATATTGCCGGTATGCTTATCTCCTTCCTCCGCATGGCGGGCATGGAGGCTTATCCGGCTATGACGATGGCCGGCAGCCGCGTGGAAACGATCCCGGCAGACCATTTCAACCACTGCGTGGTGGTGGTAAAACTCTCGGACGGGACGTATATGCCCCTCGACCCGACTTGGGTGCCCTTCTGCCGCGAACTATGGAGCAGCGCCGAACAGCAGCAGAACTACCTCCCCGGCATTCCGGAAGGTTCGCCCCTCCGGGAGACGCCGGTCTCCGCTCCCGAGAACCATTACGTACGCATCCAGGCCCGGAACGCCATCGACGGGAAGGGAACCTTGCGCGGACAGTTCACCCTTACCGCCGAAGGACAGTCGGACAGCAACGTACGCCGCATGTTCACCCAGGGCTGGCAAACGGAATGGCAGCATCTGCTGGAACAACAACTGCTGGCCGTCTCGCCCAAAGCCCGCCTGATCAGCGTGGATTACGGCAAAGACCCTAAAAACTACCAGGCTGCTCCGATACAGATCACGTTCCGCTACGAGATACCGGATTACGCCCTTCCGGGCAAAGGGGGCGAATGGGTGTTCAAACCCCTGGTGATGAACAACCTCTATGCCGGCGTACAAACCCATCTGCGCATCCGTACGGATATGGAAGAGCGCAGGTATGGCTTCAAAGACGCCTGCTCGCGCTTAGTGGAGCTGGAAGAAACCATCCGGCTACCCCAGGGATACACCCTGGCCGGGGAAGCCAGACAGGAGACGAAACAGAGCACTGCCGCCGACTTTGAAGGCTCGCTCAGACAAGAAGCGGGCAGCATCAGGCTCTACCAGAAACTGGCGCTGAAGAAGCGCGTATATGAGGCCGCCGACTGGACAGGGTTCCGCGAGGCCGTGAATGCTCATAAAGGTTTTGGAGAATATATCGTAATCAGGAAATAAAAAAATGAAAACAGCACATCGCATAATCACCCCCTTTTTCTGCCTGTTCGTTTACGCCTTACAGGTATCTGCCGCCCCGGAAGCGGAGTACGGGAAACTGTCGAAGACCTATATCCTGCACGAAGACGGCAGCCAGGAGTTCCATTACCGGATGGAACTGACGCTCTTCACCCATACGGCCATGAACGCGACGTATGGCGAGAGCTTCATCGTCTATAACCCCCGGTATCAGGAGTTGAAGATACACAGCTCGTACACCCGGCAGAAAGACGGCACTATCGTTACCACGCCGGAGAATGCTTTCGTCGAAGTCCTCCCCTCCCAGGCTGCCGGGGCGCCGGCCTATAATCACCTGAAAGAGATGATCGTCGTACATACAGGACTGGAACTGGGCGCTACCATCCACCTGGATTACTCCATCCTTACGAAGCCCGGCTACCTGCCCGAACTGGATATCTGCGAGGCCATCGGACAAACATCGCCGGTAAAGGATTATACGCTCACGGTCGAAGTGCCGGCAGATAAGCCTTTGTTTTATACCCTGCTGAACTCATCCGCCCAGCCTGTCGTCAGCAAAGCCAACCCAAACAAGCTTGTCTGGCATATCCGCGATTTGCCGGCCGCTTCGCGGGAACCGGAGGTATCAGCTCCGGGCGGAGACATCCCCTTATTAGTTGTATCAACCTATCCTACGGCGACGGAAGCGCTGAAAACGCTTAACAAACAGTTGACACCCCAGGGAAACATGCCGCTGCTGTCGCTCTCGGAAACGATCACAGAAGGGAAAACTACCGATACGGAAAAGCGCCTGGCTATCCTCAGCCATGTAACAGACCACATCGGCTACAGCCGCCTGAACCTGAGGGAAACGGGGTTCCGTATCCGTCCGTCGGACGAGGTCATCCCTTCGGCTTACGGCACGGAAATGGAGAAAGTGAATCTCCTGGCCGGCCTGCTGGAAGCTGCCGGTATCCCGGCCGAAATAGTCGCCTCGTTTCCTAAGCATCTGCCTGTTAACAGTGGCGGGCTGAGCGCTATCCTCGATATCTTCGTGAAAGTTGTAACCGACGGAAAAACCTACCTGCTTACCCCTACCCGTAAAAACCTGTCGGAGGCAGGCCGTTATACCGCCGGCAAACGCTACCTGAGTCTGACGAATCCCGGAAAGGAAGTGACTGTAGAAGCTCCCTCCACCGCCATCGACTATGAATACACGATCTCCGTAACACCCACTCAGGCAGACATACAGGCAAAGGGCAGCATGGGCGAAGCTTTTGAGTATGCAGAACCGGGCACCGGCTCCCAGGCACTGAAGAACTACAGCGGCTACACGATCCTCGCCCTGCCCGACGTGCCGGCCGGCATCGCCCACCGGCCGTACAGCCGCTACAACAGCAGGCGAAGCACGAACCTCCTGCTGCCTTATCTGGCGAACGAACGCTACCGCTACACGATTCAGTTGGCCGAAGGCCTGGAATTATCCACCCCCGATTATGTGAAGACGATAGATAATCCCGTCGGCAAGGCTGTTATATCCGTAAAGCAGAACGATCGCACCATCGAAGTTGTCCGCACATTAGAAATCAAACAGCAATTGATCCCCCCCAGTGACTATGCCTCTTTCCGCCACCTGATGACGGAATGGGCCGACCCCGCCAACAATCAACTGCTGCTGGAAAGAGGTGCAGAATCACGTTAGTTAGAGGGGTATCAACCTGTAAACAACCACAGGTGATAATGATCAGAACATGTAAATCCTGTCCTGAAATAATAGAAATTTGAAAAGCAAAAAATTATGATTCTATGATTGAAGACGTTAAAGATGTTTCGGATGTGTTTACTAACTTTGTAATTCAAAAATAAAATATGAGCCTGCCAATAAACTTAAAAGACTTAATCCACGGCCACTCCGTTGAATGGGAACGCCTGGAGTTCAAACAAGGCTGGAATCCTGAAGAAATAATTCACACCATGTGCGCCTTCGCCAACGATTTGAACAATTGGGGCGGCGGATATATCGTCATCGGAATCAAAGCGGACAACGGAATACCTTTTTTGCCGCCTTTGGGACTGCAACAAAATCAGTTGGATACCATTCAAAATGAAGTCTTAAACTTGGGCAACCGGATTCAACCGGCATATTTGCCCATCATGCAACCCTATACATTGGACGGTCGGCATATTTTAGTTTTGTGGTGTCCCGCCGGCGATTTCCGTCCGTATTCTGCACCTTCAACACTGGGAGACAAAGCGCAACGCCAATATTATATCCGGTCGGGGTCAAGTACGGTTGCCGCACGAAATGAAACTTTACGGCGGCTTTTTGAATTGGCAGCTCGTGTACCGTTTGACGACCGCATCAATCAACAGGCAACGATTGACGATTTTGATTTGACGCTGATACAGGCATATTTGCACGAAGTAAAAAGCGACCTCTACGAGGAAAGCAAGCATATCAGTTTGACGAATCTTGCGCGGAACATGCACATCGTCAAAGGATCGGACGAATATCTGCGACCGGTAAATGCCGGATTGCTGTTTTTCTCACGGGAGCCGGAAAAATTCTTTGACCGCAGTTGGATTGAAGTCGTTTGCCACAAAGATGACGTGGGCGACAATTTTACCGAACATTATTTTAAGGGCGCATTACATCATCAGTTGCGCGATGCTTTGCGTTTTATCAAAACGAATATTATTCACGAGCATGTGATAAAAGTTCCGAATCAGGCGGAGGCTTTGCGATTTTACAATTATCCGTATGAAGCTGTGGAAGAAGCCTTATCGAATGCCGTTTATCATAAAGGTTATGATTTGGGCAAACCTGTTGAAGTGCAGATATTTTTGGACAATATTACTGTATTGAGTTATCCGGGCGCAATGCCTCCGGTAGATACTCAAATTCTGCATCATCAAAAGATTGTAGCTCGCGATTATCGTAATCGGCGCATCGGCGATTTCCTGAAAGAATTGGATTTGACGGAAGGACGAGGTACCGGTTTTCCAAAAATGAACAAGAAGATGGAAAACAACGGTTCGCCTCAACCCATCATCGAAACGGATGAGTTGGGCGTGTATTTTATGGTAACACTGCCGATAAATCAGAAGTATGTAGAAGCAATTAACGACAATGATGGCCATATAGTTAGTAACACAGTTAATAATTTAGTATTTAATTCATTAGATGATATTATAGCGTTTGGCAACGGAGTAAGTAACACAGTAAGTAACGGAGTAAGTAACGCAGTTAAAGAAATTATACAAGATGAAATCCACGATAAAGTTAAGGATATTCTCGAAATTCTGTTAGTCCCAACCAAGAGAAGCGATTTATTTAGAAGTATCGCTTTAAGCAATCAATCAAAAAATAGAGTTAAATACATTGATACTTTGATTAATATCGGGTGGATAGCAAAAGAATTTCCGGCCGAAGTAAATAATCCGGCACAAAGGTACCTTACGACTGAATCGGGGAAAAGAATATTAGCGTTGATAAATATGTAATTTCCGGCTTAATTATTTTGCAAATATCCCAAGCAATCAGAACCGATTGCAGATTTCAGGCAAAATATTTTTCAGGCTAAATTGATATGAAACCTTATCTGGATTTCGGCCCGGTACTTAAGGAGTTGAAAGATCCTGACATGTTCAATACAGCACGGGTATGTTTCAAAACGGTGGCATGGGCAAATCAGGCCGATATTGATCCCGAAATTTTGTATCCGGACAGCGTATTATTGCAGGAAAAATAAAGACTATCTCTTTTTACCGATTTATCCGACTCTCACACTATGTGGATAATGTGTGGATAATTACGTGGATAATACGTGGATAAATATATTCTTAACCCACAGAATCTACTATCTGTTTATACAGAGGCCCTTAAGAATTCCTTTATAGGCTTGTATTTGTTAAAAAGGCACAAATACGAAAAATATTTATCTTTTTTTGACTAAAAATACTTTGCTTTAATTTTCTGCTTCGGAAAATCTTTCTATCTTTGCATCAAAATAGAACTTTACAAATTAAGTTGTAGTTATCGGTGTTCGGGCTTGGGAAAGTCTGAACACTTTTTTTTTGAGGGAGTCATACCTGTTCTGTCCCTTTTTCTTCTTATATTTGGAGAATATTACTCTTGTATCACTAAAATTCATTGCTATATGGCTTGGTATGTAATTGTTTTGATCGTAGCTTCGGGGCTTTTCCTGTTGAGTACAATAGGCTCCGTATTCCTGGGTGATCTGGATGTGGATGCCGTCCCGGATTCAGGATTCCTTGTAAGCGACCTGCTTTCTTTTAAAGGACTCATACACTTTAGTATCGGTTTTTCTTTAGTCCTGACGCTCATGCAAGGCCTGAACTTCGTTTCGGCTTGCCTCGGTGTACTGACCGGAATTGTTTTCATGGCTGTGCTGTATTACCTGTATAAATTCTTCTTTGAAAAATTGCAGCAAAGCATGAAATATACAAACGAAATAAAAGAGATGGATGCCGAAGTCTATTTCTGGGATGCGCAGTCAAAGATTGGAGAAGTGTTTATTACACTGGAAGGAAGGCCGGTTACGGTTACACTCAAATGCTCCGGCGAAATCTCCCTGACCAAAGGGCAGAAAATAAAAGTATCCGGAAACAGAAATGCCGTTTACCCTATTGTTTAACTCATTATATAATACAATACAAAACATGGATACAAACATTCTTACATTAATCGGAGCATTAGTCGTCCTCGCGATTCTGACTATCATTGGTATCTTATCCCGTTACAGGAGATGTAAATCAGATGAGATCTTAGTAATTTATGGAAAGACAGGCGGTAATAAATCGTCTAAATGTATTCAGGGAGGAGCGGCTTTTGTGGTTCCTATCCTTCAGGGATATGCCTATATGTCGCTGAAGCCGCTTCAGTTCGACTGTAATCTGCAGAAGGCCCTCTCCTCTCAGAACATACGGGTGGATGTACCTACAACCGTAACGGTGGGTATCAGTACCGAGCAGGATGTCATGCAGGCAGCTGCCGAAAGAATCCTGGACCTGAAAAGGGAAGAGATTGAAGACCTGGTAAAAGATATTGTCTATGGGCAACTGAGAACAATCATTGCCGACATGACCATCGAGAAACTGAATGCCGACCGGGATGAATTTCTGGCAAAAGCCAAAGGACTTATCGACAGCGAACTGCGCAAAATCGGCTTGCACCTGATCAATATCAATATCACAGATATACGCGACGAAGCCGGTTATATCGTCGCTTTAGGTAAAAAAGACCAGGCAAAGGCTATCAATCAGGCCAATGTGGAAATCTCTACTGCTGAACGCGAGGGAGAAACCCGCGTTGCCGAACAGCTGAAAATCAAAAATGCGACCGTAGCCGAAACAAAAAAAGAGGAATCTATCGCTATCGCCAATGCCCAGAGAGACCAGACTATTTCGGTAGCACAGGCCGAATCGGAACGGGACTCCAAAGTGGCCGAGGCAAAGAAAAACAGAGACATCAGCGTAGCACAATACGATTCGCAGGCCCGCATCGGAGAAATTGAAGCAGCAAAAAAAATAACAGTCTCCAAAGCCGAACTGGAAGTGATCAAAGCCGAATCGCAGGGATTGGCGCTGTCGGCCGAAGAAAGAGCAAAAGCAGAAATCGAAAAAAACAAAGAATTGGCAAGAAAAGAAGCCGAAGATGCCCGCGCCAAACGTACCGAGTCGGCACTGAAAGCCGAACAAATCGTGCCGGCTGAAATAGCCAAACAACAGAAACTGATTGACGCGGAAGCCTATAAACTGAAACTGGAAAAAGAAGCCGAAGCAAATGCAAACCAGCAACGCCTGGAAGCGCAGGGACGTGCCGATGCCATCGCTGCCGAAGGAAAAGGAAAAGGGGAAGCCATCACCGCCGAAGGACTGGCACATGCCAAGGTGATCGAACAACAGGGATTGGCGAAAGCGGCCGCCGAGAAAGCCTCACTCATGGCACAGGCCGAAGGATTCGAAGCCATGGTGAGGGTGGCCGAAAACAACCCCCAGGTAGCCATCCAGTGGAAAATGGTTGAACAATGGAAAGACATCGCTGCCGAACAAGTCAAAGCCTTTGAACACATCCATTTAGGAAATGTCAATGTGATGGATACTTCCCAGGGAGGAACACTGACCAACCTCCTTACCGGATTGGTGTCTTCCATCGCCCCGGTGACAGATATCATGAAAACAATCCCCGGAATACCGGATGTGCTCAAAGTAAATAAGAACGATAGCGGAGAAGACAAGCCCCTTACATAGGGGCTCACAACCTCCTTATCGCATGTCTTACCTCCCTTGCAAGCCTCGCTTGCGCCCAAGATGCCATAGTTATGACGTTGTTCAGAACAGGGGCGGGGTGAGTGTCGGCATAAGCAGCGATACGGCAGCATTTTTTGCCGGCAATGCACAGGAGCGAACCCCTCCGTCAGCTCGCTCCTGGCTTTTATTAACCGTAGTATGACCCCGGACTCCCTTAATTATGAGAATTGCGTCCACTATATTCATATACCGCCGGGGTCGCTTCTTCGAGACTGCTCGACCAGTTATGAATATCATCACAAAAGATAGCTTTAAACACATAGGTCCCTGCCGGATATATTGTGGAAATATACTCTGTGAGTAAGTCAGAGCCCAACTTGCGCGTATGTCAACCTGTGTTGATGTCTAACAGCGCTAAAGCGCATAAACTTAGTAAAAAAATGTATTTATTCATCTTGTTGAAAATAAAATATAAACCAAAGAATCGGGGTCAGTATTGCATGACCCCGAGCTCTTTTAAGAAGGGTTATGGTCAGGGTCGCCCAGTCCGTCATACTCATATACCACCGGGACGGCATCTTCGAAACTGCTATACCAGTTATGATCATAATCGTAAAAGACTGCTTTGAATATATAGGTTCCTGCCGGATATTCTTCTGCTCCATATAAATATGATGGATCTTTCAGCACCGCACTTGCGAGGAGGGTAATCTGATTATTCGGATAATTCACATAATTATAGTATTCCCCTACACGCTCGTATTCCGAATCCGCTTCTTCTGCGCCTTTGACATATACGTAAATAGATGTCCAATACGGAATATTTGTTCCCCAGCCCCAGATGATTTTTTTGTCTTCTTTCGACACTAAAGTCAGGGGAGGAAGCACAGTGTTCGGATATTCGACTGTTACGGTCGTAGCATTTTCGAGACTGCCGATCATATCCGGATACAGAATGCGGCAGATTACTTTTATCTGATATGTTCCAAACATCTGAGTTTCCCAGCCCCAATCCCTAAGTATATATATGATATCTATTTCGTTTCCGGGCATCTCTTCTTTAATATACATGTGGTGAACCTTTCTGTATTCCTGCTCGCCTTCTTTTTTGGCATATATAAAATACTCCCAGGCGCTTACCCCCATAGGCTCCTTCCAGGAGAGGATATAGGTTTGAGGGTCGTAATGTACTTCTTCGAGCGGAGGAAATTCTATATCATAATATTCGACCCCTCTTTCGGAAGCATACGCCAGATTGCCTTTCCTGAGCGTGTTGCGCCCGATCACCTTGACAAGGTACACTCCGTAAGGCCAGGAGGTCGGTTCCAGGAAATCAAAGATGGCAACGGATTGATAGCCAGGGGGCTTGCCATCGTCTGGCACGGAACACAGCAGCACATAATCGCCCCCCTCTACATCTCTTATATAGAGATCATATACTTCGGCATTGGGATCCTTTAGCCACGAAAATATGCGATGAATATAGTTGTAAGATACAGACAGGGAAGGGATATCACCTTTCAGCTTGTTACCGGTTGTAAAGAAGCCGGATTCGGTAATCTTCTCCTCTGCGTCATTATAAAGGCTGACCGTGTAAGCGTAGGTATGCTCCGAATCCCAGCCGTGATCCTTGTTTGCCGAGTAGATGCTCAGTTCCTTTTTGTCGTCGCTGAACAAATAAAAGATACCGATTTCTTCGGCCGCCCATCCGCGCGTGACCACGATGTCGGTATTTAGTATGAGGGATGTTTCGGCAGGCATACTCAGGCGGATAAGTAAGGGCGAGAGGCTATCGCCCGGCAGCACCGTCTCCACCACCCGGAAGACGCCCGGAGTGTCCTTCTCGCATGAGAAC
>JAISZA010000124.1 GCA_031269535.1 Tannerellaceae bacterium
GAATTATTCCCTCAGCGGAGTATATATGATATGTATTCTCGACAATATTATGTTTCCGGAAAAAGAAGCTGCAGATATTGTTACAGAACAGATAAAAATAGTACGGCAGAAAGCAGGCCGGCTTTTTACGGATAAATGGGAAGTGCAGACAATAGAACTGCCGAAATTCCGTAAGACAGAGGATGAACTGGAAACGGCAGCAGACAAATGGCTCTATTCCCTGAAACACATGGAAAAATTACCCGGACGTCCGGAAAAGCTGAATGATAAAATATTCAGTGAGTTATACGAAAATGCAAAAATAATTAATTTAACAGGTAAAGATATGAAAGCATACAGTAAAAGCGTACTGGAATACGACGATGTGATCAGTTCTATGAATTACAGAGAAATGATAGGTCGAATTGAAGGAAGAAATGAAGAGCGTATTAAGTTTGTTCAAAACTGTCACAAATATAATATGCCTATCGGACAGATTGCGGCACTTACAAGTCTCACAGAGAAAGAAGTATCCGACATTTTAGCTGAAAGATATGAAAGCATGCACTAAAAGCGTGTTGGAATACGACGGACAGACCGCGTGAAGAAAAAGTTAGTGAAAGGCAGTCGTATTTTTTTCCATGATAGAAATAGCCATCGCCGTCCGAATCTTTGCCATGTACTTAGCTCGTAACAATATTGTTTTTAATGACGATGGATGAGAAGAAATAGTGTATCTTTGTATGATTGTATCATTTACCGCTTATAACAAACATGAAACGAATACTTGTAATTATATGCCTCTGCCTGCTTGCCCTGGTACTTCTGTTGCCGGTGATCGGGTTTGCTGTACTGAAATGGGGAATCCTGCCGCCTGAAAAACTGACCCCCCTGGTGGAGAGAGAGGCGAATAAATTAATAAACGGACAGCTGAGATGTGAAAAAGCTGAGATGACTTTTTTTGAGACCTATCCCTATCTGGGTGTACGCCTGACAGAAGGAAGCCTCCTCTCGTTTGCAACAGGCGAGACCGATACCCTCCTCTCGTTTCACCAGGCCGTCGCCTCCGTCCAGCTGATGGCTTACCTTTCTACACAGACGCTTACCATCCGGGAAATCCTTGTCGAACGTCCGGATTTTTATGGATATGTAGATGAAACAGGCCTTGCCAACTGGGATATCTATCAAGACGGAAGCGAGGATACCGATACGACTTCGTTTCCTGTTATTGATGTCCGGAGGATAAGGATAGAGGACGGGCATCTGAGATACAAAGACGATGCTGCCGGTATCTTTACGGAGATAGAGGGTTTTTCGCTCCGTCTGACAGGCTCCCTTTTAAAGGAAGGAGGAAATACATTCGAAGTAGAGACTGAGAGTTCTGCTTTTACGATTGAAAGCCCTTTGTACTCCATCCGGAATAAACTGAGCCTGCAACTGAAAAGTACTATCGAACTGAGGGATAACTTCAATACCGTAACGCTCCACAATGCCGAGATGAGGATAAACGATATCCCCTTTGCCGCGGATGGCTCCGTCACGAACCTGCCGGAGACTAAAAGTCTGGGGATAAACCTTGAAGCCTCACTCAAGGCTTCTGACCTGAATGAAATACTCTCGCTCATCCCCGATACTTATTTTACAAACCGCGACGATATACAAGCGACCGGCGCCATCACCGTGCAGGGACAAATGCTGGGAGAACTGGGAGATAGCGTCATCCCGACAATCGACCTCTGCTGCATTGTAGAGGAGGGCTCACTTTTCATGAAAGACGTCAGACAGGGCATTGAAATCTTCGATATGGACATCGACCTGCATATCGACGGCGCCTATCCCGAAGCCTCTTATGCCAGCATCGCGAAATTAGAAATGAAAGGACTCAATTCTTCGCTCAACGTGCACGGAGAGGTGAAGAATATACTCCAGTCGCCTGTTATCGACGCCTGCATAAAAGGAGATGTGGACTTTACACGGCTGGCCGGAGAGTTTCTCCACCCCGATACCCTTCTGTTGCAGGGGAATATAAAAACAGATATCGACGCCGTTTTCTCAGTAGAAGACCTGATGAACGGACATTACAACCGCATCCGGGCTACCGGTATGTTAGACATTGATTCGCTGATAGCCTTCAGTAAGCCATACGATATGAATCTTTTTATCCGGGATGTGCATTTATCTGCCGATCTCAGCCGGTCGGACCGCTCCGTTGAGGGTACGGAACTTCTCGGTGCGGAGCTGAGAGTCGATAGCATGAGTATCCGGTATAAAGACGAAATCAATACCCATATCAAGCGCCTGGCAATGACGGCCCGGACATTGGCTGCCAGAGATACCTCCGCATTTGTTCCCATCACATCGCATCTGCAGATAGAGCGCCTGCGAACCCGTTTACCCGATTCGACCTGGGTGATTGCTAAACAGGCTTCGCTCCAGGGAGGTCTCGGGCCTTCGGCCTCCGACAGACACAGGCCCATCCTGGAAGCTTCCATCCACATAGATACACTGCGCTATTTTGCTACTCCCATACGTACGGGACTCACCTTCGCGGGCAGCAGCTTCGATATCCAGGCGCTTCCCTACCGCGATGCCCTGCGTCAGCGATTCAGCGCCCTGCGTAGCGACAGCACAAGGAGAATAAACGCCGGCCGGAACAGCGGTACGGAGCAGCAGGCGGATGGCAGACGGATAGCCCGGCGCAACCGGCAAACCCCTGCCGATTCGCTCGCCCGGCACAACCGGCGGCAACCCTCTGCCGATTCGCTCAGCCTGTCTGAATCGCAGCAGATGCTGCGCAACTGGGAAGTGCGCGGAAGCCTGAGCTTCAGGCAGATGCGCCTGACAAGCCGCCTCTTCCCCCTTCCGATGCGGATGGAGGCGACACAGCTGAAGTTTGATACCAATACCCTGACACTCTCAGACGCACGCTTCCATGCCGGGAAAAGCGATTTCACCCTCAGCGGCGAGATAAACAACCTGCGCCGAACCCTGCTGCGCGGAGGCAAACTCAGGGGAAACCTCCGTTTATCCTCTGAGCTGATTGATTGTAACCAACTGATATCCGCCATGGCCCGCGGGATGCAATACAGCGAAGAAAAAATGACGAAAGCAGAACAAACAATTATAAACGAAGGAGACCTGACAGGACTGGCCGCCATCACGCTTCACGACAGTATCCCCTCCCCTGCCGCTGCCGATTCAGCCGGATTGCTTATCCTCCCCGATTTCCTGGATATATCGTTCAATCTGAATGCCCGGAAAATTGATTATAAAGATCTGAAAATGGAAAATGTAGAAGGCGAAGTCGTCGTGCGCAACCAAAGCATCAACCTGAAAAAACTGGAAATGCAATCGAATATCGGACAGGGTAATCTCACCATGTTCTATACCGCAGATAACACACACGAGGCTACAGCCGGTTTCGAACTGGAAATGAGAGGAATGTTGGTTGATAAACTGATACAGCTCTATCCTTCGGTTGACAGTCTGCTGCCGATGCTCCGCTCATTCGAGGGCGTAGTCGATTGCCAGCTGGTCGCTACTTGCGGGATAGATTCGAGCATGTCTGTTATCCTGCCTTCGCTGAATACCGCCTGTTTCCTGCGGGGGAAAGACATGGTGCTGCTCGATGGCGAAACCTTCGCCGAAATATCCAAAACGCTCATGTTCAAAAACAAATTACGCAACAGGATAGACAGCATCTCTGTCGATCTGGCCATACGCAACAATAAAATAGAAGTATTCCCCTTCCTGTTGGAAATGGACAGATACCGGGTAGCTGTCGGCGGGATGCACAATTTTGATATGACGTTTGATTACCATTTATCCGTACTCAAATCGCCTGTTCCCTTCAATTTAGGGATTGATATTACGGGCAACCTGGATAAATTCAGGTACAAGATAGTGAAATGCCGCTACAAAGACTCTTTTAATCCTACGAAAGAGGAATCGCTGATAACCACCAAAACCAATATCCGCGAAGGCTTACGTGAGTTGATTCGCAGGCAGATCGTTGAGAACGCTCCGGAGTTGGCCCTCCGGCAGCCTTCGTCTGTACTCAGGGATTCAGTATCTCTATCGTATAACCCATAAAGAGGCCGCTTTCGATTACGCCGGTTATCGATTTAATGGCTGTTTCGGTATCGTCGGGGATGGTGTCGAACCATACGTCTAAAATCAAATTCCCGTTTTCGGTGATGACGGGGCCATCTTTGCCCCCGGCCATACGAAGTGTTACTCCGGCAGGAGAAAGGCTTTTCAGCGCCTGCCCCACATAGGGAAGCGCCTGGGGGAATACCTCCACCGGAACGGGGAAATTCATACCCAGGCGCGTCACCATCTTAGACGAATCGGCTATGATATACGTTTTATGGCTGGAATTGATCAGGAGTTTTTCCCTGAACATAGCCCCTCCCCGGCCCTTTATCAGGTTCAGGTGAGGGTCGATTTCGTCGGCCCCGTCGAAAGTCCAGTCCGGTCTGTCCGCCTCCAGGGTTGTGAGCGGTACTCCCAGGCGGGCGCAGGCGATATTAATCTCCAGCGAAGTAGGTATAGCTTTGATATGCAGGCCTTCTTTTTTTATCCGTCCGGCAATAGCCTGGAGCGCCATATACGAAGTAGAGCCTGAGCCTACTCCCAGCACTTCTCCATCCTTTACCCTGGCGGCTATCTGTTGAGCCACCCTTTCCTTTTCTTCCCTCCGGCTAATCTCCTTTCCCCAGACCAGGGAGTCAATGATCCCATTTTCCCATTTCATAATGACACTATTTTTTCATACAGCGGTGCAAATTTACATAAATATTTCAATAAGATGCTACAAATGGTTTTCTAGGGTGCATTTGACTACGTCGATTTTCAATTCAGATTGTCGCAGATTCAATGGATTTCTATCGTCATTGCGAGGTACGAAGCAATCCAGGGTGTGCCCGGTCTGGATTGCTTCACCCTCCCTTTCGCAATGACGATGCGAACGAAGAGCTGAAGAAGTATCGTAACCTCCTGGCCCAGCGTGCCGGACGACACTCCAAAGATGCCACTCCCGAAGACGGGGAGGAATGACCTCCTGCAAGGACCAAAATCCACGGCCGGCAGCCTGCATGACAAATAGATAAAGGTTGCCGGCCTTTTTTTCGCCTCGCAGGAAGTATAGCAAGAGGCTTTTCAATCGTTTTGAGCCAATCTTATGTTCACTCCTGAGGCTTTTCAATCGTTTTGAAACATGATACACCTCACTCTTGAGGCTTTTCAGTCGTTTTGA
>JAISZA010000121.1 GCA_031269535.1 Tannerellaceae bacterium
CAGCCATATTTTTTCCTATTTTTTGTTATAAAAAACATGGTAATATTATTACTAATTCACTAATCATTGAATGGTAAATCTGTCAAAACGAAAAACACAAAGGTTAAAACGAAAAAATATCCGGCAATTTTTGTAAGATAAATTAATACCTTTACCGCATGTCTCATTCTCCAAGGTATGAAGTATGTAATCCCGGTTCAGATAAGTTGATTATGAATGTACTGATAATAGAGCATGACGCCCTTGCCTTTGAAAAACTGAAACATATTCTTTTAAATATTAACCCCGACATCCGTATTGTAGGAAATACGCATACTGTGACACAAACCATCGAATGGTTTGAATCGAATCCGGCGCCTGATCTGATCTTTATGGATATCCACCTGCCTGATGGCTTGTCTTTTAGTATATTTCACTCTATGGAGATTGATACTCCCATTATCATTACCACAGCTTACGAGAAATATGCCGTGAAAGCATTTCAGGTAAACAGCATCGATTACCTGCTCAAACCTGTCGAAAGGGAAGAGGTAAGACGTGCGTTGGGTAAATTTAATAAGATGATAACGTGGCAGAGACTAATCTCGTATTTTTCTCAGCCGGCCAGGACGACTACCCCTCATTATGCCGACATCATGCTCATCCCGGTCAACGATAAATTACTCCCTATCCGCTTATTGGATATAGCCTGCTTCTATACGAACAACGAAAAGACGCAAATCCTTCTCGTAGATGGGAAAAGCCTCTACTTTAATAAATCATTGGATATCATCGTCCAGAATCTCGACCCTCGCATGTTTTTCAGGGCAAACAAACAGTTTATTATCGCACGTAATGCTGTGGAGAACATCACGATATGGTTTGACTCTCGCTTATTGCTTACCCTCTCCGTCGATACGCCGGAGAGGGTGTATGTAAGCAAAAACAGGGCGGCAGAATTTAAAAAATGGATGGTCGGCTGAATCGCACCGCTTCAGCCTCCCTGTTTACAACTTATGTATCGTTTGCAGCATCTGCTCTCCCAGACCAATGGTATAACCCTGTGATACGAAAACGACGCGCCCGAAGGTATCGGCAATCACAAAGACAGGCAGGTGCAGGGCGGACAGATGCAGGGCAGAAACGAGCATACCGGAAATGGTATGTTCCGCATCCACACCATAGGTGATGGTAGCCGGAAGCCCTGCGAACTCTCCCGGGTCGAAGTTTTTCCAGTCTTGTTCGCCGGCGAAGAGGAAGATCATGCTGCGGTTCCAAGCCTCAAATTCCCGGGCAAAGGCGGCAATGTCGCGCAGGGCGTGGTTGGTCGGTTCCTGACGGGCGCCCAGTATGGCCACGACGAAGTATCCCCGCCCTGTGGTTGAGAGGATGCTGGTCTTTTCGCCGCTCTCCAGCCGGAAAGGGGCTTCGGCGTCGATGCTGCCGATAACCTGTATGTCTTCTTTGTTTTCACGCATCTGCATCGCTACGGCTGTTGTTTGTCCGGCAGTCAGGTTGAAGGATAGCAGCCGTACCAATACGTTCCCTTTCGCCATGCGGGTTCCGGTCACTAAGATATAAGGTCCTTCATCCATCGGGAGGGGATTTTTCAGCAGGCGGCTCCAGGTATCGCCCAGCCCCATATCCGTCTGGGCTTCCGATTCGAAGTTCAGCGTTTGAAGACTTCCGTCCTCACGTATCCCGGCAATTGTGAAGTGGCTATAATATTTAGGGTCGCTCAGCGAAGGGGTGGGGGTGTACGAGGCTGTCAGTTTACCTTGCCTGGGGATGAGCGGCGCCGAAGCCTCAAAATCTACATCGACCCACGTTTCGCCTGAGAGATACTGCACCTTTCCCGCCACCGGTTCGATCCGTGCCGGAAGACCCAGGCTGCGTGCCAGAGCGACAAAAAAGATATCCCGCGAATGGGTATCCGCCACGCGGGAGTTCCATACGCCGGAAGGCAGAACAGGGATACGTTGCGGGTTCAGCCCGTTATTTATATGGATATGGCGGCTCACCCATTCGGTCAGCACCTGCGGGTCTTGCTGCACCCTCTCTCTGAAGTCCGGCGCGACCGAATCGCGGAAAAAGGATTTATAAGGCGAAAGCAACTCATTGCTTATGCGGGGATTCAATACCCAGGCAGTGAACCATCCGGAGGAAGGGTTGCCGGCCGTATGCAGCAGATGATCGGTCAGTACAGAAGCCGGCGTATCGCGCAGGTCTTTATCGGATATGGTTTCCAGGAGCGCGAGGGCTGTCGCCCGGTTTTCTGCCGGTATCCGGCGCAGGAAGGTCTCTATCTCTTGCCGGTTGCCGCGGCTGTTTATCAGTATCCGGCTTATCCTTTCTTCGTCGGGCTTCCATTCGCCGGCAAAGGATTCAGCCTTTTCCGGGGTATAGAAGGTAGCGGTATAGAGGTTACGCAGTTTGTCTTCTTCCGACAGGCGACGGGCATTTTCCTGTTTTTGTTCTTCCGTCACTTCGACAGGGATGGAGCCATCCACGGGCGGCACGATATCGATCGAGAGGTCGATGCTGTCTCCCGGCTGCTTGTCTAATACGAGGGTGAGGGCTTCGTCTTTGCCGAAGGATACTTTAGCGAAGCCGAAACGTCCGTCCCGGCTGGCCCATACCAGCATATCTCCTTTCCCGGCCGAGAGGGAAGCCTGCCCTTTCCCGTCGGCCACTTTGCGGGATACGGTATAGAACTCGGCATAATTATAGAGTTTGAACTCTACGGTAGCTCCGGCAGCCGGCCGGCCTTCCGCGTCGGTCACCGTCACGGTGGTCTGGGCTGCCGGGGCGTAGTTTTCTATTACATTGATCTCGGTATAACAAGCGGTCTCTTCCATGATTTCTTCCGGCCCCTGATAGCGTCCGAACACTTTGGTATGCATCAGCATGCCCCGGTAGGCGGGGCCGTTGAACCATGCCATATTCAGTACCGGTTCGGGCTCGCAGGCGCCCATGAAGTACCAGCGTCCCTCTACCCAGGCTTCTACCCAGGCATGGTTGTCGTCGGTATGCGCCCATCGCGGCGTATAGACCTGCCTTGCCGGGATGCCTACCGAGCGCAGGGCGGCCACTGTAAAGACCGATTCTTCGCCGCAACGCCCGTAAGCAGTCTTTACCGAGGCCAGCGGCGAACTGGTGCGGGCATCCGAAGGAGTATAGATTACTTTCTCATGGCACCAGTGGTTTACTTCCAGTACAGCCTCACGCAGAGACAGGTCTTTCACCCGTCCTTTTAATTCTTCGTAAAAGACCATGCGGCTCTCGTCTAAGTTCTCGTTATTCACACGCACAGGCAGCACAAAATGGCGGAATATAGCTTCCGGCACATCCGCTCCCCAGGGCATTTCTTCTCTCGCCCGGAAAGACGAGCGTATGTTCCGGAGGTAGAAGTCGCCCGTATAATCCGTCACATCGCCAATGGGCATATAAGCATAGAGAAAAGTAAGCGCTTCTCTTTCCGGGAGCGTCATCGTTTCATTAAAAACGGCAAATAGATCACCCTCAGGCAAAGCCGAACGTTTACCTGCAAAATCTTCATCGATTTGTTTCCATACTGCTTTATCCGTGATAAAGTGTTTCTGCGGACTCCCGCAGCCTCCCGCAAGCAGGAGCATCCATAAACCAAGTGTACCAAATGTTCTGTTCATTGAGTTTTTTATTTAATGCCTCAAAGATAGGCTTTTTGCAGGAAAAAAAAGGAAATGCACTCCTCGGATGGGATGCCCCTGCGAGTCGCAGGGGAGCCCCTGCGAGTCATGGGGATGCCCCTGCGAGTCATGGGGATGTCCCTGCGAGTCGCAGGGGCGCCCCTGCGAGTCATGGGGATGCCCCTGCGAGTCGCGGGGATGCCCCTGCGAGTCATGGGGATGCCCCTGCGAGTCGCGGGGATGCCCCTATGTCGTGGGATTTCCTGACAACGCCAATGGCGGCCCGTAATGACGATGCGACAATCTGAAAAGCCGCTCTGCCCGGGAGTGCAATTCAAATTGTCGCATCGTCATTACGGACC
>JAISZA010000043.1 GCA_031269535.1 Tannerellaceae bacterium
AAAAAAACTATATTTGCATCCGAAGCAGGAGTCCCGCCCGGGAAACCATCACCGTCACCGGGTTGACTCCCGAAAAAACAAATAAAATAACCGGTCACTGAAAGACAATCCGTGGAAAAGAAAATATACGATATCGACTTAGGGACTATCACGCTCCGGACAAGCCCCAGAGTGAAACATTATTCACTGAAAATACACCAGGGCGCTTTCATCGCTAATATGCCCGAAGGAGGAAACGAAAAGTTCGTGCTCGACTTTATCAACGAGAAACGCAGCCGGCTCATCCGCATGCTGAAGAAAGCCCTCCCGCAGCGCCCGCCGCTGAGCGAGGCGACAGAGATGCAGACCTATACCTTCAGGCTGCATATCTTCCGCACCGATCGGGAGCATGTTTACATGAGCCTGAGCGGAGACATCCTGCATATTGCCTGCCCCCGGGATATGGATTTCGGAAAAGACCAGGTGCAGCAACTACTGAAAGACTACCTCGAAAAGGCGCTTCGCCACGAAGCCCGCCGGGTCTTGCCTCTCCGCCTGCACACCCTGGCCGGGCAATACGGATTCACGTACTCCGGCGTGCGGATCGCCCATACCAGAAGCCGCTGGGGCAGTTGCAGCGCCGGCGGGAAGATCAGCCTTTCCCTCTCACTCATGCTCCTGCCGGCCCATCTGGTTGACTATGTCCTCCTGCACGAACTCTGCCATACCGTAGAAATGAACCACAGCGAACGCTTCTGGAACCTCCTGAACAAAGTAACCTCCAACAAAGCTCTCGCCCTCAGGAAAGAGCTGAGAGGCCATCCGATGCTGTGATCGGAGACTACCGCCACGCTCCGCAGGAACAGAAGGAACACCGAACGAATCGGGTTCGCAAGGACGGCCCGTAATGATGATCCGGGTCGTAAGGACGGCCCGTAATGACGATGCGACCATTTGAATTGAAAACAGACGTAGTCAAATGCACCCAATACACCAGAGCTGCCGCATCCAAATTTATCTGTACTTATGAATAAAAGTTTATGCAAAGTTACGAAAGTCCCAAAAAGTCTTTTTCAAGCTTTATGCACGGTTACAAAAGCTCCAAAAAGTCTTTTTCAAGCTTTATGCACGGTTACAAAAGCTCCAAAAACACTTTTTCAGAGTCTATGCACCGTTACAAAAGCTCCAAAAACACTTTTCCAGAGTCTATGCATAGTTACGAAACCTCCGCGGAAACTTTTTCAGAGTTTATGCACAGTTACGAAAGCTCTGGAAAAACTTTTTCAGAGTCTATGCACAGGTACGAAAACTCTAAAAACATCATTTTTAAAATCTGTACACGATTATTGAAACTCCAAATAGCTGCTGTTTACACGGGTGCAATTCAAATGGTCGCAGATTCAATGGATTTCCGTCGTCATTGCGAGGTACGAAGCAATCCAGGGCGCCCCCGATCTGGATTGCTTCACCCTCTGGGTTCGCAATGACGGCCCGTAATGACGATGCGACCATTTGAATTGCACCCAGAGAAGGTAAAATAATATGGTTTTTTCTTGGAGAACAAATCTGGCTGTGCTATATTTGGGAGCAAAATAAAGGAACCTTTTTTGGTATGCACCGTAAAGGCAGATTAAACGAATACAGTATGATGAAAATTAAATTTTTACTTGGATGCATTTTAGCTTGTAGCCTTTCGCTGAACCTCCGGGCTCAAGATACGGCGTTCTGGTTTGTTGCGCCGCACTTCACGGATTACGTGGATGGTAGTTATCCTTCCAATCGACCTACCTTTCTGGCTATTTCCAACAACTCGTATCAGGGTGCCGATATTAGGATTACCCTATACAACGGAGGAGTAAGCCCCATTGTAATCCAGAGGACGATTCCTGCCGGCGGAATGTACAAGCTGGATTTTGATAATGCTGATGACATTGTCAATAATAAGCTTAATGTCAATCATATCGAAAACCCCCGCGGTTCGGCCGGCAGCGTTGTCACATACGGAATACATATCTCTTCGAGTGTCAGAGTAACGGCCTACTATATGATGAACGGTGTAGGCTCAAAGGATATTTTCACCCTGAAAGGAGAACGGGCCCTGGGCACCGAGTTCTATGCACCCATGCAGTCGGATAATACATCAACAGCAACAGTGGGCAATGCCTATGACCAGATCGATATTGTCGCCACGGAAGATAACACTGAGATCGAGATAACTCCCAAGACAGCCATTCGTATCGGAGCATCCGGTTCGGCCTCCGCAAATACCCTCCTTTCTCATACACTCAACAAAGGGCAGACATTGAAAATCATGGAATATGCGCAGAACTCACTTCCATCGCTGGCGGGCACAAAGATTAAGGTTCTCAACAACAAACCCATAGCCGTGACCGTAACGGAAGACTGGGTTAACGGCGATACTTCCGGCGACCAGATTGTCCCGATCAGCAGCCTGGGAACACGCTATATCGTACCCAGGGGCTATATGGCGGCTATAGAAAGGGAACGCTTCTACTTAATAAGTACAGACGCTAACACAACAACAGAAGTAAAAGTCTATGATAATCCTGATAATGCAAATCAGTACACTACGATTTCATTAGGCACGGCAGGCACCGTCAGCAGCAACGACAAATATACTTTTCCCTCCCTCAGTAGCGGTAGCGGTGTCTATGCCGTATATGTGGAAGCCGACAAGCCGGTTTATGTTTACCAGCGAACCGGGGAGGGCGAAGAGGGGGCAGCTGTCTTGCCCAGCGTCTATGCCATCGGACAGACGAGGCTGTCGTATTATCAGATTTCATCGGCAGTGCGAAGGGGATTCCTGCTTTTCCGTGCCGGAAAAGCGTCCGGTTTTACCATCTCGTACGGCTCATACAATAATCTCCCTTTTGGATCTACCAACGCTCCTGCTGCTCTGACTCCCCTTGTCGTTCCAAATGTATCCGATTGGGAGGTTGCCCGCTTCGATTTACCCTCCACAGCGGATAATCAGGTCGTCACGATAGAGAATACGCTAACCCCTTTTTCTTTCGGGTATATATCGGGTAGAACCGGAGGTGGAAACAATTCCTACGGTTACTTCTCGGCTTTCGGCGACTTTAAGTTTCCCGAAGGCGACACCACCTATATGTGCGGCAACACCGAAGTCCTCCAGGGAGGCTATGCCGCGGCTTATAAATGGTACTTTACCCCTCCCGGCACGCTGCCTCCTACGGTTCCTCCTCCTGCGACAACTCCTGCTATCAGCACTGACTCATACATCATCGCCACGGAAGAGGGATACTATACGCTGGTGATGGATCAGGATCCCATCCCGGTCATGGCCACCACCTACCTCCAAAGGGTCGAAGCGGGAGTCATCAGTCCCGGCGATCAGACGATCTGCATCGGTACGGCTGCCGCTCCGCTGAGCGGCAGCGACGACGACGTGCCGGATGACACCACTTACCAGTGGCAGAAAAACAGCACCGACCCCAACGATCCGGCGGGGTGGGCGGATATCTCAGGCGCCACGAATGCTGCCGCCTATGACCCCGGCCAACCGACTTCGACCACCTGGTACCGAAGGGGAATGGAATCCGACAAATGCGGAACAGCCTATACCGACCCGGTAAGAGTCAGGGTATCCTCCTGCACCCTCCCCGTCAATCCCCACCTGAAGGTGCGCTTCCGGGGCAATTAAGGCAGCCGGAGCCCTGGCCGCAGGAAGGAGAAACGCAGATTCAATGGATTTCTATCGTCATTGCGAGGTACGAAGCAATCCAGGGTGTGCCCGGTCTGGATCCATCGTCATTGCGAGGTACGAAGCAATCCAGGGTGTGCCCGGTCTGGATTGCTTCACCCTCCCTTTCGCAATGATAGTCCGTAATGACGATGCGACAATTTGAATTGCATTCATCCAGACTCTATAGTTTGCAGGTGAAGTGACAAACGTGTATCTTTGCGTTGTTTAAAAAAGCAGTGATATGAAGAAATTTTTTAGTGTTTTAATGGTGTCTGTGCTGACGACGGTGGTTGTGCAGGGGCAGATAATAACGCCGGTTAAGTGGAAGATCAGTCTGGAAGATTCCGGCGGGGCGGAGAAGTCGCTCGTTTTTACTGCCGCCATCAATAAGGGCTGGCATCTGTATGATATGAACCTGCCGGCAGGAGGGCCGGTATCTACTTCGTTCATCTTCGAGACCTTGAACGGGGTGGAACTGATAGGCCAACCGGAGGCTTCGGTGGAACCGGCTTCGGTATATGATGATTTATTCGACATGGAACTGCGCTGGTATGGAGAATCGGTTACGTTTACGCAAAAGATAAAGGTGACGGACGCACGAAAATTCAGACTGACCGGCGAAGTGGAATTTATGGCATGTAATGACGAGATGTGCCTGCCGCCTGAGCATATAAGCTTCAGGTTTGACAGGAAAAATATACGGACCGACAACCTCCTGCCCAGCGATCCGGCCTCTTCTTCCCCGGAGGATTCCGTCGTGGAGGAAGCACCGGAGGAAACCCGCGAAGAAGCCTACGACGACGTTCCGGCGCAGGAAAACCAGATGCAGGAACGACTCTCCCTCTCCTCCCTTCAAAGGAGTAATCCGGAGGAAGGAATGGAGCTCTGGTCTCCCGTGACCGACGAGCTGAGAGCCTTTGGCGACGCCGGCCTGTCGGCTACCGATATGTCGTGGCTCTTTATCTTTTTTGCCGGTTTGCTGGGTGGATTCATTGCCCTGCTTACCCCCTGTGTATGGCCGATGATACCGATGACGGTCAGCTTCTTCCTCAAGCGTAGCCATAACAGGAAGAAGGCCGTGCGCGACGCCCTTACCTACGGCTTGGCCATTATCTTTATTTACCTGCTTATGGGATTGGTACTTACTGCTGTCTTCGGGGCGAGCGCCCTGAACGACCTGGCGACGAACGCCGTATTCAATATCCTGTTCTGCCTGCTGCTGGTCGTGTTTGCCGTTTCCTTCTTCGGAGCGTTCGAACTCACATTGCCTGCTTCGTGGACAAGCCGGATCGACCGTAAAGCCGATTCGGCTACGGGCTGGCTGAGTATTTTTTTCATGGCTTTTACCCTGGTACTGGTATCCTTCTCGTGTACGGGGCCTATTATCGGCACTTTACTGGTGCAGGCGGCATCGGTGGGAAGCATTGCCGGGCCGGCGGTCGGTATGTTTGGCTTTGCCTTGTCGCTCGCTGTTCCTTTTGCATTTTTTGCCGTCTTCCCGAACCTCCTGCAGCGTATGCCTAAGTCGGGCGGATGGCTGAATGCCGTGAAAGTGGTATTGGGATTCCTTGAGCTGGCGCTGGCGCTGAAGTTTCTTTCCGTGGCCGACCTGGCTTACGGCTGGGGGCTGCTCGACCGTGAAGTGTTTCTTGTACTCTGGATCATTATTTTTGCCCTGCTGGGATTGTATTTACTCGGGAAGATACGGTTTGCGCACGACAGCGAATGGAAGCACCTTTCCGTTCCCCGTCTTTTCCTGGCGATAGTCTCATTCGCCTTTGCCGTTTATATGATTCCCGGATTATGGGGTGCTCCGCTGAAATCCATCAGCGCCTTTGCCCCGCCTTTATATACGCAGGATTTCAACCTGTATGAGGATGAAGTACATGCCGCTTTCGACGATTACGACACCGGTATGCTGTATGCCAGGCAGACAGGGCGGCCGGTGATGATAGACTTTTCGGGCTTCGGCTGCGTGAACTGCCGGAAGATGGAAGCATCCGTATGGACGCATCCACAGGTAAAGCAATTGCTTGAGAAAGAATACGTACTGATCACCCTTTTCGTGGATGATAAAACAAAACTACCCCAGACAATCGAGATAGAGGAATACGGCAAAAGGCGCAAACTGAAAACCATTGGTGATAAATGGAGCTATCTGCAACGTAGCAAATTCGGAGCCAATGCTCAGCCTTTCTACGTATTGCTCGACAACAAAGGGAAGCCCCTCGGCCCCTCTTACGCATACAATGAAGACATTACCCAATACATAAAATTCCTGAAAGATGGACTGGCAAACTACCACCCGTGACGAACAAATGAAAGCCTTCGGGCGCCTGTTGGACATTCTCGACGAGTTACGCCTGAAGTGCCCCTGGGACAGAAAACAAACCAATGAAAGCCTCCGGCCCAATACAATAGAGGAAACATACGAACTCTGCGACGCGATTATCCGCAACGACAATGCCGACATAGAGAAAGAACTGGGAGATTTGCTGCTGCATATTGTGTTCTACGCGAAAATAGGAGAAGAGAAAGGCGCTTTCGACATCCGCTCGGTATGCGATGTATTGTGCCGCAAGCTGATCTACCGCCATCCGCACGTCTTCGCCGGCGAAACGGCCGACAGCAGTGCGAAGGTGGAACAGAGCTGGGAACAGCTCAAACTGAAAGAGAAAGGCGGCAACAAAACCGTGCTGGAAGGCGTACCCGCTTCGCTCCCTTCACTCGTAAAAGCACACCGCATACAGGATAAAGCCCGGAACGCAGGCTTCGACTGGGAACAACGCGAACAGGTATGGGACAAGGTGCTCGAAGAATTTACCGAACTGAAGGCTGAAATCAACCGGATGGATGCCGACCGCATGGAAGCCGAATTCGGCGACCTCTTCTTCAGCCTCATCAATGCCGCACGCCTCTATCAGATCAATCCCGATAATGCCCTGGAGCGGACGAACCGGAAGTTCATACGACGCTTCAGCTACCTGGAAGAGCAGACCCGGAAAACAGGCCGCCCGCTGAAAGACCTGTCGCTCGAAGAAATGGATGCCATCTGGGACGAGGCCAAAGCCAAAGGGTTGTAATGGAGATCAGCAACATCCTGATAAACTGGTATCAAGAGCATAAACGAGACTTGCCCTGGCGACACACGAACGACCCTTATATCATCTGGGTCTCAGAGATTATCCTGCAACAGACACGGGTAGCGCAGGGAATGGATTATTTCCTGCGTTTCACCGGACGCTTCCCCGACCTACACTCGCTGGCCTGCGCTGCAGAGGATGAGGTACTGAAGTACTGGCAGGGATTAGGCTATTACAGCCGGGCGCGCAACCTCCATGCCGCCGCCCGCAGCATCGTGGAACGTTTCGGAGGCTGTTTTCCTGCCGCATACAGCGATATCTTATCCCTTCAGGGAATCGGCGAATATACGGCGGCGGCTATCGTTTCTTTTGTGTGGAACCAGCCTTATCCGGTTGTCGACGGGAATGTGTTCCGCCTGCTCTCCCGCCTCTTCGCCGTGGATACACCGATAGATACCGGCAAGGGGAAGAAAGAATTTACGGCCCTGGCCGCTTCCCTCCTGCCTCCGGCGAAGGCCGGGCTGCACAACCAGGCCATGATGGAATTCGGAGCCTTGCATTGCGTGCCTCAGCAGCCGGATTGCCTCCGCTGCCCTCTCCAAAGTAAATGCCTGGGATATGCCGCCGGTACGCCGCAGGCCTATCCGGTCAGACAGCACAAGACCCAAACACGAACCCGCTATTTCCACTACCTGCATATCGTACACCGGGGAACTACCTGGCTGCACCGCCGCTCGGGGAAGGATATCTGGGAAGGATTATACGAATTTCCACTGATAGAAACAGATACGCCTGTCGGTTTCGCCGGCTTGCAGGCCACGGGGGATTTCCGCCGTTTGTTTGCCGGCGCCGGCGACCTGCAGGTATCGCCGGTCTTATCGGGCCTCAAGCATGTACTCTCGCACCAGATACTTTACGCTGCTTTTTACTACGTGGAGACAGAGAAACTCCCCGAAGCCCTGCTGCCCTTGTCGTGTATCCGGGTTCCCTGCGAAGCCCTGGGCGATTATGCCGTCCCCCGTCTGATTCAGATTTATATGGAGAAACAGGCTCTTTTTTATACTTCGCGCGATTTAAAATAGTGAGGTGAAAACAGCATACTGCCCTTTCAGGGCGCACACCGGATTATTCCGTTTTATACCCATGGCAACGCCCTGGGTTCCAACGCCCTGGGTTGTTTAAAAAGAGAAACGAAGCGCGATGCGGACGCCGTCTCTCCGGGCGCCCGGGCTGTCCAGATAGGTGAGCCTCCGGTAGTAGTCGATGCGCAGGATTTTGAGGATATTTTCCAGTCCGAAACTGACTTCCATATAAGGTTTATTGCCTAACCCCTTTGTGCCTTCGGGCAAGAGGAAAAGGCCTTCGCTCCGCAGCTCCGGGTTGTTTTTATCCGACAGGCTGCCGTAGATACCGTTGAAAGAGACTACTTCGCGGAACTTCAGCCACCGGACGCCGGGGATACGGTTGAGTATCCAGCCTTTCAGATAGTAGGTGGCGGTTAATGCGACGTATTGGTCGGCCACAAATTCCATCGCACGCATGACATGGAAAGCTTCGGGCTGAATGGTTATAGACTGGTTGGTATTGGGAAGTACGAGCAGGGGGAAAGGGACCCGCTCCCATATTTTACCCGCCTTCAGCTGGGCGTCGATATGTCCGAAGGAGGAGAGCCAGATGCGCTTCTCGGTGCTGAACTCCGTACGGTTATAATTGTAATCGCTGCCCAAGACTCCTTTTAGGCCGGTCTGATGCGAGAGTTTGAATACCGGAGCGTCTTTCGAGACATTGAAAAGAGACTCTTTCCCTTTGCGCCCGGCGTAAGCCCGCTCACCGGGGGCAAAACGTATCTGGGCGCCTGCTTCCGAGGAAGTGATGCTTCGCTGCCGCCACGTATTGCCCTCCGCGTCGCTCTGGATGTACTGGAGCGCTCCGGCTGCTTCTTCATCCTGGTGGCGCACCCATGTCTTGAAACTAAGCCCGTTGAGCCATTCTTTTTCGTACTGTATCATGCTTTTCCGTACGTAGTTCATGTGGATCACCGGATCGCCTACTTTCCAGGCCACAAACATATTGTCTTTGCTGGTGAAAAGGAAATCCTGGCCCGGCGTGTACACATCGTATTCGTGTATCAGCGAGAGGTTATTCACCGGTATTTCTCCTTCGTGATACTTCTTCTTATCGAAGCTGTACGTCAGTTTGCTGTTGTATTTGAATTTCCGGTCGTCCATACCGTAAGCCAGGTATCCGGAGGCAAAGAGGTGCGGATGGAGGTGGGCCGTTGTCATTCCTCCGACGCGCATACGGAAGCCTTCCAGGCGGTTCGCATTGAAAATGGTATTCATGGGGCCTATGTCGAAATAGTTTGATTCGCGTATGGGGCCGGTTTGTATATAGCCGGAGATGAGTATTTCGGCTGTTTTGATGATGGCATTGAAGGCCGGTATTTTACGCAGCTCGTTCAGCAGATCGTCGAGTACATCCTCTTTCTTTCCCAGAGGGACGTGGCGGTTGTTCACCCAGAAAGAATCCGGATGCTCAGTCGCTTCGGGCAGGACGTGCACGGAGCCTAAAAGTCCGAATATAGAATCTCCCTTTTCGACCCTGAACTTATAGTTGTTATACACCCGGAGCTGGTGCGCATAAAGCTGCTGCGCTCCTTCGATAAAATAGAAATTAAGGTAGGTATTTTCGGTGCCCACCACCCAGGTGCTATCAGGCATACGCTTAAACTCCTGCTCTATATGGAGGTTGTTCACGAAATTGAGATTGATATTCTGCGGCGTATTCAGGCGGAACTTCTTTACCGAATACTTACCGTCGAGGGTAATATACAGCCTTCCCGTAAAGCCGTAGCTCTGGCTGTTGACCGGCACAAAGGCCAGATCGACACAAGGGTCGCCCGCTACTTCGAGCGTATCCATAATATAATATTTGTAGTAAGAAGTAGCCAACAGCGACGACAAAGGGCTGACAAAGCTGTTGAGCAGTATCTTTATATTGTTGTCGAACAGATTGATGCTTTTGAATATCTCCTCCAGGTTCGAAGTAATGCCTCCCTCATCTATCGTCTGGTCGATGCCTTGCATCTGTTTGGCTTTTACGATTGTTTTCTGTGTTTCGGGTTTTTTGCGGTAATAGATATCCGAAAGGCTTTCGCGTATAGAGAGTGTCAGTATCGGTTTGCCTGTTATTTCGGATGTATCCATATAGTTTTTGACGAATTTCAGTTTTTTCCAGATTTTGTTTTTCTCAAAATCGGGATTGAAATTATCCAGCGACAAGCTGAGTTTCTCGTACATCTCGGCTTCGTATTCGTCTCGGGCTTCGATACGGTTCTCATTCTTATGTTCAATCACCTGGCGGATCAGATCGACGGCGGGATTGTTTTTCCTTGAATAATGTTCGCGGGTCGGTTTGATGAAGACTTCGCTCAGTTCGAAAGAGGAGGGGCGTATCCGTATGTCTAAATTCTCGTTCTTTTGCCCGGCTTTCAGGGTGATAATTTTTTCACTATATCCCAGTGAAGAAACGAGCAGACGGACCAGCCCCTTGTCGTTGCTCAGGGTGAAACGTCCGTAATCGTCGGTCATTGTGCCGATCGTTGATTTCTCAAAAAGAACAGAGACATACGAAAGAGGTTCTCCGGTAATTGAATCTCTCACCACACCCATGGCTGTTGTTATACTTTGAGCGTTAGATACAAATGTTCCAGCGATGAAAAGAACCCAAATAAACAATACATGTATTATATAACCGAACTTTTCTTTCATTCTTAAAGTTATTCGGGCGCAAAGGTAGTTTTTTAATACTCCACTTACGAAAACAGCCTATTAATAATACTTAATGTATTCCGGCCACAAACTACCGACGCAGTCAAATGTACCCATATTGTTTTAAATATTTCAATTTCAAGGAGTTTTTTATTCTGCTTATAAATGCAGTGAGAAAATTTTGATAAATTATATAAATCAACCGATATTTTTTACCATTAAATTTTTCTCCTTGTTTTCTTTTTCCTATCTTTGACGCAGGTTTTAATATCACTGTTTTATTTACGTTTTTATGGCAGTAATTCAATACATTTCAGCAACAGATTGGCGGGCATCCCTGCAACGCGCAGGGGCGTCCCCGCGACTCATAGGGGCGTCCCCGCGACTCATAGGGGCGTCCCCGCGACTCAGAGGGGCGTCCCCGCGACTCGCAGGGGCATCCCCGTGCGATCGGCAAGGGCCGGCAATTCCCTCCTCCACGGGATGGGAGCAGGTACATTTGACTACGTCGATTTTCAATTCAAATTGTCGCAGATTCAAGGGATTTCTATCGTCATTGCGAGGTACGAAGCAATCCAGAGCGGGCACCCTGGATTGCTTCGTACCTCGCAAGGACGAAACAATCAATATATTATATGCTTTCGTCTTTCCCCTTTTTCCCCGTTTATGGGTCGGTTCTCGCAAGGACGGCCCGGGCAGCCCGGATTGCTTCATACCTCGCAAGGACGATAGAACGACAATCTGAATTGAAAACCGACGTAGTCAAATACACCCTAATAAAATAACTTATGAATGTAGAAATTATAACAATCGGAGATGAACTGCTGATTGGGCAGGTAGTCGATACCAACTCAGCCTGGATGGGCGGGCAATTAGAGAAAGAAGGCTTTCGTGTGATACGGAAGACTGCGGTGGGGGATGTGGAAGCCGATATACTGGAAGCGGTCGGCACGGCTATGGAACGGGCGCAGATTGTATTGCTCACAGGAGGCATCGGCCCGACGCGCGACGATATTACCCGGAATACGCTTTGCCGGTACTTCGATAGCGGACTGCATTTTTCCGAAGAAGTCTATCAAAATATTCTGTATCTGTTCGAACATTCGGGCCGCACGATGAACCCGCTGACACGCGACCAGGCGATGGTGCCTGATAAATGTACGATTGTCTGTAACCGCGCAGGGACAGCCCCTTGCCTGTGGTTCGAACGCGGGGGGAAGGCGCTGATTGCCATGCCCGGCGTCCCTCATGAGATGAAATGGCTGATGACCAACGAGGTCGTTCCCCGCCTGAAGCAGGCTTACCGGAGCCATGTCTTTATCCGTCATCAGACGATCTGGGTGAGCGGATACGGCGAGTCTGCTCTGGCTATGCAGCTGGAGTCGTTCGAAAACGAACTGCCTTCTTTTATGAAACTGGCTTACCTGCCTCAGCCCGGACTGGTACGCCTGCGCCTGTCGGCCTATGCCGGCAGTGAAGAAGAGGCTTCGCAGTCTGTTGCCCGGCAAAAGGAGAAACTGCACGGACTGCTCGCCGGCCATATTCTTTCCGCAGGAGAAGACAAGGCGCCGGAAGAACTGATCGGAGATGCCCTCCTTGCCCGGGGCCTGACGATGGGTACGGCCGAGAGCTGCACCGGAGGGCGCATTGCCTCGATGATAACGTCGGTGGCCGGTAGTTCGCGCTATTTCACCGGCAGTGTGGTGGCGTATGGTAATCAGGTTAAAAGCAGGGTACTGGGTGTGCCCGAAAGAGACTTGCAGGCATACGGAGCCGTCAGCCGGATAGTCGTCGAACACATGGCGCTGGGAGCCCTCCGGGCCTTGCACTGCGATTGCGCCCTGGCCACTTCCGGCCTTGCAGGCCCCGGAGGAGGAACTCCCGGTAAGCCGGTAGGAACCGTATGGATAGCTGCCTGCGTCAACGACCGGATCGTCTCCGAATGTTACCGGTTCGGTACGATTCGCGAAATGAATATCAGCCGCACTGCAAACACGGCTTTGCTGATGCTGCTCGGGCTGCTAAATGAACAATGATGCCCCCTGCCTGCCTGCGGAGGAGAATCAGAAATCTTCAAGCTCTATCTGCATACCGGGGAGGGGTGGACGTGTGATAATCTTTTTCCGTTCGATGTCGCATTCATAGATTTCTTTCAGTACAAGCCGGCTGTTTTCTGAGGCGAAGCGGGCGAAGTATTCTTTTTTGCTGTTCGACAATTTGTCGTATATAGGCACGTAGCTGAATGAATCGCTCGTATTCCTGTCGAAAAGCAGTTCGTCAACGATCGTCCTTTCTTCCATATCGCCTTTCGACTCAACGAGAAAAACGTGTATATGTTTTGCATCGAACTCTTCGCCGGAAGTAGAGAATGCTTCCAGAAGATAGGATTTTCCGACTATAGCCGAAAAGAAGTGGTACATACCCAGGTCTTCCGCCCCGGTATATTTTTTGCCGATCATTACCGATTCCTTTTGCAGGGATGGTTCTGTTTCCTGATTTTGTGAGGATAGAGTAGTTGCATGCATCGATATCACACAGAATAGGCTTAGATAAATGACATCATGTGCTTTCATATTTATATTGTTTTAATTGTATATTCTCAGCCACACAGCTATTGATTCCCGTCGGTCAGTTGTCTGGCTGCCCCGAAGCCTGCCCTGAGCGCTTTGAGGTTGAGGGCAACCACCTCTTCTCCTTTCCGGCGGAAGACAGTCCGGATGCCTTCTTCTATCCGGGTGTATTCAATGCCGAGGAAAGGGGTAGCGGCTCCCAGCATGACGATATTGGCTGCCCGTGCAGAGCCTGCCTCTTTAGCCAGGTTTTCGACATCGAGTACGACCTTGCGTATCAGTTTATCCAGCTCGGCCCTTATGCTTTCCATTCCGGGATAATCGGGGATATTGACGTAGGCCTGTGCGTTCGTGACTACCCAGCCTTCTTTCTTCAGGTAAGGCAGGTAGCGCAGGCTTTCCATGGGTTCGAGTGAGATGATGAGGTCGGCTTGCCCCCGGGGGATCAGGTCGGAGGCAATCGGATGGTCTGAGAGCCTGAGGTGGGATTGCACGTCGCCGCCCCGCTGGCTCATGCCATGTACTTCGGATTGCTTCATATAAAGGCCTTCTTTCAGGGCTGCTTCTCCTATGACAGCGGCGATAGAGAGGATGCCCTGCCCTCCTACGCCTGAGAGTATGATATCTGTTTTCATCTTCTTATTTCTTGGCAGGATGTTTTCTTTTGAGTGTCTGGATACATTCGCGGCGGGGTATCAATACGGATACTCCTTTATATTCAATTTCTTCGCGGATAATACGTTTCATCTCTTCGTAATTCTTTTTCAGGGGGATCATGACGCGGATATGTCCGGGCGCTACCCCGATTCCCTCACAGATAGCTTCGAGGCGTCCGGTTCCGGCAGAGTCTTGCCCTCCGGTCATGCCTGTTGTTTCGTTGTCGGAGATGATGATTGTTACGGGAGTCTGTTCGTTCACGCAATCCAGCAGTCCGGTCATACCCGAATGTGTGAAGGTAGAGTCTCCGATGACGCATACAGCCGGGAAAGCTCCTGCGTCGGCTGCTCCTTTGGCCATCGTGATAGAAGCACCCATGTCGATACAGGAGTCTATTGCGCGGAAAGGCGGCAAAGCACCCAGCGTATAGCAGCCGATATCGCTGAATACTTTTGCTCCCTGGTAGGTGTTGATCACCTCGTTCAGTGCTTCATATACATCGCGGTGGCCGCATCCCGTACAGAGTGCCGGTGGTCTCTGCACCACTATTTCCGGTACGGAGTAATAGCTGTTTACGTCTTTCCCCAGGGCTTTTCCTACGCTGTCCGGTGTGAGTTCGCCCTCGCGCCGGAGCGTCCCGTCGAGTCGCCCGTGTATGCTGATTCCCCTACCGAGAAACCCTTTCAGTTGTTCCTCCACCACCGGGTAGCCTTCTTCGAGTACGAGGATCGCCCCGCAGTCGCCGGCGAGCCGTTCTATCTGTTTGCGGGGCAGGGGGTATTGGCAGATTTTCAGTACGGGGTGTTGAAAGCCTCCGGGATAATTCTCGGAAAGGTAGTTAAACGCGATGCCTGTCGTAAGGATACCCAGCGTTTTGTCGGGTGCATCGAAGTAGGTATTGTATAAGGATGTTTCCGATTCGCGGATAAAGCTATCCTGGGCAGCCAGTAAGGCTTTGAAACGTTTTCTTGCCAGTGCGGGCAGGAGGATGAAGCGTTGCTTGCCGTCTTCGGGGAAGTGCAGCGGGTTTTGTTCCCTGGGCGGACGGGTTTCCACACCGGCGCGCGAATGTGCCATGCGGGTAGTGATACGCATCAGGATAGGGTAACCCAATTTCTCAGACAGACCGAAGCCCTCGTAGGTCATATCGTATGCCTCCTGCTGGCTGGAAGGCTCAAGAATGGGAATCATCGCGAAATTACCCAGCACGCGGTTGTCTTGCTCGTTTTGTGAGGAGTGCATCGAAGGGTCGTCGGCCGTAAGAATAATCAGTCCGCCATGGATACCGCTCATGGCTGCGTTCATAAAGCAGTCGGCGGCCACGTTCAGCCCTACGTGTTTCATGCAGCAAAGTGCGCGTTTCCCTGCGTAGCTCATTCCCAGGGCCGCTTCGAGCGCTGTTTTCTCATTGACGCTCCAGCGGCTGTGTATTCCTCTTTCGCCGGCTGTTGCTGAGTTTTGAATGTATTCTGTAATTTCGGTAGAAGGAGTCCCCGGATAGGCATAAACGCCCGACAGGCCGGCATCGATAGCAGCCTGTGCTATTGCCTCATCTCCCAAGAATAAATGTTTTCCCATTAAAATGTAAATATTATAAATTAAGCATCAAAGATAGAAGTTTTTACAAAACTAAGGTATCGTTCAGCGCCGAATGTTTCTCCTGTTCAGTTCGGCATGGTAGCGGTTCGCATTCCGGTTATGTTCCGCGAGTGTGACGGCAAAGTTATGCCTTCCCGAGAGGTCCTCTTTCGCGCACATATACAGATAGTGGTGCTTTGCATGATTCAATACGCCGTCGATACCTCTGGCCGAAGGGATTCTGAGCAGTCCCGGAGGCAATCCGGCGTATTTATAGGTATTATAGGGCGATTCGATTGCCAGGTGTTCGAACAGGATACGCCGGAGAGCATAATCTCCGACAGCAAATCGGATCGTCGGGTCGGCTTGGAGGGGGATTCCTTGCCTGAGGCGGTTCAGATAAAGCCCGGCTACGACAGGATACTCGTCGGCGGCAGCAGTTTCTTCCTCCACGACAGATGCCAGGATAGCCGTTTCTACCGGTGTAAGATGGATGTCGGCAGCTTTTTGTTTACGCTCCTCCGTCCAGAAGGCATCGTATTCGCGCTTCATGCGTTGCAGGAGGTTCTCTGCCGTGATGTTCCAGTACACCTCGTAGGTATCGGGGATAAAGAGTGCGCCGATAGTCTCTGTTGTGAATCCTAAGGAGCGGCAGTAATCCGGGTCGTTCAGCCATTGGAGCAGTTCTTCTTTACCGATCATGAGTTGTTCGGCTATTCGTCCGGCCAGATCGTCGAGGAAACGGATATTATGAAAAGTCAGCCGTGTAGTCGCCTGCTGACCTCTGCGCAACTGATTCAGTAAGGCCGGATAGCTCATGCCCGGAGTCAGGGCGTACTTCCCGGTCTTCATATTTTCAGGATACTTCAGAAGCCTGGCCAGCAGCTTAAAATCATCCGGACGACTTATCCCCGCCGAATCCGTCAGCAGCCGGCAGAGCTTGTCGAAACCTATCTGACGGTCGATATACAGATACACTGTTTCTTTATTGGCAAACCCCGGTGCATACAATAAGCGGTATATCCCCGTTCCTGCGGCGAAGATAAAGAACAACACGGCTCCGGCAAGGATAAAACCTTTCATTCTCTTTTGTTTATTCATAAAAATATTCAGTTGAAAGTCAGAAATCGGCTGTAAATGTACTATCTTTTTCTTTAAAATTAGGGTAGAAAAACTTTGTTTATTCAGAAATATACTTCTATCTTTGCCGCGCATTGTTTCAAAGCATACACCGGAAAAACCGGAAAGATGGGTGAGTGGCTTAAACCAACAGTTTGCTAAACTGTCGTACGGGATACTGTACCGGGGGTTCGAATCCCCCTCTTTCCGCGGACAAGAATCAGAAAAACAGGCTGTTACAACATAAAGTAACAGCCTGTTTTATGGCCCGGAACCTGCTTTCAAACCACCGTCTTTTGGAGGATCACGGCTCTTACATATTATACGGGCTACGCAAAGAATTACTTCATGAACTCACCCGATAGTGATGTGGAGGATTTCCTGAAAAGCCGGGAATGAATGACTTGGGGCCTTGCTGAAACCCGGCTATTTGTAGGGTGCAATTCAAATTGTCGCAGATTCAATGGATTTCTATCGTCATTGCGAGGTACGAAGCAATCCAGGGTGCCCGCTCTGGATTGCTTCACCCTCCGGGTTCGCAATGACGCCCCGT
>JAISZA010000069.1 GCA_031269535.1 Tannerellaceae bacterium
GGCGCATTGGGACAGAAGATTGAAACCAAGTTTGCCAATGGGTATGATCTCGGACGTGATAACCTGATCCCCATCGCAAGCAGCGAATTATCAATCAATCCCAACCTGACGCAGAATCCAAAATATTAACGATATTTGCATATGAGAATCGGTAGCTGCCAAGAGCTGCTGATTCTCATACTGTACAAATAAATAAATTTAAAACGTATTCAACATGAAACTCACTCGTCGTTCATTCCTTGCTGCCGGTGTAGCCGGAGCTGCAAGCGCAAGTCTGCCTGCTTTTGTCAAGGCAGCCGCATCCGAAGGAGCTGCTGCTCCGGCACAGCCGCTATCCCCTGCCTCCGGCACGGTCAAAGGACGTCCCAAACTGTGTGTCTCTACGTATAGCCTGCAAAGTTTCCGCCGTGATCCGGATGGCATTGAAAAAAGTATCATCCAAGCCGCCGATTTCGGCATTGATGCCGTGGATATCCTTCACCGGAGTATGCCTGCCGAAGACAATGCCTATTGTCAGAAACTCAAACAACTGGCTTACCGTAATGGCATTGCGCTGGCTTGTCTGTCCATCCACCAGGACTTCGTAGATCCGCATCCCGAATATCGCCAACGAATGGTTGAGCATACCATCCGTTGCCTGGAACTGGCCTATAATATGGGTATTCCTGCTATCCGCCTTAATTCCGGTACGTGGGGAACGACAGGCTCGTTTAACGACCTGATGAAAGCGCGCGGCATAGAGCCTCTTATTGAAGGATACACCGAAGACGACGGCTTTGGCTGGGTGCAGGATTGTATTTACAAATGTATCCCGACGGCTGAAAAATGCGGAGTGGTGATGGCATTGGAAAACCACTGGGGAATTGCAGGAACGCCGGAGGGCATGATTCGTATTAAAAACAGCGTCCGTTCGGAATGGCTGAAGTTCCTCTTGGATACGGGTAACTTCCTGGAAGAACCGTACGACAAGATTGCCAAGGTTCTGCCGGACTGTGTCTTTGTTTCCTGCAAAACATATCAAGGCGGAGGAACCTGGTATTCGTTAGACTTGGACTATGACCGGATTATCAAGCAATTCTATGATGTCAGCTATCGCGGATATATCACGCTCGAATTCGAAGGAAAAGCAGACCCGATTCAATCGTGTATTGAGAGTTTGAACCTGTTCAAAAAATATATCGACAAATATTATACAGATTATCCTATTAAATAATGAAGACGAAAAAAATGATTCCCTTTTTGCTGATCGGCCTGTTGATAGTATCATTTGGCAGTGAGGTTTCCGCACAACAAAAGAAATACCGTATCGGTATAGCCGGCATTCAGATTGAGAACAGTGTTTTTATGCCCAACCGGCAATCGATCGTTGGGAGTCCGCTTAATTTGCCGGATTATCTGAGTCCGGATTCGGCCATGGGGCAAGCCGCGACCTGGCTCCCTTCTTTAATGGGCCGCGGTAGCGGTCGCGGACCTGTTACGCGCGAATCGTACGAGGCGTTTGTCAACCAGGCGCTTGAAATAATCGAAAGGAATAAGCCTTACGATGCGTTCTGGTTTTTCAACCATGGGGCCTGTAGCGTGGATGGCATCGACGATCCGGAAGGTATCTTTATGGAAAAGGTTCGTGGCATCATCGGGCACGATGTCCTTGTCAGTACAACGATGGACCTTCACGGCAATGTTTCCGACCGTGTAGCCCTCTATTCCGACATCATCACGACCTTCCGCAAGGCGCCTCACGACGACAGCCGCGAATCGCACCGCCGCGGCGTGGTGAACCTGCTCGATCGCCTGACCTCCGGCAAGGGACGTCCGGCCTATAAGGCGTGGGTGGCCGTGCCGGTATTAGTGTCCGGCGAGTGGTCGAGTACCCGTGCCGAACCGGCCAAGTCACTCTACGCCCTGGTTCCCGAAGTGGAAGCGATGCCCGGCGTGCTGGATGCCGGTATCTGGATCGGTTATGTATGGGGAGACGATCGCCGCAACCAGGGCGTTGTCATGGTGGTAGGCGACGATAAGGAACAGGTAAGCGCCGGCGCCAAGAAGCTGGCGCAGAAATTCTGGGATGTCCGCAACCAATTCACTCTGGAAGCGCCCGGATATGAACTTGAAAAATGTCTTGACCTGGCCGTAGCCAGTGATAAAAAACCTTTCTTCATCAGCGATATGGGTGATAATCCCGGCGGTGGCGGATCGGGCGAGGTAACCTGGACATTAGCCCGGCTGCTGAAACGTCCGGAGTTCCGGTCGCCCAACGGCAAAAGCGTGCTTTATTGTTCTATTCCGGGAAGCGAGATGGTGGAAGCAGCCCGGAAAGCAGGTGTCGGCAATCATGCAGAGGGGTATGTAGGGGCTATGACAGACAATTCTTATGAACCTCCCATTTTTTTATCGGGTACGGTCGTGTACGTCAGTCCTGCTCCGGAACAGAACCCGACAGCCGGAGGTCAATCCCCGCGAGGCCGATACAATAACATAGCCATTATCAAGACAGGAAGCATTTATGTAGTCGTGGGAACCTCTTCTCCTACCCCTAACCTGACAGGCTCCGGAGTCGATCCCAGTAAAATGGATATTGTCATGGTCAAACAAGGATACTTAGTCAACCAATGGTATAATATGAAAGCCGACTGGGTGATGGCTTTCACGCGCGGAAGCGTGGATCAGGATTTCAAGAGTCTTCCCTACAAGCATATCATCCGGCCCATGTTCCCGATCGATGCGGATTGGATGCCGGAGCCGGAGCTGAACGTCATCTTCGTCCCTTCGGCCAAACATCTTTACGGACGATAAGCCCGATCCCTCCGGAACTTATACTATTTCGCTCCCGTCCGGTTTATTCCCGGACGGGAGCGAATTTTTTCCGGACAGGAGCGAATTTTTCCCGGACGGGAGCAATTTTTTTCCGGACGGGCTTCCCATCCTTCACACCTTAACAAAGTGTCAACCAAAGGCTTATATCCCTTGTGAAGGAGTGAGGGATTTGTCTGCAATATGTTTTTGCTTCCCGGAAAAAATCTTTCCCGGAAATCGTCTGCAATACGGAAAATATCAGTAGTTTTGTCCGGGAATAAGTTGATTGAAACTTATCCCGGACTCAGATTATAAAAACAAAAGAATATGCTATTCGGACACGGCGACGACTTTTATAATTTCCAGCAGGAAGTAAAAATTAATTTCAGTTCAAATGTATGGCATGGCGCTAACCTTGAAAAGTTAACGGAGCATTTGCATACGCAATTTGGCAAACTTACGCATTACCCTGATCCCGAAGCATCCGGTCTGAAACGGCTGCTGGCCCGCCGGTTTGAGATAAAGGAAGAGAATGTGGTGGTGACGAATGGTTCCGTCACGGCTTTCTATCTGCTGGCACAGGCCTGGAAAGGCGCAAAGTCCACCCTCTTTGTCCCTTCTTTCGCCGAGTATGAAGACGCCTGCCGCCTGCATGAGCATGCGATCACTTACTTCTCCGGCTCGGAAGACTTGTCTGAACTCACACTCGAAGGGCAAGACTTTTGCTGGATAGGCAATCCCAATAATCCCGATGGCCGACTGATCCATCGTTCGGAGCTTCTGAAACTGATCGCTGCCAACCTGCATACGACATTTATCATAGACCAGGCTTACGCAGCTTTTACGACGGAAGATATGCTGAAGCCCTCCGACCTGCATGCGAATAAGAATCTGATAATCGTGCAGTCTATCTCCAGCGCTTACAATGTCCCCGGCCTGCGCGTAGGGTATATCATGGGTTCTCCGGCTGTGACGAAGGAAGTCGGTAGATACCTCATTCCCTGGTCGGTCAATGCCCTGGCTATCGAAGCCAGCAAATACATACTCATCCACCCGGCTCAATTCACACTGCCCATCCGTAAATGGCAACGCGAAACAGCCGAACTGATTTACCAGCTCAATAAGCTTGATGGCCTGGAAGTGCTCCCTACCGGTACCACCTTTTTCTTAGTCCGCCTGAAGCAGGGGACGGCCTCTGCTCTGAAGCAATACCTTATGGAGCGTCACGGCATCCTCATACGCGACGCTGCCAATTTCCAGGGTCTGGACGAGACCTACTTCCGCCTGTCCACCCAAGCGAGCGCTGAGAACCAATGCCTCGTTGAAGCCATCCGGGAATGGCTGGAAAGCCGGTAATCGCTTTCCGGTAATTTTACATGCGTTTGCCGGGAAATACATCCGGAAACGTTAAGTTATTGGAAGATTAATCCTATATTTGTCCTTTCAATTTTATATCAAAGTACATGGGAAAAGTTTTAGTAATCGGGGCAGGAGGCGTTAGCACCGTGGCAGTTAAGAAAATGGCGATGAATCCGGATGTCTTTACCGACATACTGCTTGCTACGCGCACCCAAAGCAAAGCCGACAAAATCGCGGCTGATATTACCAACGTAAACATACGCACGGCGCGGGTGGATGCCGACAAGCCGGATGAGCTTGTCGCGCTGTTCGGAGAATTTAAGCCGGATTTAGTGGTAAACCTGGCCTTGCCGTATCAGGACCTCTCTGTCATGGACGCTTGTTTAGCCTATGGGGTCAGTTATCTGGACACGGCTAATTACGAACCGCTCGACGAAGCTAAGTATCAGTACAGCTGGCAATGGGCATACAACGACCGCTTCGGAAAGGCGGGGCTGACAGCCATCCTGGGCTGTGGCTTCGACCCAGGCGTTACAGGCGTCTATACCGCATACGCCGCCCGGCATCATTTCGACGAAATACACTCTCTGGACATCGTAGATTGTAATGCCGGAGACCATCACAAGGCCTTCGCTACCAACTTCAATCCGGAAATCAACATACGCGAGATCACCCAGCGCGGAAAGTATTACGAGAACGGGGAATGGAAAGAAACAGACCCGCTCGCAGTGCACCGGGCGCTGACCTATCCGGAAGTCGGGCCGAAAGAGTCGTACCTGATGTATCACGAAGAACTGGAAAGCTTAGTGAAAAACTTCCCTACGCTCCGCCGCGCACGTTTCTGGATGACCTTCGGGCAGGAATACCTGACACACCT
The DNA here is from genome assembly GCA_031269535.1 of Tannerellaceae bacterium. GTDB lineage: Bacteria > Bacteroidota > Bacteroidia > Bacteroidales > Tannerellaceae > DFXE01. The sequence goes on from JAISZA010000069.1 coordinate 5,030, forward strand.
CCGCGTGATACAGAATATCGGAATGAGCCGTATCGACCCCATCCTGTACAAGGGGATAGAGATCGTACCCATCCAGTTCCTGAAAGCCGTATTGCCGGACCCGGGCGAGCTGGGAGAAAACTATACCGGACAGACCTCCATCGGCTGCCGCATACGCGGACTGAAAGACGGGAAAGAACAGACGTACTACGTCTATAATAATTGCAGCCACGAAGCAGCCTATAAAGAAACAGGCGCACAGGCTGTAAGCTATACCACAGGCGTACCTGCCATGATCGGGGCCAAACTGTTCATGCAGGGCCTATGGAAGAAACCGGGCGTATGGAACGTAGAAGAGTTCGACCCCGACCCTTTCATGAAAGAACTGAACGAACAGGGACTGCCCTGGCACGAACGATTCAATATAGACCTGGAATTATAATTTAGAATCATAAAAAAAACCTTACGCAAAAACAAGAAATTATGTCGAAAGAAGAAAACAAAAACAGGATGGAAGAAACAGGAAAGTCTGCGGTAAATGCGGATAAACTGAAAGCGCTCCGTGCAGCCATGGATAAAATCGAAAAGACCTATGGGAAAGGCTCGATCATGAAAATGGGCGACGAAACAGTCGAACAGATAGAAGTAATCCCCAGCGGCTCCATCGCCCTGAATGCAGCCTTAGGCGTAGGTGGCTATCCCCGCGGGCGGGTGATTGAGATATTCGGGCCGGAGTCGTCGGGTAAGACTACACTGGCCATCCATGCCATTGCCGAAGCCCAGAAAGCAGGGGGCGTAGCCGCCTTTATCGATGCCGAACATGCCTTCGACCGTTTCTATGCCGAAAAGCTGGGCGTCGATATCAACAACCTCTATATCTCGCAGCCCGATAGCGGAGAGCAGGCGCTGGAGATTGCCGAACAATTGATCCGCTCGTCGGCCGTGGATATTATCGTCATCGACTCGGTAGCCGCCCTCACGCCCAAAGCCGAACTGGAAGGCGAGATGGGCGACAGCAAGATGGGCCTGCAGGCACGCCTGATGTCGCAGGCCTTGCGCAAGCTGACGGGAGCCATCAATAAAACGAATACGACCTGCATCTTCATCAATCAGCTGCGCGACAAAATCGGCGTCATGTTCGGCAATCCGGAAACAACTACCGGTGGGAATGCCCTGAAGTTCTATGCTTCCGTACGCGTCGATATCCGACGCATCGGTCAGCTGAAAGACGGAGAAGAGGTGAAAGGAAACCAGGTACGGGTGAAAGTGGTGAAGAATAAAGTGGCCCCTCCCTTCCGCAAAGCAGAGTTCGATATCATGTTCGGCGAAGGCATCTCCCATTCCGGCGAAATCGTCGATCTGGGCGCCGAGCTGAATGTCATCAAGAAGAGCGGCTCGTGGTATAGCTATAACGATGCCAAACTGGGGCAAGGACGCGACGCTGCCAAACAGTGCATCACCGACAACCCCGAACTGGCCGAAGAACTCTCCGACCTTATTTTTGCAGCGCTGAAACATTGACAAACAAAGACAGATACCGCTCCCTCTGCCGTACAGAGCCTTCCATTCCCGTCTTTTCGCAGGACTGGTGGTTGGATACGGTCTGCGGCGGGGAACAGTGGGACGTCTTACTATACGAGGAAAGGGGGGGGATACGGGCTGCTATGCCCCTCTACCTCCCTCTTCCGGGAATCGTCTCCATGCCGCCTTACACCCAGACAATGGGCCTCTGGTTTGCCGGAGAAACTACCGATACGAAATATACCACAGCCCTGGGGCGGAGGCAGGCGATGGCGAAAGCCTTTACCGGCGAATTAGAGAAATATACCTCTTTCCTGCAGAACTTCCATTACAGGGCAACCGACTGGTTGCCGTTTTATTGGGCGGGCTACCGGCAGACTACCCGCTATACCTACCTGCTGCACGATATCCGGCAGACCGGGCGGCTGTGGGAAAACATGAGCCCCCATATCCGGCGTAATATCACGAAAGCAATGAAACACCAGCTCCTCGTCCGGCGGGGCATCTCTGCGGAAGACTTCCTGCACGTTCATTCCCTCACCTTTGAACGGCAAGGGAAAAAACCACCGCACATCGGAACACTGAAGCGACTGATAAACGTCTGCCGCGAACGGGGGCAAGGCGATCTTTGGGGAGGATACGATGCCGGTGGACGCCTTCATGCCGCTGCCTTCGTCGTCTGGCAGGAAAGCTCTGCCTATTACCTGGCAGGAGGAGCCGACCCGGCTTTGCGCGCTTCGGGAGCGCACGCCCTCGTCTTGTGGGAAGCCATTCAGGCCGTTGCCGGATACACAGACCTCTTCGACTTCGAAGGCTCGATGCTCCCTGGCGTCGAACGCTTTTTCCGCGAGTTCGGAGCCATCCAGACGCCTTACTTCACTATAAGCAAAGGAAAAATCAGTTTATGGAGTAGGATAGTTACGAGTTACAAGTTACGAGTTACGAGTAAAACGGCTCATAACTCTATAGACTCGTAACTTGTAACTCGTAACTCGTAACTCGTAACTAAAAAAAAAGACCCATGACTACGATACTGTCTTATGTGATTCGTTTCCTTTTGGGAGATGAGGTGGCGTCGGAGGATGTGCCGGCGGTGGGTTATACCGGTGATCCGCTTCTCTTCTCCCGCTATGCACTTGTCATTATCCCTTCGGGCTTTTTTGACGAGGGGGTGTATGGTACGCCTGCTTCCCTGCCCTGCCTTCCCCTGAAAGAGATCGACGGATGGCCTTTCCTCTTTGGTGAGGCGGTAGAAGAGCGTATAGGGAGTACGTGGGTGATACATGCCGACCTGATAGCCAGCGCCTACTTCCTGATCTCCCGTTACGAGGAGATGGTGTGCCGCGGGCTGCGTGATGCCCACGGACGCTTTCCCGGAAAAGAATCCCTGCCTTTCCGCGCAGGCTTTATTCACCGTCCGGTAGTGGACGGATACCGGCAGTTGCTTCGTCGCCGGCTGCGACTACCGGAGCTGGAGCCGGGCATACGCCAGGTCTTTCTGACACATGATGTGGACGCCCCCTTCCTCTACCGTTCGTGGAAAGGATTGATTCGCTCTGTCCTCGACGGGCGGGGCCTCGCCCGCTCGCTCCGCGGGAAGTTCGGCCGCATGGAAGCAGACCCGTATTATACCTTCCCCCGGCTGTTCGAAGCCGACCGCCGGCTGACGGAGCAAGGCCTGGCCCGCTCCCTCTTCTTTCTGAAAGCCGGGGGACGTACGCCGGCAGACAAACCTCATTACAACCTGCGGAGCAACGACATGCAGCGGCTGATCCGATCCATACGGGAGCAAGGGGGAACAATCGGATTGCATACCAGCTACGAGGCCGGAAGCCATCCCTCACAGATTGCCGGAGAAAAGGCCCGGCTGGAGCAGAGCGCCGGAAGTACTATCTCGTATAACCGCCACCATTTCCTCGCTTCCCGTGAACCGGAGGATATGGACTATCTGGAAAAAGCAGGCCTGACCGACGACTTCACCCTCGGATACGCAGATGTGGCAGGCTTCCGCCTGGGAACCAGCCGCCCGGTCTGCTGGATCAATCCGATCAGCCGCCGCCTGACCTCCCTCTGCCTCCATCCACTTACGGTGATGGACTGCACCCTGGAGGAGAAGAAATACATGGGCCTTTCTTTCGAAGAGGCCTCCGCTTCCTGCCTCCGCCTGATGGAAGAAGTGAGAAAAGCAGGGGGGGAGCTGTCTCTTTTATGGCATAATACCTCGCTGAGGGAAGGCTCCGGCAGCTACTTGGGCCGTCTCTACACCTTTCTGATAACTCAACTCACAGACCTATGAAGATACTGATCCTTTGCGATATGTTTCCTCCCGCCTTCGGGCCGCGCATGGGCTACCTTTGCAAGTACCTGGCACGTGCCGGATGGGAAGCGGTCGTTCTGACGGAATATATCGGCGACCAAACGTTTGCTTTTCTTACCGGGCACGTGCCGGTTCATTACATCCGGTATTACAAGGCAAAGGGACGGGTCAGCCGGCAAGCCGAATGGATTCTCCTTTTCCTGGCCGACTTCTTCTTCGGTTACAAAGACCGTAAGATGGTAAGGCTCGCCTCGCGCTTCCTGAAAGCCGGTGGCTTCGGAGGCATCCTGTGCAGTACCTACCGCACGTTTCCCCTGCCTGCCGCACGGAAGCTGGCGAAGCGGTTCAGGCTTCCCCTGATTGCCGACATGCGCGACATCATCGAGCAATATCCTTCGCACGAATACATCGCCCGTCCGCCTCATCTCTTCCCCTGGCTCGACAAACAGATCATACGCGTTTTCCGCCGGAAGCTTCTGCGCGGGAGAAACCGGGCCTTGCGCGAGGCCGCTTGCATCACGACCGTCTCACCCTGGCATGTAGAGCAGATGAAAGCATACAACCCTCGGGTTGAGCTTATCTACAACGGCTACGACCCGGAGCTATTTTATCCGGTACGGATACCTGCGCCGCAGTTTCGTCTCACCTACACCGGGCGCCTGGTCAGTCTCGATGTCCGCGATCCGGAATGGCTCTTCCAGGCCATCCGTTCCTTATCGGAGACCGGGGTGATTCATCCGGAGGAGTTTCGTGTGTGTTGGTACACCGACGAAGCCTCCGCCCAATCGATCCGTCTGCTGGCCGGACGCTATGCCGTTGCCGCTTATATGGACTACTTTGGATATGTGCCTGCCGACAGGATTCCGGCCATCCTCAACGAGAGTTCCGCTTTGCTCCAGTTAGCCAATAAGGCCGATGAGAAAGGGCCGAAAGGCATTATGAGCACCAAACTCTTCGAAGCCTTTGCCGTAGAGAAGCCACTCCTCCTGGTACGCAGCGACGAGAGCTACCTGGAAGAAACCATCCATCGCGCCCAGGCCGGCATAGCAGCTCGTCAGGCAGAAGACGTCTGCCGGTTCATCCGCCACCACTTTGCCGTATGGAAAGAAAAAGGCTACACAACGATAGAACCCCGTCGCGAAATAACCGCATCCTTCTCAAGAGAACAGCAAGCCCGGCAATTTATGCATATCTTTACGGAAAAATCAAACAAAGATGGAACGTATGAACCTGCATATCATCGCCCTTAATATTCCTTACCCGCCAAATTACGGAGGGGTTATTGATATGTATTACAAATTGCCGGAGTTGCACCGGTTGGGGGTGAAACTTATCCTTCATTGCTTTGTTTACGACCGGCCGCCGGCTGCCGAGCTGGAAGCGCTCTGCGAGAACGTATATTACTACAAACGCCGCACGGGACTGATGGCCAACCTCAGCTTCCTGCCCTACAACGTCTGTAGCCGGAAAGACCCCCACCTGATAGAGCGCCTGCTGCACGACGATTACCCCATCCTCTTCGAAGGACTACATTCGTGCTATTACCTGACGGACAAACGGCTGGCCGGCCGCCTGAAGCTATACCGCGAAGGGAATATTGAGCACGATTATTACCGTTTGCTGGCACGCTCCTGCCGTACGTTGTTTACAAAGGCCTTCCTGCTGGTTGAAGCCTGGCGGTTCAGGCGCTATCAGCGGGTGATTGCCTCGGCGGATATTACGCTGGCAATCTCGCTGGCCGACGCCGCCTATCTGCGGCAGCAGTTTCCCGGACGGCGCATTGAGTTTATGCCCGCTTTTCATGCCGGCGAACGGGTGACGTCCGAGGCAGGGCGTTCGGGCTTTATCCTTTACCACGGCAAACTCTCCGTCTTTGAGAACGAGCATGTGGCGCTTTTCCTCATCGCACAGGTATTCAGCCGGCTGGATTGTCCCTGCATCCTGGCCGGTATGAATCCTTCGGAACGGATACGGGCGAAGGCGGCTCCTTATCCCCATATCATTGTCGAAGCCAACCCGACGGCGGAAAGGATGGACTACCTGACGCGCGAAGCACAGGTGCACCTCTTAGTGACTTTTCAGGACACCGGGCTGAAGCTGAAGCTGCTGAATAGCCTTTTCGCCGGTCGCCACATCGTTGCCAACCGCCTGATGCTAGCCGGCAGCGGACTGGATTCCCTCTGCCATATCGCCGACACACCGGAGGAAATGATTACCGCCTGCCGCCGCCTGCTGGCTGAGCCTTTTACGGAGGAAGAAACCGAGCGCCGCCGGTCTTTTCTCTTTCCCGACTATTCCCCGGCCTACCAGGCCGCCCGCCTTCTCCGGATGCTGGAAGGGAATTAAGAATTATGAATTATGGGTGTGGCAGGGCGCATTTGACACGTCATTGCGAGGTACGAAGCAATCCAGTTCGGGCACCCTGGATTGCTTCGTACCTCGCAATGACGGCCCACAATGACGGCCCGCCATGACGGTTCACAATGACGATTAGACAATTTCCCCTGGAAATAATAAACAATTTGTAACAAAACGGATAACAAGACATTGATTTATTTCCGTTCTTTGGGGGAGAGAAAAAATGTGAATTAAAAACCCTTTCTTCCTGAGTGGAGTAACTAAGTGAAACAGGATGCTATGGCAGAAGATTTAGTGGTCGGGCAGGGAAATAAAGACGATAGGTATGAAGCCTTGTTCCCTCAAATAGCCGCTTTGATAAACGGCGAAGGAGATATGGTTGCCAATATGGCGAATGTGGCTGCTGCCCTGAAGCAGACATTTGGCTTCTTTTGGGT
>JAISZA010000042.1 GCA_031269535.1 Tannerellaceae bacterium
GACAAGCAGCAAAGCCGTTTCTATCCGGATATAACGACTATCGCTAATGTGCTGGATAAAGAGAAACTTATTCCTTTACTGAAAGGGACGGATGTAGTCGTCTTATTAGCTGCCGAGCATCGGGATGATGTGTCGCCAGTCTCTCTTTATTATGACGTCAATGTTGGCGGGATACGTAATGTGCTGGAGGCGATGGAGGCGAATGGGGTGAAGCGGATTGTCTTTACCAGTTCGGTAGCTATCTATGGGCTGAATAAGGATAACCCCAGCGAAGAGCATCCGGCCGACCCGTTTAACCACTATGGCAAAAGTAAGTGGCAGGCGGAGCAAGTGCTACAGGAATGGTATGCGACTCACCCGGACTGGAATATCAATATCCTGCGTCCTACGGTTATATTCGGAGAGCGAAACCGGGGGAATGTGTATAATCTTTTGAAACAGATCGCCGGCGGGAAATTTTTTATGGTGGGGAATGGGAATAACATAAAGTCTATGGCTTATGTGGAAAATGTAGTGGCGTTTATACATTACCTGATTGAACATCAGGCGACTGGATATAATGTGTATAACTATGCCGATAAGCCGGACTTTTCTACCAATGAATTGGTTGCATACGTAAGCAAAGTGCTGAACAAACATATCCCGACGCTCCATTTCCCGCTCTGGCTGGGGATGCTGGGGGGATATTGTTTCGATGCCCTGGCCTGGGTTATACGAAAGAAACTTATCATCAGTTCGGTGAGGATAAAGAAGTTCTGCGCTATGACGCAGTTTAATGCCTCTAAAGTACAAACAACAGGTTTCAAGGCGCCTTATACCTTAGGAGAGGGGCTTGCGCGGACGCTGAGGGCGGAGAGGAACGTCTTATTTTAGATTTTAATCAGTCAGGACTAACGGTGAAAAACTAAACTATCATATTCTCTGTAATTTATAGAACTAATCACATCGTCGTATTCCAATACGCTTTTACTGTATGCTTTCATATCTTCACCTGTTAAATTAATTATTTTTGCATTTTCGTATAATTCACTGAATATTTTATCATTCAGCTTTTCCGGACGACCAGGTAACTTTTTCATGTGTTTCAGGAAATAGAGCCATTTGTCTGCTGTCGTTTCCAGTTCATCCTCCGTCTTACTGAATTTCGGCAGTTCTATTGTTTTCACTTCCCATTTACCCGTAAAGAGTCTGTCTGCTTTCTGCCGTACTATTTTCATTTGTTCTATAACGATATCTGCAGCTTCTTTTTCCGGAAACATAATATTGTTGAGAATACATATCATATATACTCCGCTGAGAGAATAATCCCATGGTACCTTTATTTCTTTTCCTCCGCTGTCGGTCAGGGTTACACTTCCCTTCGGAGCCTGACTGATTACCGGATAACCCATATAAAACAGTATTCTTTCGGCAAAATGCATCTGCGACGAGGCCTGTATCAGAAACGCAGTCAGCAATACTTTATTGCCGAATATTTTCTTGAATCCGAAATCCGTTTTTATATTCATAAAAACCGATGACCCGATACTTTCCAATACTTTTCCTTTAGTCATATTCCAACAATTCCAGAGCGTAAAGTTAGAAATTATTTTTTGAAATAAACGACAGTGCTTAATCATTACCTGCTACCGATGTGACGAATATACTGGTTTTCATTTTTTTGCGAAAAATGCGGCATGTTTCCGGAAAACTATATTTATTTGTATATTTGCATCCATAAATAGTAAATAATATGGACTTCACATTAAATCAGGACACTGAATCAACAATTAAAAGGGTTACGGGTATGACCGCTGAGGAGATCAGGGATACGGACATCGAAACGGTACAACAGGGTATTGAAAAAAAAATCGGTAAGAAATTAAGTTTTGGCAAAGAAGGGGCGCGGCTGACGGTCCGGGGAAATGCGCATATAGCCCTTGGCCGTTTTTTTATGTTTGACCGAAAAAAAATGGATAAACGTATAGATTCTATTAAGTAATCCCCCATAGACTTTCAACGAAAAATCCTTCACTCCTTCACGGAAGGAATAATCAGCTGAACGAGACAAAGTTAATGTGTGAAGGATGGGAAGCCCATCCTTCACACATTAACTGTTTTATGGGAGCAGGTTTTCGGGGAGCAGGACGTAATAAGGATTGCCGTGATGATAAATCTTTTTTAACTTCCCTTTCTCACACCATTGCCTGAGACGCCGGAAAGCCGTGCTTTTGGTCAGGCCTAAAATGGCTCTGAACTGGGAAGCCGTGAGATAATTGTTGTTTGCAAAATACTTCCGTAGCAATTGATCGGTTTCTCTTTCGTTCAGTTTGCCGGAGTGATTTTTTACCGGCTGCTTCCGGGGCTTTAAGCCCTTCAGTTCTTTGAGCAGTTTCTTTTCCGGACGGAAGGCAACAGACCGGACACGGAAAGATTCGGATCGTTTCTCATCCGGTTGGGAAAGCAACGGACCGGTCAGGGTGAGCTGAAAATATCCTAAGCCCTCGAAATGAAATACTTTTCCATCCTCCAGCTCTTTTCTTATATAATCTGTCAGTGCCTGGACTGCCCCCTTCATATCGGCTTCGGTATAGGTGGTAGCGCTGCTGATTTCTTCTATGATCTCGTCGGTGGAGCTTACTCCGGACGGGACTAAACGGACGTGATACGTCTTCTTGCGGTCGCTGCCTTTGGGTACGGGCGTTTCATAAAAATCATAATACAATGCCATAATTTTTTGCGTTTATTGTTAATAACTGATTCTCTATTCATAGTGTACTAATAAACAGGTTCTTATTTGGATTCACTTCCACAACTGTGAAACCCGGAGTCTCACAGCTATGAAACGAAAGATTTCACAACTGTGAGACCTTTCGTTTCATAGCTGTGCATACTCCGGACTCATTGCCGGAGAAGAAAACTTTTCTAAGGACAAATTTATTAATTTCACGTTAGCTATGAAATAGTTGCTCGTATCTTTTCTCTTAGTTACGTTTTTTTAAAGATACTGATTGAATAATTTGCGAAACGCAAGGGCCTTACGATATATTTGCTTCCAATAATTTATTAAATGTATAGCAATATGGAAGACTTGAAAAAAATCGTGAGAAAAATTCTTATGCGCTGGTTGACAGGTATTCGTATGGAATCCATACCGGCTGCTCAGGTAGGGGAGGCCGACGTCCAGCAGCAGGTGGAAAAATTTTTATGCAAACAGTATGTGTTTCGTTTGAACTGCCTCACCGACCAGACGGAGTTCAGAGCAAAAAGAGAAGAAGGGTTGTTTCGCCCGATCGGTAAGCGGGAATTGAATACGCTCTGCATTCAGACGCGACAGCATGGTATCAATTGTTGGGACAAAGACATTTCCCGCTTTATCTATTCGACAGCGATCCCTCCTTACCACCCCATGCGTCACTATATGGACAGTTTGCCGGTCTGGGATGGCATCGACCGGGTAGCTGCCCTGAGTGAACGTATTTCCGCCGATCCTTTCTGGAAGGCGGGGTTCTATCGCTGGATGCTGGGGCTGGCCGCCCAATGGATGGGGAAGGAATCGCTGCATGCAAACAGCGTGGCGCCGGTGCTGATCAGCCTCAGGCAGGGGATGCATAAATCAACTTTCTGCAAAATGTTGATGCCCGACCATTTACGGGCGTATTACACGGATAGCTTCGATCTTCATTCACCGGCCGCAGCGGAGCGTAAGCTGAGTCATTTCGGGCTGATCAACTTAGATGAGATGGATAAGTATTCTGCCAGAAAAATGGTATGGCTCAAGAATATACAGCAGATGTCGGAACTCAGTATCCGGAAGGCTTACCAAAACCATTTTGTGGCCTTGCCGCGTATGGCTTCTTTCATCGGAACCTCCAACCGGATGGACCTCCTGACCGATCCGACGGGTAGCCGCCGCTACCTTTGTGTGGAAATAACTCATAAGATAGACTGTTCGCCCCTGAAGCATAAGCAACTCTATGCACAATTGAAGGCCGGATTGGAAAGCGGGGAGAGGTATTGGTTTACGACCGGTGAAGAAAAAGCCCTGATGGTGCATAATGCTCCTTTCCACCGCTTAGATGCTGCTGAAGATGTGTTTCACGCCTGCTATCGTCTGCCGCGGGAGGAAGAGAAAGGGGTGAAACTCTCTGCTGCCGATATCCTGAGTGAACTGAAAAAGAAAAATCCGGTGGCGATGAAAGAAGTCAGTTTCCGTAGTTTCACCGAATCACTCATCGCACTTGGGGCACAACGTTTCCATACACGCCGCGGGAACCTCTATGAAGTAATCCCCCTCCGTACCGGAGTATGACTTTCCGGTGTGAAGGATGAGAACCCCATCCTTCACACCTTAACTTTATATCATTCAAAGGCTTATGCCTCTTGTGAAGGAGTGAAGGATTTTTCGTCGAAAGTCTATGGGGAATTGTGTATATTTGCAACAGGTAAACTTATCAAAAAAATTGTCTATGACACAGCGTAACTTTATTTCCATTCTTGCGGATGCGTCAGTCCGGAGCAATCCGGCTGCTCTGCTCCCTCCGGCTTGCTTCGTTCTTCAGCGAGACGGCATCCGGCCATCCGGTTCTGCGACCAGGCGATTGCTTACAATCCTGCTGTTGTTGCTCCCTTTCCTCTCATCCCACGCCCAGAATTGCGAATATGCGCTTGTCGTACACGGAGGAGCCGGCAACCTGAGTGCAACGGAAAACGATCCTGTGCGTGCCCCGCTCCTTTATGCCGCCATGGACTCGGCGCTGCATATCGGCGAACGCATCCTCTCTGGAGGAGGCGAAGCCGGAGAGGCTGTCCTGGCTGTCGTCTCCTACCTGGAAGATAATCCGCTCTTCAACGCCGGGAAAGGAGCTACCGTCACTGCCGAAGGCGCCTTCGAGCTGGACGCCGCCATCATGCTGGGCAAAGACCTGAGCGCAGGAGCCGTAGCCGGCGTAAAAACCATAAAGAATCCCATCCGGGCTGCCTATGCCGTCCTGACGCAATCGCCCCACGTACTGCTGAGCGGCGAAGGTGCCGAACACTTTGCCGCCGGACAGGGACTGGAAACGGTGGACAATGCCTATTTCGCCACCCCCCGCACGCTGGAATGGATCGAACAACTGAAGAAGGAAAGTGGCAAGAACGGAACCGTAGGCTGCGTCGCCCTCGACAAACACGGCAACCTGGCCGCAGGTACCAGTACCGGAGGGATGCTCCGCAAACGCTGGGGACGTATCGGCGACGCCCCCATCATCGGCGCCGGTACGTATGCCGACAACAACAGCTGCGCCGTTTCGTGCACCGGTCACGGCGAATACTTCATCCGCCATGCCGTAGCCTTCAATCTCTGCGCCCGCTACAAATACCTGCATGAACCGGTAGGTGAAGCTGCCGATTACATCATCCACCACGAACTGAACGCCAACGAAGGAAACGGCGGACTCATCGCCTTGGATAAAGATGGCAATATCGCTATGCCCTTCAACAGCACAGGTATGATAAGAGCCAGCCTCTATAAAGAGAAAAACGCTCCCGCCAGTGTGCGGCAGACAGGTATCGGGAAGAATTTAAAGTGATATTTGCATCAGAAACTTAACATTGGCGTTTTCAGGAAATAAACGTTTCAAAAACCTGGATTGCTTCGCTCCGCTCGCAATGACGGGAGGGTTGCCATTGCTTCACTTCGTTCGCAATGACGGGAGGGTCGCCATTGCTTCGCTCACGGGAAGGTCACCACGCTCTGACGACCCTCCCGTCATTGCGAACGAAGTAAAGCAATCCAGAATATCGGCACTCACTGGATTACTTCGTCGCTACACTCCTCGCAAGGACGCCGCCCGGATTTTTTATTCAGCCCCAGAGGTTTTTATTGCTCAAATAAATAATTATTCAATAATTCCCCGTATATTTGCCGAAGTTTTGCATAAATATACGGAATGACGCTAAGAAAAGAACGACTCGAAGCCATCTCCCGTATCATCCGCACGGAAAAGATACGGAACCAGGAGGAACTGCTGACGCGATTGCAGACAAGCGGGTTCTCCGCTACTCAGGCAACCCTGTCGAGGGATATCAAACAACTGAAGATAGCCCGTGTGCACGATGGGAACGACACCTACGTCTATCAGCCGACCGAAGCTGCACAGACAAGCGCGTTGGGCATGCGCTCCAGCCTTGAGTTTTCGGGAAATCTGGCTGTTATCAAAACACGTCCGGGATATGCCATGGGCATCGCTTCCGACATCGACGCCGGTGCCCCCCGGGAAATCCTGGCTACCGTGGCCGGC
>JAISZA010000067.1 GCA_031269535.1 Tannerellaceae bacterium
CCTTCGGGGACAGATTCTGTAAACAGGTCAGAAGTCAATATAACACTTCCCGTTTCCTTCCGTGCGCTCCCGCACACGGCTATAAACACGGGTTGACAATAATCGCAAGCATTTTGCTAACCCCCCAAAATAAACAGAATATAGAGATCTTCAAATTTTTGTCATGTACTTAGATGATTCTAAACAATATGAAAAGCTATGCTCAGAGTTTTTTTCCAGGTAGCTTTTTGGCTATTGCCGGTGGTAATGGATTGCTGTTCCATGCCGGAAACCGTATTGCCGCTTGATGATTCGGGGATTTGGGCAGATGATCTGTCTAATCAGAAAGTTCTGTGCTTTGGTGAAGACAAAGCCGGCTATGTATGGATAGGTACGGCCAGGGGAGCTAACAAATATAATGGCTATCAGTTTCTGCAATACATTCATTCGGAGAATGACAGCACAAGCCTTGCTAATAATTACGTACAAAATATTTTTACCGATTCGGAAGGCGATATCTGGATTACCACCCGTTTCGGTGTAAACCGCTTAGATAAATACGGAAATCTCACTCGCATTCCGATAGATAGTAAAAGTCAAAACGTCAGGCAAATTGCAGAAGCCGATGGGCACCGGATATTTATTAATACGGTTTTGGATATATGTGAGTATGACAGAGAGGTAAACCGGTTTGTTGAAAGGATACCGATGAGCAGAAATGTTCTGCCGTCTGTTGATTTTTTTATTGATAAGAGAAACCGTCTGTGGTGCATTGGCAATGATTATATACAATATTATGATGGCGAAGACTTTAGCCTTATTTCCACCTTTCATATCGAAGGTATCGTTCATAATGCTTTCTTTTGTGCCAACGGAGAGATATGGTTGTGTGTGGAAAACCGCTTATTGATTATGGATACCAAAAGTACCCAATTTATCTCTCCCCCTGTTGCTTACAGCAATCATCCTGTTTTGTCTCATGCTTATGTCACACTGATTCATCCTTACGACGCCGGTTCGTTTCTTTTCCAGACACAAAAAGACGGTTGGTTCCTTTTCAATATTTACACCGGAAACATCTTTCACCAGTCGGATGCTGATTTTCCGTTCAAAGTACCGGATACAGTAGTAATCAGCATGTTTACCGACTCTAATAATAATTTGTGGATGAGTACGTTTGACCAGGGATTTATCGTGCACTATTATCATAAACAGCGATTTAACATTCATGAGAACTTGCAAATGCACACAAAAAACAAATCGGTTCTCTCTGTGAAAGTCGATAAAGAGCAAAATCTGTGGGTCGTAACCCGTACGCATGGCATCATGGTATGGAACAAAACAGACCAGCAAATAAGAGCAATAGATATCAGTTTTTTGTTTGCAGGCAATCCTTATTACTATGACCGAATGATAGCGGTATTTGTGGATTCAAAAAACAATATCTGGTTACTAACCAACCGGAAACTGGTAAAATGCCGGTATCTCAATAAACAACTTGTTCCCCTTCAGTCGTTTGTAATTCCAGATGAGATGGTTGCGATGGTTGAAGATGAGAATGGAACTATCTGGATCTCCGGTGCCGGTGAAAATATTTACAGTTTGCAGGAAGGAGACAGGCAATTCTCCGCCACAAAAATTTATGCCCGGACTTTTGTGTTTACTCATGGATTACTTGCACTTTCCGACGGGAAACTGTTGATAGCTTCTTTTAACAAGAATCTTTTATTGATGGATCCGAAAACCGGGAACATGGAAGAAATACCCATCCTCCACCTACTGAACAAGAGCGATTTCATCCCCGTTGCCCTATATGAAGACCGGGAAGGGTGTATCTGGATAGGAACTACCGGGTGTAGCCTATTATCGTATTGCCGGCAGACACAAAAAATACAGAAAATAGAAGGTGCACCTTGCAATGAAATAAGCAGCATCATCGAAGATAATGAAGGTAATATATGGCTGGGAACACTTTATGGACTGGCCAGATACGACCGGAAGGAAAAGTCGTTTGTTTCCTATTTCCTGAGAGATGGAATAGGAGGTAACCAATTCAATGAACGTGCAGTTTGCAGATTGGATGATAAGTTTTTAGTCTTTGGAGGCACGCATGGGTTAACCTTTTTTAACCCTGAAGAGATTTCCCAGCAACGGAGTATTCCCTTCTATATTGAGGAGATCAGGGTGAATAACCAGCCTATCCGGATCAATAAACGAAATGAGGCATTCTCCCCTAAGGCTATCGAGCTGAAATACGATGAGAATAACATCCGATTTTCATATTCAGCGCTCGATTATATGGAATATCACAGGATAAAATATGTCTACAGGCTGAAAGGGTTTTATGAAGAATGGAATGATGCCCGGGAACTGCGACAAGCCTTTTACTTCAACATCCCACCGGGTAACTATACTTTTGAAGTAATGATGAAGAGTAATGACCGTTCAATAGCCGGCGCAATGGTATCTATCCCTATACATATTTCGCCGGCTCCTTGGGTGAGTCTGCCGGCTATCAGCCTGTATGTGTTCTTCTTACTCTCTGCCGTCGTATTTATTTTCTATCTGTTCCTACGCATACAGGCCAACCGGAAAAGTGCTCAGCAAGCCGTACGGGAGAAGGAACATGAGCAGTATATAAATAAGATGAATATGAATTTTTTCGCCAATATATCACATGAGTTTCGTACGCCCTTAGCTATGATTTCAGGCCCCATAACCACCCTGTGCCGCAATGAATCACTCAGCGATGAGAGCAAGCGACTATTGCATATTGTGCAAAGAAGTGTAAAGCGTATGATGCGCCTGATTAATCAAATACTCGATTTCAGCAAATTAGAAAATGATGCGCTAAAACTCCATTTGCAGCAGACGGATATTACGAAGGAACTAAATCAGATGATGGAAGTCTTCGGACAAAATGCAAATGAGAAAGATATAATGCTCATTGCCTATGGATTAGAAGATAGTTTTACTACTTGGGCAGATGCCGACAAAATTGATAAAATCGTTTCGAACCTGATTATGAATGCACTCAAATTTACTCCCAGCGGTGGCTTGATAGAACTAAAATTCAACATCATCTCACATGAAGAGGCTGAAGCGCTTTGCATATTCCGCCAGGAAAAAACGGAAGATTATTACATTAAACTGACCGTAGGCGACAGTGGAAAAGGCATTCCCCCTGACAAATTTGTAACCATATTTGAACGTTATTACCAAATAGACGAACAACAGAATGCCTGTATAAACTGGGGAACAGGAGTAGGACTGTATTATGCCCGTAAGCTGGCCGAAATGCACGGCGGATACCTTTTTGCCGGAAACCGCGAAGAAGGAGGAGCCTTGCTTACCCTCTTACTCCCTGTCTATAAAGACGTACAAACCACGATAGAAAGCGAAGCCGAAAAACAAAGGCAAGGACTGGCATCAGAACAGACTGAAATATATAGCTTTAACGATCTCGTACCCCCGATGAACGAAAATTCAGACAATACCCTGCTCATCATTGACGATGATACTGATATCTCCCGCTATTTAAAAGAACTTTTTTCAGCATCTTATAAGGTGGTTCATTTTTTCGATGCCGAATCAGCTTGGCAAAAGATGGAAGAAATATTGCCTGACGTGGTTATCTGCGATGTTATCATGCCCGGAACCAACGGATACGTGTTCTGCAAACGGATGAAGGACAGTTTGTCGACTTGCCATATTCCGGTTATCCTGCTAACAGCCAAAGTGACGATTGACGACCAGATAGAAGGCCTAAACGTAGGTGCTAACGCCTACGTCAACAAACCTTTTGATCCTTCGTATTTACTTGCTCTCATAAAATCGCAATTGCGAAACCGTGACAATGTCCGACATCTGCTGGCAGGAATGACACGGACCAACACACTTCCGGACAAGTTGCTTACCATACAGGACAAGGCCTTCATGGATAACTTATACAAATTGATGGAGAATGAACTTTCTAATCCGGAGCTCAATATTACCCGTATGACAAAAGCACTGTATATCAGTCGCAGCAAATTCTATTATAAAGTTAAAGGACTGATAGGAGTAAATCCGAATGTGTTTTTTAAAACCTATAAACTCAACCGGGCTGTCGAATTGATGCAAGAAGGAAAGTATTCCTTGGCTGAGATTGCAGATATTACGGGCTTTAGTACGCCTTCTCATTTCTCTGCCAGCTTTAAAAAGCAATTTGGCGTTCCCCCCAGCGAATATAAATCTCTATAGCCTTTGTCTTGCAGGAGAGTTCACTCAAAACGGTACGGGAAGAATTAGTCTTGACAAAAAGAAGAAGCCCGGCAGCCGGATATCCGTCCTTGCGAGGTACGAAGCAATCCAGCGTGCTTCCGGGATTGTATATTCTTCTCGGGGGGGGCCATACGGAATTTGCATGAATAAGCCTGTCTTTCCGGCTTACCTCCGGTCGTAAGGCTCGGATAAGACATTCGACACGATTTGACTGACCATTTGCTTAAGCTCCTCCAGAAAGGTGCGCGCTTCGTAGGAACCGCGCTCTATCTGGCGGAGTTTTTTTTCCCATAGCCCCGTCAGTTCGGCGCTTTTCAGAAGTTCTTCGTGGATGGAGCTGATCAGTTCCTTGCCTGTTGGCGTAGGATACAGATTCTTCCGTTCTTTGCGGATATAGTTTCGTTTGAAAAGGGTTTCGATGATGGCGGCACGGGTGGAAGGGCGTCCGATACCGTTTTCTTTCAAGGCATCGCGCAGTTCGTCGTTATCGACTAATTTGCCGGCGGTCTCCATCGCGCGTAGCAGGGTGGCTTCTGTGTAAGGTTTGGGCGGCTGTGTCCAGGTCTCTTTCAGGACCGGTTGATGGGGGCCGTTTTCTCCTTTCACGAAGGCGGGTAATACTCCTTCTTCTTCGGTTGTTTCCGTTTCATTATCAGTTTCTTTCTGTACGTTCCCGAAGACAATGCGCCAGCCTGGTTTGAGTATTTGTTTACCGCTCACTTTAAACGTTACTTTGCCGGCCTCTCCCATCACCGTGGTGGTTGATATTTCGCAATCGGGGTAGAAGGCAGCGATGAATCGCCTGACCACCAGATCGTACACCTTACGCTCGTTGTCCGACAGGTTTTCCGCCTGTGCTCCTGTGGGGATGATGGCGTGGTGGTCGGTCACCTTTGCGTTATCGAATACTTTCCTGCTTTTGGGAATTGTCCGTTCCAATACAGAGGCCGTCAGTCCGGAATAGTCGCTCAGTCCTTTCAGTATGCCGGGTATTTTGGGGTAGATATCATCACTCAGGTAGGTTGTATCTACCCGGGGGTAGGTAGTTGCTTTCTTCTCGTAGAGCGATTGAATCAGTTTCAGGGTATCTTCGGCGCTGAGGGCAAACTTCTTATTACATTCCACTTGCAGCGAAGTGAGGTCGAAGAGGCGGGGGGCGTATTCCTTGCCTTTCTTTTCGGATATATCCGTCACGGTAAATGTTTCCTGTCTGACGGTTTCCAGCAAGCTCTCGCCTTCCTCTTTCCGGGTGAATTTCCCCTTGGTAGCCGCGAACGTGGTATGGCGATAGACTGTTTTCAGTTCCCAGTAAGGTTCGGGTTTGAAGTTGTCTATCTCTGCCTGCCGGTTGACAATCAGTGCGAGGGTAGGGGTTTGCACCCTTCCGATCGACAATACCTGTTTGTTCTGTCCGTAGCGCAGGGTATAGAGCCGGGTAGCGTTCATTCCCAGCAGCCAGTCTCCGATGACCCTTGAGAGTCCTGCTTCGTACAGCCGGGTAAATTCGTCTTCCGTTTTTAGTTTCCGGAAGCCTTCGCGTATGGCCTCTTCGGTGAGCGAGGATATCCAGAGGCGATAGACGGGGCATTTGCAGCCTGCTTTTTGCATCACCCAGCGCTGGATAAGCTCTCCTTCCTGTCCGGCATCCCCGCAGTTGATTACCATTTCGGCGCTCTGTATCAGTGTCTCAATGATTTTGAATTGTTGTTCGTACGTAAGGTTTTCAATCAGTTTGATGCCGAAGCGCGGAGGGATCATCGGCAGGGAAGATAAGCTCCATCGCTTCCAGTTTTCGGTATATTCATAGGGTTCTTTCAGGGTGCAGAGGTGTCCGAACGTCCAGGTCACCTGGTATCCGTTCCCTTCGATATACCCCTGCATTTTCCTTGTCGCTCCCAGCACACCGGCTATTTCGCGCGCCACACTTGGTTTTTCGGCAATACATACTTTCATTTGCAGTTGTTTTGTTTCACAGTCCTAAATATTTCTTTCATAAGGCAAAGATAGGTAAAGATAGGTAAAGATTACATTTTTTTTCGGCTTCGCATCCCGCGGGGGTGCAATTCAAATTGTCGCATCGTCATTACGGGCCGTCATTGCGAACCCGGAGGGTGAAGCAATCCAGACCGGGCACACCCTGGATTGCTTCGTACCTCGCAAGGACGGAAATCTCCGGCAAGGATTCCTCCCCGAGGGAAAGGCTGCCGGAGATTGCCGGCAAGAAATTTCCCCGGGAAATTAGCTGCCGGA
>JAISZA010000087.1 GCA_031269535.1 Tannerellaceae bacterium
TTACGGGGCGTCATTGCGAACCCGGAGGGTGAAGCAATCCAGAGCGGGCACCCTGGATTGCTTCGTACCTCGCAATGACGATAGAAATCCATTGAATCTGCGACAATTTGAATTGCACCGGTTCAACGTGCGAAAGCAGTATTCTGCTTCACGAAGAATATTATAAATCTCAAAGTTCTCCTGTGGATAATAAACGGCCTTCTTTTCACGTTATTAGTGGTATGAATCAGAAGATGAAGTATTATGATTGAATATATAAAAGGGGAGATAGTCGAGCTGGCACCGGCACGGATGATTATGGAGTGTGCCGGAATCGGCTATGAACTAAATATATCACTTCATACCTATAGCGCCTATAATGGAAAAAAAGAAGGGAAAATATATGTGTATGAGGTGATTCGGGAAGATGCTCATCTGTTTTACGGCTTTGCCTCGAAAGAAGAACGCGAGTTGTTCCTGATGCTTACTACCGTATCGGGTGTAGGGCCTAATACGGCGCGGACGATTCTCTCGTCTTACCCTCCGGCGGAACTGATACAAAATATCGCATCCCGGAACGAGGCAGCGCTTACCGCTGTAAAAGGTATCGGGCTAAAGACGGCGCAGCGCATTTTAGTGGACCTGAAGAACAAAGTCAAACCTGTAGAAGCAGAGACCGCTTCGATAACCGGAGCAACTGCTATGGGTAATGCCCATGTGGTGGACGAAGCCGTTGCGGCCCTGGTGATGCTTGGCTTTCAGAAAGCGGCTTCGCAAAAGGTGGTCATATCTATCCTGAAAGGTTCGCCTGCATTGCCTGTTGAGCAGGTTATCAAAAGTGCCCTCAGAATGCTTTAAATGAAGAAAAAATACAGATATATTATCCTGCCGCTGGCTGTATTGTGTACGACCGGGTTCTTTTCGCTCCATGCGGGTTATCTGACCTATACTGCTCCGGCGCCCGGATTGGTACGGGCAGCAGACGACACCGTGCCTCCCCTGCGCTATCCCGTAGCCAAAACAATACCGGAGTATAAGGATATACTGCAACAATTGCCTGCCGATCTGCGCGACCCTGAGAACGTCAAAACATCCATAGAATACGATCTGCGCTCAGGCTCCTACATCATCCGCACCCGGATAGGCGACGCAGAGATAGGGACGCCCCTGAAGCTCACGCCCGAAGAGTACCAGAATTACAAGATGCAGCAATCGATGCGCTCCTACTTCCGCAAAAAAAATGAAGAAGAGTTTCAGAATGCCGCGAACAAAGAGTTCAACCTGATGGATATGCAGTTTGATATCGGCCCGGAGAGAATATTCGGCAAGGGAGGAGTGCGCGTGCGTCCACAGGGATCGGCCGAAATCAAGCTGGGGCTTAAACAGAATAAGACCGATAATCCCTCGCTGCCGGTCCGGTCGCGTAACCGTACATTCTTTAATTTCGAGCAGGATATACAACTCAATGTGCAGGCCAGTGTAGGAACGAAGCTCAATTTTTCGATGAACTACAATACCGAGACTTCGTTCGATTTCGACTCGAAACGCCTCCGGGTGGCTTATAACGGAGAAGAGGATGAAATAATCAAATCGGTAGAGGCGGGAAATGTAAGCATGAATACCCATAACTCGCTGATACGCGGAGGGGCTGCCTTATTCGGAGCCAAGGCCGACCTGCAGTTTGGCAAGCTGCGAATAAATACCTTGTTTGCCCAGCAGGAATCACAGTCGCAGACGGTTAACTCGAGAGGAGGCGTGCAGACCAAGCCTTTCGAGATATCCATGGATAAGTACGACGAGAACCGCCACTTCTTTCTCAGCCATTATTTTCGCGACAATTACGATTATGCCCTCGAACAACTGCCCTATATCCGTTCGGCTGTAACCATCAACCGCGTGGAAGTATGGATCACCAACAAACGCAGCAGCTTCGACCAGGCACGTAACATCATAGCATTCACCGACCTGGGAGAATACAAGGTAATCAGCCATCCCGGAGAGGTTCGCCCCGAAGGCTCGCTGGCTATTCCGTACAATAATGCCAATTCGCTGTATCGCAGACTCCTGACTGAGCTGACCGGCGCCCGTGAAAGCAGCCAGGTGAATCAGGTACTGAGCAGCATCATGGAAGGTAGCAGAGATTATGAAAAGATAGAAAGCGCACGCCTTTTGTCGGAATCGGAATACAAAGTGAACCGTCAGTTGGGGTATATCTCGCTGAACACCCAATTGCAGCCTGACGAGGTGCTGGCCGTAGCTTTTGACTTCCAATACAACGGTACGGCCTATCAGGTGGGAGAGTTTTCTACCGATAATACCAACGAAACGATGAGTAATCTATACGTGAAACTGCTGAAAGGAACAGCCATGTCGCCCGATATGACATTCTGGGACCTGATGATGAAAAACATCTATTCCTTAGATGCTTATGCCATACAGAACGAGAAGTTCCGCCTCGACATTATGTATCAGAGCGATACGACAGGTACCTATATCAACTACCTGCCGGAAGGCCGGATTAAAGACCAGATACTGCTGAAAGTGATGAATGTGGATCGCCTTGATATGAAAAACGAACCCTATCCCGACGGATTCTACGACTTCGTAGAAGGCATCACGATATTTCCCGATAACGGCAGGATTGTTTTTCCGGTGGTGGAACCTTTCGGCTCGCACCTCAGGGAGAAAATAGGCGACGCTGCCATTGCCGGGAAATATGTCTATCAGGAGTTGTACGATTCTACGCTGACCATTGCCCGCCAGATAGCAGAAAAAAATAAGTTTATCCTCAGAGGAGAATATAAAGCTTCCTCGGGCTCCGAGATACAATTGGGAGCCTCCAACGTAGCCCGGGGCTCGGTGCGTGTGACGGCCGGAGGGCAGCAGCTTATCGAAAATGTGGATTATGTAGTAGATTACACATCCGGCATTGTCACCCTACTGAACGAAGGCATCATAACAAGTGGTACGCCTGTAAGTGTAAACCTTGAAAATCAGTCGCTCTACAGTATGCAGCGGAAAACGATGATGGGGCTCGACCTGAATTATCAGTTCAATAAAAACTTCAGCCTGGGCGGAACAATCATGCACTTGTCTGAAATGCCCCTGACCACCAAAACCTCTTTCGGCGAAGAGTCTATCCGGAACACCCTCTGGGGACTGAACACCTCGTATAAAACAGAGAGCCAGTGGCTGACCAATATGTTGGATAAGCTGCCGTTGCTGACGCTTTCCAATCCCAGTCAGATTTCTTTCAATGCAGAATTTGCCCACCTGATAGCCGGCCATTATGAGAACCAATACACCGGACGTTACTCGTATATTGACGATTTTGAATCGACACAGAGCAGCTTCGACCTGCTGAATCCCTATCCCTGGAACTTGGCAAGCACGCCTTACGAGGATGGAGTGGACGCACGTTTCCCCGAAGCCTCATCGGTAAACAATATCGATTACGGCAAGAACCGCTCCCTGCTGGCATGGTATTACATCGACGGCCTGTTTACCCGCCCGAACTCCACACTGGCGCCCACGCATATCCGGAGAGATAAAGAACAGTTGTCGAACCATTATGTACGGGCAGTACATATAAACGAACTATTCCCCGATCAACAACGGGCCTTCAACGAGAGCAATCTGTTGCCGGTACTGAACGTTGCCTTCTACCCCAATATCCGGGGGCCTTACAACCTGGATGCCGACGGAATGAATCCCGACGGTACACTGACAAATCCGCAGAAACGTTGGGGAGGCATGATGCGGAAGATAGACCAGAGCGATTTTGAAACCGCCAATATCGAATACATTGAATTCTGGCTGCTCGACCCTTATATTTATAAAGCGAACGCTCAGGGGGGAGACCTGTATTTCAACCTTGGCGAAATATCGGAGGATATACTGAAAGACGAAAAGAAATTCTTTGAAAACGGCCTTCCCATAGATGGGGATACAACCAAGGTGGATTTTACGGTCTGGGGTAAAGTCCCGCATACACAGAGTACGGTTTACGCCTTCGACAATACGGCAGGCGCCCGGCAGCTACAGGATGTCGGCTTCAACGGCCTTTCCTCGGAGGAGGAACAGGCTTACCCCGCCTACCGCGACTACCTGCTCAAACTACAGGATAAATTGCAGCCGGAAGTATTCGGACAATTCAGCCGGGACCCGGCCGGTGATAATTTCCGCCATTACCGTGGGGCCGACCTCGACAGAGAAGAAGTCGGTATCCTCGAACGCTATAAATATTATAACGGAACAGAAGGAAACAGCGCCGCCGCCGAAGACCAGCGCTATAACGCATCAGCCCGCACAACCCCGGACGTGGAAGACCTCAACCAGGATAATACCATGAATGAAAACGAACGCTATTTCCAGTATAAAGTATCCATTCGCCCGCAGGATATGGAAGTAGGGAGCAATTTCATTGTAAGCAAACGGGAAGCCAGAGTGGAACTGGTAAACGGGATATCGGAAACAGTCAACTGGTACCAGTTCAAGATACCCGTGAAGCAATATACCAAGGCTGTCGGCTCTATCCGGGATTTCAAGACCATCCGCTTCATGCGTATGTATATGACGGGGTTCAGCGATACGACCATTCTCCGTTTTGCAACCTTTGAGCTGATGAGGGGCGAGTGGAGAACCTATACGCAGGACTTATCAAACCCTGCCATGTCTCCCACACCCGGAGCTACATTGGATGTATCATCGGTTAGTATCGAAGAAAACTCAAACCGTACCCCCGTCAATTATATCCTGCCGCCGGGGGTAAGCCGTATGATAGACCCCGGACAGCCACAGATCGTACAACAGAATGAACGCTCTCTCTCGCTGAAAATCATGAATCTGTCTTCGCAGGACGCCCGGGCGGTGTATAAAAACACATATTACGATATGAGGCAATACAAGCGATTGCAGCTTTTTACACACGCCGAAGCATTAATCGACGACCTGACGAGGCTTGAAGACAATGACCTGTCGATCTTTCTGCGCTTAGGCTCAGACTATAAAAACAACTACTATGAGTACGAAATCCCATTGCGTCTGACGCGCCACCGCGACAATAATACGACCTACCTGTCTGCCGAAGCCGTCTGGCCGGTGGAAAACATGATGGACTTCCGCCTCGAAGTGCTGACAGACCTGAAGCTTAAACGCAACCGCAACAAGCAGACGGGACAGAACGGCGTCTCTTTCCAGTCCGTATATTCCGAATACGATCCTGATAATACACGTAATAAAGTCAGTATCACAGGAAATCCCAGCCTGTCGGAAGTGAAAATCATTATGATAGGCGTAAGAAACAATTCCAGGGAAATCAAAAGCGCTGAAGTGTGGGTAAACGAGCTGCGCCTGACGGATTTCAGCGAAGATGGCGGATGGGCTGCCAATGCCAGCCTCAACCTGGCCCTTTCCGATTTAGGGACGGTGAATATGGCCGGATGGATAGAAACGGCAGGCTTCGGCGGATTGGAACAATCGGTAAACCAAAGGCGGTTAGACGAATACAAACAATACAGCGTGGCAACCAACCTGGAGCTTGGCAAGTTCTTCCCCGAAAAAGCAAAAGTCAGTATTCCGGTGTATTACACTTATTCGAAAGAAATCACAGACCCGAAATACAATCCCCTGGATCAGGATATCATACTGAAAGACGCACTGCAGGCGGTGGATACCCAGGCAGAAAAAGACTCCATCATCAGTTTCGCACGCGAACGGTCGATCGTCAAAAGCATTACTTTCAATGATATAAAAGTGGATATTAAGAGTAAAACACCGATGCCTTACGACCCTGCGAACTTCAGCATCGGATATTCTTACAGTGAAAACCAGCGTAATAAGCCGGATGTGGAGTATGAAACGACAAAAGATTACCGGGGTAATTTCGCCTATAATTATACGCCGTATCTGCCGCCTTTCCGGCCGTTTGCCAAAGTAAAAAAGGATAACGGATATACCCGTTATATCAAGCAGCTGGGCATCAACTATGTACCGGCCAATATCAGCTTCCAGACAGCCATGATGCGGAACTATTATGAAATGCAGAGGCGCAACCTGAATAACCCTACGGCTTCAGACAAGAGCAACCTGCTTTCCTTCAGCCAGAATTTCTTCTGGGACAGGGCTTTCAGGCTCAGCTGGAATCTGACAAACAGCCTCCGGGCTTCTTTCTCATCGGGAACAAATGCCCGTATCGAAGAACCTCATGTCCAGGTAAACAAAGCTTTGAACCCGGATAAATACCAGGTCTGGAAAGACTCCGTGCAACAGAGTATCGCCAATCTGGGAACTCCCATGAGATACGACCAGAGTCTGAATGTCACCTATACACTGCCCTTCCAGTTTATCCCGGTTCTCGACTGGATAAACAGTTCCGTCATGTACAATGCAACGTACAACTGGGATCGCGGAGCTGTAATAGACCCCGACGTTGAAATGGGGAATACCATCAGAAACGAACGGAGAATGGATGTGCAGGGAGGATTTAACTGGCTCAGTCTCTATAATAAAAACAAATTTCTGAAAGAAATAAACCAAAAATACAATTCTTCCTCACGTAGTAGTGCGCCTGCCCGGAAGCCCCAGCAACTGAAGGTGGAAAAAAGCGTACAGCTAAGCCCCGACAGCGCCACCATCCTCCAACACGATATGCTCTCCAAACGCCTGATCGTGACAGCACGAGGCCTCGACGGAAGGGTTTACCGTATCCGATTCAAACCGATCGACTATGCCCGTATCCGGATTGAGAACAGAGATACCGTCAGCCTGAACCTGACGCTTCGACTGGCTCCGGCCCCTACGGATAACTTTTTCTACAAAGTGGCTGAGCGGAGCCTGTCTCTGCTGATGATGGTACGGAGGATGAATATTCAATATTCGGCGACAGACGGAATGATGATACCGGGATTTCGCCCGGCAGTAGGAGACTTGTTCGGACAGGGGAGCACCCTCAACGGAGCAGCTCCGGGAATAGGTTTTGCCTTTGGCGACGTAAGCAGAAGCTATATAAACAAATTAGCCGAAAACGACTGGCTGGTTATGAGCCATAATAATATCACCCCGGCAATTATCAGCGGGATGAAAAACCTGACTGTCAATATGAATTTAGAGCCGATCCCCGGCCTGAAAGTGGACCTGAATGCCAATCGCACGGATACACGAAACACGGAAATACAATATATGTATAACGGGATGCCGGAAATACAGGGAGGCAGCTTCATGATGACTACCATTGCGGCAGGTTCGTTCTTCGAAGGAATGGGGAATATGTCAAACGGCTATGCCTCGGAAGTTTTCGACACTTTTCTGAAAAACCGCAATGTTATAACCCGGCGATTAGAAAGCCGATATGCCGGGACAAAATATCCGAATACAGGCTTCTTGGCAAATACCTCATTAGCCAACCAGGCCTATAACCCGGCACTCGAAAACGGAAGCGTAAGTCTGAACGCTACCGACGTACTGATCCCGGCATTTCTGGCGGCATATACGGGAAAAAATGCAGAAAATATCCCCCTGACGGCTTTCCCTTCCCTCTCCGGCCTACTTCCTAACTGGCGTGTATCCTACGATGGGCTTACCCGGATTCCGGCAGTGAATAAATATTTCAAGAATCTGATACTGAGTCATCAATACCGTTCGACTTATAGCGTGGGGAGCTATACTTCTTTCCTGAACTGGGCCAATGCCGGACACGACGGCCTGGGTTATATACAGGATGTATTGACGGGCAATCCTTCGCCTTCTTCTGCATACAGCATTTCTGCTGTGAATATAACAGAAGGCTTCAGTCCTTTGGTCGGACTGGACGGTACGCTGCTCAACAATATTACGCTACGTTCCGAATATCGCACCACCCGTAATCTCAACCTCAATATCTCCTCTTTCCAGGTGGTGGAATCCCGTTCAGACGAGATTGTAATAGGTTTAGGCTACAAACTCTCCGAGTTTAATAAAATACTGAAGATAAAGCCGACTCAGAACTTCAATAACGAGCTGACCCTGCGTCTGGACTTCTCGTATCGTAAAATGCAATCCCTGATTCGTAAGCTACAGGAGCTGATGACGCAGGCGACCAGCGGTAACATCTCAAAGACCGTCCAGTTCTCAGCCGATTACGGCCTCAGCCGCTCGCTTACCCTACGTGCTTTCTATGATTTACAGATCAACGAACCCTTGATCTCCAGCGCCGCTTACCCTACCTCCAACTCCAATTACGGCATCAGCATACGCTTCATCCTCTCACAATAGGATTGCAGGGAAAGTCGTCTGGGGTTGTGGTTTGCGGGGATTTCAGGCTTATCAGATCAGCTTCATTTCATAGCCTTTTTTTATTAACTCGGCCATATTCCTGACCTGGAGTTTGAGGAAGAGGTTTTTGCGGCAGGTCTTGACTGTTTCTACGTCGCGGAAAATTAATTCGGCCGTTTCTTTTGCTGTGCAGCCGTCTGCCGTATATCTCAGGATTTCTTTCTCGCGGTTGGTGAGCCAGGTGGCTTTTGTGTCTTTCTTGTCTTTCAGCAGGAGGTCTATTTCTTCACAAAGGAATTGCTCGCCACGGCTTACTGCCTGAATGCCGGCAAAGATTTCTTCGGGTTCGGCGTTTTTCAGTACATAACCGAGTGCGCCGTTGTGCAAGGCGTGTCTGGCAATATTAAATTCCTTGTAGCTTGTCAGCATGATGATTCGCAATCCGGGGTAGTTCTTTTTTGCTTCGGCGCAAAAATCCACTCCATCGCCGTCGGGCAGTTCGATGTCGAGCAGCAGTATGCCGGGGATTCCCTGGGTTAATCCTTCGCGGCAGGATTTTAAATCATAGTATTTGCCGGTGACCTGTGCAACGCCCGATTCATTTATCATCCGGCTCAGGCTCTCTACCACCATTTTGTGGTCGTCAGCAATTTGTATATCTATCATAGCCTTATCTGTTTTCCGTTCTCAACTCAATATTTGTTTCCGTACCTTTACCGGGAGAGGTGGTGATATCTATTTTACCCTTAAAGGCGGCAACCCGGTCACCGATATTTTTCAGTCCGCTCTCCTGCGCGATGGATTCCTTGTCGAAACCGCAGCCGTCATCGTGAACGGTAAGCGAGACCATGTCGCCATCCTGTATCAGCTGCACATGGATGCTTTTTGCGCCGGAATGTCTGAAGGAGTTGTTCACCAGTTCGTAGGCGCAGTAATAAACCACAAGTTCCAGCCTTTCGTCGATACGCTTGTTTTCGCCAAAGAAATGGAAATCGACATTGGGGAACAGGCGGCAATAATCCTCCAGGGCGGCTTTCATTCCGTAACGCTCCAGAGAAGTAGGCATCATGCCGCGGGCCATACGGCGGATTGTTTCGATGCAGTCGTCGAGTTGGTTCCGGATGCTCTGCAGATGCTCCACCGTATTGAGTTCGAGTTTCACTGCCGAAAGCATTCCGTTGATGCCGTCGTGCAAGTCGCCGGCGAAGCGTTTCCGTTCTTTCTTTTCCCATTCGAGGATGGCATTGGCGGCAATGAGTTGCTTTTTCTTCTGTTCGTTTTTTATTTTTTGTTGTAAAATAATCCATATCGCTATGGCCAGCAGGATACCTGCGGCGCTGATGGAAATAAACAGGATTTTCTGCCGTTCCAGATCGGATATGCGCATTTCCTTTTTCTCGGTTTCGTACCTGGTTTCTATTTCGACTAAGGATTTATGATATTCTGTATCCGTCTTCTGATTGCGGATTCCATTAAGTTTATCAAGAAAATAGGCAGCCTGTTCTTTCTTTCCGAGGAAAATGCCGGACAAGGCAAGAAAGTAAGCGGCATTTTCTGCATAGACATAATCGAGTGAATCGTTTTCCCATACGCTAAGCGCCACTTTTTCACAATCGCTGTAACGTTTCTGCTTGAAATAAAGGCTTGATATGGTATTCTGTATGCCTCTGAGCAGCCGTTGATCCCCGTATGCTTCGGCAAGTTGCAGGCATTTGTCGCCATATTCGGCAGCTTTGTCTGTTTCATTGTGCGAAGAATACGTTTCCGAGATGAGCCACAGGCTTGCAATCTCGTATTTCCTGTCGTTAAGTTCCACACTGAGTTCATACGCCTTTTGCGCGTATTTTAATATCTGGGCGCTGTCGGTTATTATCGTTGCGAGTTTGTACGAAACCGTCATTTGCCCATAAGGGTTATGAATTGTTTCATTGATTGCAGCGGCTTTCTCAAAGCTGGAAATAGCTTTTTCATTGTTGTTCAATAACTGATAAACACTGCCTATATTCACGAATGCCGATACCTGGGTTTTCTTGTAGCCAATGCTGTCGGCGATATTCTTTGATTTGAGATAATATCCGATGGCCTCTTCATACTGGTTTTTCCGCCTGTACAGGTTGCCTATATCCATGTATATACGCATCTCCTGCATTTTGTCTTCCGAGCGGACAGCCAGGTCGAGCGCTCTTTTCAGGAAAATATGCGCCGTATCATACGACGAACGGGTATAGTAGCAGACTCCGATTTCTCCGCAAAACACCGAAGACGCCCGGATATCCTTTTCGTTTTCGGCAAGGCTCAGGCCTTTCCTTGCGTATTCCAGGCATTTCTCTATGTCGTATTCGCTGTAAATCCGGCGTAGCGTATCGTAGATAGCGATTTGTTCTGCCGGTGCCAGCTGATGCTTTTCCAATACATCGACCAGCGAATCCACATATTGCGTCTGACCGATAATGCCTGTCATTGATAAGCACAAGAATCCGAGAAATAAGATACGTCTCACTTTATATATCATTTTTTGCAAAGGTATTTCTTTTTACCGATATACTGCCCGGGAATGTACGACAAAATCAGGATGATACAAGTTACAAGTACCCAGGTCTCGAAAGCGAGGGCAACCAGCCATCGGAAGATGATAAATACAATCGTATTCATCACGGAACCCAGGGCGCTGCCACTGGGCTGGGATATATAGGAACCCAGGGC
>JAISZA010000104.1 GCA_031269535.1 Tannerellaceae bacterium
CCAGCCTTGAGTTTTCGGGAAATCTGGCTGTTATCAAAACACGTCCGGGATATGCCATGGGCATCGCTTCCGACATCGACGCCGGTGCCCCCCGGGAAATCCTGGCTACCGTGGCCGGCGACGATACCATACTGGTTATCCCACGCGAGGGATACAGCCGGGATAAGATTGCCGACGCCATCGCCCGCTTCATTCAGTAATACGACTAAGGCTTGATAAGTGAAATGGAGAAAGAAACAAACACAAAAACAGAAAATACCGAGATCGACGTCATGGTAGCCGACGCCTCGCATGAGATGTATGTAGATACCATACTGGAAACCATCGAGGCAGCCGCCAAAGTGCGAGGAACCGGCATTGCCAGACGCTCACACGAATACCTCACCCTCAAAATGAGGGAAGGAAAAGCCATCATCGCCCTGGCAAATGAGGAGTTCGCGGGATTCACCTACATCGAATCCTGGGGAAACAAACAATACGTAGCTACCTCGGGGCTGATTGTGGTGGAGAAGTTCCGGGGCAACGGACTGGCCAAACGCATCAAGGAGGCTTCGTTCGCCCTGGCGCGCCTCCGCTGGCCGAGAGCCAAACTCTTCAGCCTCACCTCGGGCGCTGCCGTGATGAAAATGAATACCGAACTGGGATACGTGCCCGTCACCTTTGCCGACCTGACCGACGACGAAGCTTTCTGGCGCGGGTGTGAAGGCTGCGTCAACCACGACGTCCTCCTGCGTACCGGACGCAAATACTGCATCTGTACCGCCATGCTCTACGATCCACAAGCTACGAGTCACAAGTTACGAGTTACAAGTAAAAGCAACTCGCAACAAAAAAAACTCGTAACTAAAAAAAACTCGTAACTCGTAACTAAATAACATAATGAAGAAAAAAGTAGTTTTAGCATTCAGCGGAGGTCTGGACACCTCCTTCTGCGCTATGTATCTTTCGAAAGAGAAAGGATACGAAGTCTATACGGCGCTGGCCAATACCGGAGGTTTTACGGAAGAAGAATGTAAAGCCATCGGGGAAAAGGCGTATAAACTGGGCGCTGCCGGGCACGCCACACTCAACATCGAAGACGAGTATTACGCAAAGAGCATCAGATACATGGTCTTCGGCAATGTGCTGCGAGGCGGTACCTATCCCATCTCCGTCAGTTCCGAACGCATCTTCCAGGCGCTCGCCGTCATCCGCTATGCCAAAGAGATAGGAGCCGATGCCGTAGCCCACGGGAGTACGGGCGCCGGAAACGACCAGGTTCGCTTCGACCTAACCTTTGACGTCCTGGCACCGCATATCGAAATCATCACCCCCACACGTGACATGAACCTGAGCCGCGAATACGAGATCAACTACCTGAAAGAACATGGGTACGAAGCCGACTTCCGGAAGATGGAATACTCCATCAACAAAGGCCTCTGGGGAACCAGCGTCGGCGGCAGGGAAACCCTCCGCTCCAACCAGACCCTGCCCGAAGCGGCCTATCCCTCCCCACTCACCGCCCGGGAGCCGGAAGAAACGCTGACAATCGACTTTGTGCGCGGAGAGATAGCCGGCGTAAACGGTACTCCATACAGCCATAAGGCCGAGGCCATCCGCCGGGTGGAAGCGCTGGGAGCACGCTACGCCATCGGCCGCGATATGCACATAGGCGATACAATCATCGGCATCAAAGGGCGCGTCGGATTCGAAGCCGCCGGCTCGCTGCTCATCATAAACGCTCACAAGATGCTGGAAAAACATACCCTCACCAAATGGCAGCAATACTGGAAAGACCAGATAGGCAACTGGTACGGCATGTTTCTCCACGAAGCCCAGTATCTCGAACCCGTGATGCGCGACATGGAAGCCTTCCTGGAAAGCACCCAGCAGCAGGTGACCGGACGTGTCATCCTCACCCTCCGCCCCTACGGCTACACCCTGGTAGGCGTAGAAAGCGAACACGACCTGATGAAAAGCGACTTCGGCGTTTACGGCGAAGAACAAAAAGCCTGGACAGCCGGCGATGTCAAAGGCTTCACCAAAATCCTGGCCAACCAGATGAAAATATATTATAACGTCAACAAGGAATGATACGAATCATATAAAAAATAAATAACGGATGTGTGTAGAATTGAATATCAAGGATGAGGTAGTATCTCTGGGACTCCGGAAAGATGCCGATAAGGAAGATACCTATCATCTGGTAGATGAGTCTGATCGCCTCCATGTGGAAATAAAACTAAGCGGACGGGAATTTGAAATAACTTATCGGGATGAAGCCATAACAAATACGGAGGAAGAATTGAAGGCCAAATTGGATCAGTTGGTATTGGATATTATTGAATCGGAACAATCGGGGACAGAGCTCACGGAACAGAATAACGGCAGAGTCATAAATCCATACAACCCGGACGATATTAAAGTATCTTCCAAGCAGTTTAGTATTAAACTGATAAAAGAAATGGCGGATAATGCAGACCTGATATTGAATCCGGACTTTCAACGCCATACCGTATGGGACAGACGCCGGCGTTCCCTTTTGATTGAGTCCATTTTATTGCGCATACCGCTTCCCATGTTTTATTTTTCCGAAGATAAGGAAGGTAAACTTACCGTTATTGATGGGCTGCAACGCTTAACAGCGATTAATGATTTTATGGATAATAAATTTCCATTAAAGAATCTGGAATATTTGCAAGACAGTTGCGAAGGTAAATATTATCGGACATTGGAACCCAAATACGCACGTTGGTTCAATCTGACTCAACTTTCGGGGAATGTAATCGACCCTTCTTCTCCATACAAAGTGAAATATGATATATTCAGACGAATTAATACAGGAGGGAAACCTCTGAATAATCAGGAAATACGGAATTGTTTAGCAGGGAAAGGGCTTCGGCAAACGTTGCGTAATATGGCGTCGTTGCAGGAATTTAAAAAAGCCACGGATGGCAGTATTCAATCCATACGTATGGAAGACGAAGAAATGGCGCTCCGTTTTATTTTATTCCGCAGGCTAAACAAAAAAACAGAAGAATATACCGGCTATATGGATCTATCACTTGATAAGTTAACGGAAGACTTACAAAAGTCGGCAACTGATGATCTGGCACATTATATAAAAGAATTTTCTATAGCAATGAATAATGCAGACTACCTGTTTGGAAGCAGGTATGCTTTTCGGAAAGTACGATTAAAAGATACGGAACCCAAGGCATACAAGCAACTGATAAATAAAGCACTGTTTGTTAGCTGGTCGGTCTTGTTGGCTGATTACGAAACGGAAAGAATGCAAAAGAAAAATAAAAAAGCTTCTTTGCTGAAACCCCTGGCAGAAACAATAGAAAGCGATGCACAACTCTGGTCTTATCTCTCTTACGGAACCAACGGAAAAGCGAATATTCAATACGCTTTTTCTTGTGCGGATAAGATTATACAAAAACATTTAAAGTATTGAGATTAAATGGAAAACTTAATTATCAGGAATTTTAAATGTTTTAATGATATTTCTGTTCCCCTGAATACACTAAGCGTATTTGCCGGTGCCAACGGGAATGGAAAAAGTACGGCATTACAAGCCTTACTGTATTTAAGGCAGACGATAGAATATTGCGCCCAACGGAATAATGAGATGTACGTTTATCAGGAACCTAATGGAATGAATGTAGGCTTGAATGATACTTACTGTCTTGCTTTAGGAAACACAAACCAGGTGCTGACAAGAGATTCTGAAGAAAATGCTATTTTGTTGGGACTTTATGAAGACGATAGGAAATTTCATGTAAGATATCAGGTAAACGATAATGAACTTTTCCTTACTCCTGTTGAAGTAATGAACCAGCGCAATGGAGTATCAGCTTTGTTTAACCGGGAGTTTTACTATCTGAATGCAGAACGTATGGGGCCGAGGATAAAACAAGATATAAAATTCTGTGATTTTCCCAGCACAGGCTTTCAGGGAGAATTAACGGCGCAATTGCTTGGCGATACTAACTTTAACTACTCATTCAAAGTAGAAAATAAAAGAAAATACCCGGAAGAAGACAGTCCGCGTTTGCCGCAGCAGATAAATGCCTGGTTAAGCTATTTAATGCCCGGAGTATCTGTCTCTGCTTCATGCAATATAGAGACCCTGTCTGCACAGATACGGGTTAATAATTCTTATACGAAAAACGATCCGGTCATTGCGCCCAATATAGGCTTTGGTATCACTTATGTGTTGCCTGTCCTTGTGACAGGTTTAATAGCCAAACCAGGTTGTTTTATGATTGTGGAGAATCCGGAAGCACACTTGCATCCATCGGCACAATCAAAGATAGGGCGGTTTCTTGCCATGGTTGCCAATACAGGTGTGAAGCTTATCATTGAAACACATAGCGACCACGTCGTCAACGGCATACAAATAGCGGCCGCTAAAGGGGAAATTAATCCCTCGTCTGTCATTGTAAATTTCTTTAATCAAACAGAAACCTCTAATCAACCGGAATTGGAAAGCATATCCGTCAATGAGAAAGGTGAACTCTCTTCCTGGCCGAAAGGTTTCTTTGACCAGACGCAGATTGATTTTGTAGAACTGTTTAAAATCAGAAAACAATGAATAATTATTTTCTGTTGAACGAAGCCATCAACGCAAAAGATTATCCTTCTTTTAAGGAAGGGATGCTGTCGGTTGCTGCGATAGAAAAAGAAGAGGAAGATACATTCCGGCGACATGATAGTGTGTGGAAATTGAAGATTATAGAAGTGTTCTTCAATAAGAGTAACGATTGGACGCAGGAGGACGTTGTTCTCTCAAAATTTATAGAACAAATGAATCCCTCTGATGATTATATCTCCGGTTCCGACAGTTTTGACCGTTTGTATCCCGGCCGGTTAAATGCATTTTTGGGAATAGACTTTTCAAAAACTGCTATCGAAACGGAAAGACAGGTGACAGATAGCAGAAGTTTCCGTGCTTCCAAACGATATTATTATGCAAAATTGCCCTGTAACGGAGACAAGGATAAAATAAGATATTGTTTGAAGCAGTTGTATGGAAAAGACTATACTTTTTCTCACGAAGCAATTGATGATATTACTTACTGGAATCAGAAAAATCCCTCATTGTATGCGAAAATACATGAGCTTTTAATAGATATCGGGAAGCATCCTTTCCAAGGTGGAATGGGGAAAACAGAAGTTCTGAAAAGTCAGGAGGGAATTGCTTCAAAGAGAATAAATGGAGAGCATCGAATTACATACCGCCTGGAAAAGAATGTGATTCGTATCTTTACTTGTAAAGGACATTATAATTAACTATATAAATATGATACGAATCGGAATAATCGGAGGGGCAGGATATACGGCGGGTGAATTAATCCGTCTGCTGATCTACCATCCCGACGCAGAAATTGTATTCATACACAGTACGAGCCACGCGGGTGATAAGGTGGCGGATGTACACAGTGGATTGTTCGGCGAGACAGAGATAGCGTTTACGGACGAACTGCCGCTCGGCGCCATCGACCTGCTCTTCTTCTGCACGGCTCATGGCGACACAAAGAAGTTTATCGAAAACCACCCCTTGCCCGATACGCTGAAGGTGATCGACCTCTCAGCCGACTACCGCATCCGTAGCGAGGAGCATGACTTTATCTACGGATTGCCGGAGCTCAACCGCCGGCAGATATGCAAGTCGAAGCATGTGGCCAATCCGGGATGTTTCGCTACCTGCATCCAATTAGCCGTCCTTCCGCTGGCCAGGCACCTGATGCTGAACAGCGAGTTGCACATCCACGCTATCACCGGCTCAACCGGCGCGGGCGTCAGGCCGGGAGCAACGACCCACTTCAGTTGGAGGAGCGGAAATGTCTCCGTCTATAAACCCTTCGAGCATCAGCACCTGGCGGAGATACGGCAGAGCCTCGTCCAGTTGCAGCACAGCTTCCACAGCCCGGTCAACTTCATCCCCATACGGGGTAATTTCACCCGCGGCATATTTGCTACCACGTATATCCATACCAAGATTGACCTGGTAGAGATACGGCGTATCTACGAAACGTATTACGACGACCATTCGTTCACCTTCCTGACGGACAGGAATCCTGACCTTAAGCAGGTGGTCAACACCAATAAATGCCTCCTCCACCTGCAGAAGTCCGGCGATAAACTGCTCATCATATCCATGATAGATAACCTTCTGAAAGGCGCCAGCGGACAGGCGGTACACAATATGAACCTTCTCTTCGGCCTCGAAGAGACCGTAGGACTGCATCTGAAGCCCTCCGGATTTTAAACAGACAATGCAACAATGAATCTATTCGACGTTTACCCCCTTTTCGACATTGAGATAGTCAGAGGAAAAGGATGCCGGGTGTGGGACCCGGCGGGGAATGAGTATCTCGACCTCTATGGCGGACATGCCGTCATCTCTGTCGGACACGCGCATCCCGACTATGTGGCGGCCATCACCGCCCAGCTCCGTCAACTGGGTTTCTATTCGAACTCCGTTGTGAATAGCCTCCAGCAGCAAGTAGCCGACAGGCTGGGGCAGGCCTCCGGATACGACGACTATGCCCTCTTCCTGATCAATACCGGTGCCGAAGCCAATGAGAACGCCCTGAAGCTGGCCTCTTTCCACAACGGCAAGCGGCGCGTCGTTTCCTTCCGGAAATCATTCCACGGACGTACCTCGGCAGCTGTGCGCGTCACCGACAACCCGGCCCTCATCGCCCCGGTCAACGAAGGCATGCCCGTCACCTACCTCCCTTTCGACGAGCTTACCCTCGTAGAAGACGAGTTTAAGAAAGGCGATGTATCCTCGCTTATTATCGAAGGCATACAGGGCGTAGGCGGCATACAGGTGCCGGCCGACGACTTCCTGCGCTCCCTCCGCGAACTCTGCACCCGCTACGAGGTGTGCCTGATCGTGGACGAGATACAGTCTGGCTACGGGCGGAGCGGCCGATTCTTTGCCCACCAGTATGCCGGCATACGCCCCGACATCATCACCGTAGCCAAAGGGATAGCCAACGGATTCCCGATGGGCGCCGTACTGATCAGTCCGATGTTCAAACCCGTCCACGGCATGCTGGGCACTACGTTCGGCGGCAACCACTTAGCCTGTGCTGCCGCCATCGCCGTATTAGATATCCTCGCGAAAGAACAGCTGATAGAGAATGCCGAACGGATAGGGCGTTACCTGAGGCAGGAACTCGCCACGCTGCCGGGCATCCGGGAAATACGCGGCCGGGGACTGATGATAGGCATCGAGTTTGAAGAGCCCATCCGGGAACTCCGTCGCCGCCTGCTCTTCGAACAGAAGGTCTTCACCGGAGTAGCCGGCGCTCATACCATCCGCCTGCTCCCTCCGCTCTGCCTCAGCGAAGCCGAAGCCGGAGAAGCCATCCGCCGCCTCCGCCGGACGATGAACAGCATGGCTCAGTGATTGGCATACAGCTTGCACATCCCACCGGCTATAGCTGTAATTTCGTCCCTGAACCATTGGGGAGACAATACTTCTACCTCTGCCCCATGAGACAATATTTCCTGACGGAAATCGTATGTCGGGCACACAATTCAGATTGTCGCAGATTCAATGGATTTCTATCGTCCTTGCGAGGTACGCAGCAATCCTGAGTGTCCGCTCCGGATTGCTGCGTTTCGTACATTATATTTCCGGGGCCGGAAATACATGGGTGTTTCTCCGGCCTGTATTATTGTATTGGAAAAAGTTGTACTTTTGGCCTGTGTAGCAGATTCCGGATTATGAGAGCTAAGAAAAAAAGTCTTTTAAGGAGGATAGGAATCTGGGGCAGGAATATGCTCCTTTTCTTTTTCTTATTCAGTGTGCTGGCTGTTGTCGTGCTGAAATTTGTGCCTGTTTACTATACACCGCTGATGTTTATCCGTATGTATGAACAGAAGAAGGACGGAAAGAAAGTGAAGCTTGAGCATAAATGGGTGCCTTTGCAGGAAATAGCCCATCCGCTGGTACAGGCCGTAGTGGCTTCGGAAGATAACCGCTTCCTGATACATCAAGGTTTTGATTTTGAGCAGATAGGAAAGGCGCGCGACGAGGCAGAAGCCGGCAAACGTGTACGCGGCGCCAGTACCATTTCTCAGCAAACGGCCAAAAACGTCTTTCTCTGGCCTGGCAAAACCTATATACGTAAAGGAATGGAAGTATATTTTACCTTGCTGATTGAATGGGTCTGGGGGAAGGAGCGTATTATGGAAGTCTATCTCAATTCGATTGAGATGGGCGAGGGTATTTATGGTGCGGAGGCTGTGGCTCAGGCTCATTTCGGGAAACAAGCTTCCCGGCTCACCCGTTCCGAGGCTGCCCTGATTGCCGCTTCCCTGCCCAATCCCCGGCGCTTCCATTCTGCCCGGCCTTCACCCTATATGCTGCGCCGCCAGGCACAGCTGCTCTCTCTGATGAATAAAATAGAAACCGTAGATATGGGATATAAATGATGAGTTTTATTTACACAGATTCGGGTAAGCTCACGTATGCCGAAGGCCTGGAAAGACAGACTGAGGCCTTTGAAGCGCTTCTCGATGCCAAAAGAAACGGAACAGAGGGGCAGAACCGTCTCTTCTTCTGCGAACACCTGCCGGTGCTCACCATCGGTAAAAACGGCAGAGATACGAACCTGTTGGTATCCGAAGCCTTCCTGCTTCACCGAGGTATCTCCCTTTTTCATGCGAACCGGGGAGGAGATATTACCTATCACGGCCCCGGACAAATAACAGGCTATCCGGTCTTCGACCTTGAATATTGGCAGATGGGGCTGAAGCAATATGTGCATACGCTCGAGGAGCTTATCATCCGCTTCCTTGCCTTGTACGGGATAAAGGCAGGCCGCCTGGAGGGCGCCGCGGGCGTATGGATCGATGCACAGCTTCCGGCCGGGGCACGCAAGATATGCGCTATCGGCATAAAGAGCAGCCGCTATGTGACCATGCATGGCTTTGCCCTCAATATCAATACCGACCTAAGCTGTTTCTCTCTGATTAACCCTTGTGGGTTTACAGATAAGGGAGTCACTTCTCTGGAAAGAGAACTGGGAGCTCCTCAGGATTTTGAACATGCCAAGGCGCTCTTACTCGGGTTGTTCAGGGAGTTTTTCCCGCTCAGGGTAGCGTAGCGCGAAGCTGGGGGATGCTGTCGGGAAGAGGCAGCAGAGGCTTTCGCTTCCGCATAAACAGTTCGGAGAAAGAGGAGAAGTCTTTTTTGTACAGGATACCGAAGCCCTGGGTCGTAAGGCTTTGTTTGAGGTAGCGATACATATCGTTCGCATGGTTATAGGCTTTCAGCCGGAATTCGCCGTTCCGGGTAAGCAGGTATTCAATATCAAATTCGCCAATAAAGACGTTTTTCACATTCGGATTGTTCCGGTATCCGAAGTTGCCGTTAAACAGCAGGCGGTTGTCCCAGAGCTGGCCGGAGAGGAGCATCTCAAATTCTGTTTCGTCCAGCCCCTCCTGGCTGGTGCGTATATTGGTTCCGATCTGCACTTTGTCGGTAATGGCGCTCAGGATGCCGGATATCTGTGAAGAAATGGCGGCAGAGGTTACTGCGCTGAACTCATTGGCACGTCCTGCCTGCGTAAAGTCTGAGGGATGAAATTTATTTAATACCAGCAGATAAACAATCTGGCGGGTCATCATATCTTCGGTATTGGCATAGCTCTTCACTTTTCGTTCGAGCTCGGTATTGGAGCCGGGTAATTCCAGATCGAAAGATATAGCCGGGTTCTGGAGCATCCCTTCCAGCAGCAGCACACAGTTGACCGGTATATTCGTACGGGCGCTCTCATCAATCAGTTCGGGCGACAGATCGCCGA
Organism: Tannerellaceae bacterium; assembly: GCA_031269535.1. Taxonomy (GTDB): domain Bacteria; phylum Bacteroidota; class Bacteroidia; order Bacteroidales; family Tannerellaceae; genus DFXE01. Next base: position 9,813 of record JAISZA010000104.1, read on the forward strand.
TATTGGCTGTTACATTGTAAATGGCATTGATGCTCAGATTGGCATCATAAGGGTCTCCCCGGAAAGAGACGGTACTGCCTTCGCGTATTTTGAAATCTTTATGGATCAGTTGCTGAAGGCTGAAGTTATAGTTTCCGCTAAGGATATTGAAGACGCCATACATGCGCAGGTCGTTTTTGGTACCGTATTCTATCTGCAGGCTGCCGTTTCCGTATCCCTTTATTTTATCTCCGGCTGCCGGATCCATAATGAGTTCGATTGCAGCATCCGGAGTGATATCCAGTGTGAAGTTCATCCGGAGTTCCGTCTTACTTTCCTGTAGTGGTGGGGGAGGAAAGACGGCCGACTCCCGCCCGGTCGTATCCGCCTCTGTCTGCTTATCTCTGAAAGTGATGAAATCATAGGCCGTAGCTGTCGAATTACCCATGAAGTTAAGGAATACGGCTGTTTTAGGCTCACTCCGCATATTGACATCAAACCGGATCAGCTGTTTGTTTCCGTAGATACGCGACGTGCCGCTGCCGAATACAGAGCCGGACAGTACATGGCTCTGCTTTTCCGGAACATTATATACCAGCAAATTGCCGGCGTGTATATCAATATCAAATTCAAAGTCGCGGAAATACGTATGTTTTGCCTCGGCTGTTATTTTTCCGGTATTACCGGAGGGGTCGTACAGACTGATATTTTTTGCCCGGATAGCGCCCGGACTCATAAGGATAGAGTCGGAGAAGGTATAGTAGGTATTCAGGAAATGGATTCCCAGTCCGCCTTCTTTAACAAAGATATTTCCTTCCAGATCGATATCGTCGAACGAGCCGAACAGCCGGGCGTTCCCTGTTCCCCGTCCCCTGACGTCGGACACCACATTATCCAGGAAAGGGTAGAGAAAGGCGATGTTGAGATTGCGCGCCTTAAATTCCAAGTCGATCCCCTCGTTCGCTCCTACCGGATAGATATAACCGTTTACATAGGTTTGTGTGCTGTCGTTCGCACGGATATCTCCCGACATCAGGATGCCTTGTCGCTGATCCTCCCATTGGCTGAACAGGTTTAAATCGCCTAATACGACCTGGTTGAATGAGAAATCTCCGACGAACAGGTTGGTTTCCAATATCCGGTTTCTATATACATCGCTGATATGAAACAGGCCGGTCGCTTTTCCTCCGAACCGGAGTGAGGAGTGATTCAGTATATCGAAGACATAATTCAGTTCGATCTGGTTCAGGCTCAGCAGTAAAGTATCTTCCGGACGGCTTGAGACGCTGCCGTTTAAATAGATTCCCTGTTGGTTGCGTGAAATGGCAAAGTTATGTATTTCGGTTCTCCCGTTTTGTACCGTTATGTCTGCTCCGGCGATATTCCAGATGCTGTCGCTGATGATTAAAGGGCTTTCGGCGATGTGTATTTCTGTGCGCAAGCCGTTTGTCGTCTGGTTTGCTTCTTCGCCTGTCTCTTCCGTGAAGAGAGCCGACATGGCCAGTTTCGCTTCAAAACGGTGTTCGTGGTTGTTTGCCCAGGTAAGCAGGCTTTCTATCCGGTTATCTTTTGCTTCGGCCCGCCAGTCGATGTAGTTGCGGATGTTCTTTTCGCTGCTGTATTGGGTAAGCCGTAGCCTCAGGTCTATTTTGTCCAGCGGGTTCTCGCAGGTGAAATAGCATGATTCAAAGCCTGTATTCCCTATCATAAAATGAGGCAGGAAAACTTCCACCCTGAACCGGTCGTACTGTTTGTTATAATGCCCTGTTATCCGTCCCTGATTCGTCAGTGTAAAAGGCAGTTTCAGCGTCTGCGAAAGCGCCTCGGTATTTTCTACGGTAAAGAGGAGGGAGAAATTATTTTCTTTTGTTTCCAGGTTGCGGGTAGTGGTGTTTATCAGCTCCGGGAGGTACTCTCTGAATGTATCCAGGAAACCCGGCAGCAGGGTGGTAAACGAATAGACGCCGTTTACTTCCCCGTTCAGGAGGTCCGACGATACCGTCAGTTGTTTGTCGGGTGTATCGCCTGAGGCTGTTACCTTCAGTTGTTTCAGGAAGAAATCGCTGGGAGTGGTGTGTATCCTCAGGCTGTCGATGGTGATGCTGCCCTTCAGGTTGTCAATATTGTTACCTGTAAAATCGGCATTCAGCGAGACGGATATCTCAGGCGATTCCAGTTTGTCGTACAGGTTCAGATTATCGGGGCGAAAATGCCGGAGGCCGGCAGTAAACTTAAACACGGAGTTTTGCCTGTCGCCGCGAAACATTCCCCGGGCATACAGGGCGCCGTTGGGGTCGTCGATCTGCAGGACGCCGTCGAAGCTGTTGTGCCGGAAATGGCCGGACAGCTGCAGGTTTTCATACCGGTAGTTCCGGTAGTCGAATTCGCTCATCCGCGCCTTTATATTGCCTGCGAAATATCCGCCGGCAGGGCATTGGGCATCTATGGATACGTTGAACCGGGCTATGCCGAAGGGATTATCTATCCCGAAGAGTTCGTTGATAAGCAATTCGGAAGAAGAAGCGGTGCCCTGGATGTAGGCAGCGATATTTTTTTCCTTATTACTTCCGAAAAGCAGGTCGGTCTCGATAGAACCAATCGCCGAAGAGAGCTTACCATAGGCCACCAGATGATCGAAGAAGCCGGATATCTCGCCGGTAAAATAAATCGTCCCCAGACGTCTGACCGGCTCCGGCAAAACAACCGGACGGGCGTTGAAATTATTGATAAGCCCGCTCAGTCCTTCCGTGGTGATGTACATTTTGTTTACTTCGCCCAGCAGATACGTCTCATCCGGATGCGTAATGCCCTTCAGCGACATTCTCCCGATAAACAGCATCTTTTCGCTATACCTCACCGTAAGCTGTTTCAGATCGATCTGGTTGATAAAACCGGAGGCTTCTGCCGAGAGTTCGACCGGGTCGGTGAAATTGCTGAATGCAGGAATAAAGGGAGTAAGCTCTTTCAGGTATATCTGAGACGGCGCTATATCGAGCGTGATGGGAGCATTCGTGAAAATTTCGCTGGCCTGACCAATGCCGGCGAAATCAATGCCGGCGCTTGTTATTTTCAGATTACTTTCCGGTAGTTTGATGTCGAAGTCGCGGATACGGACACTATCCCTGTTTCCTGTGACGGAAAGAGAAACTTTGTCTAAAACAAAACCGGAGTGTTCGTGGAAGCTCATCTTTCTGATACGAGCGGAGAGGCTGTCGTTGTTCAGGGCCGAAAGGGAGATATGGGCGCTTATCTCTTTTATGCTGATATGCCGGGGATTAAACTTACCGGGTGTGGTCTCTTCGCTTAAAATGTCGTAATTCACATTGCCTTTGCGGATCATGACCGAATGAATCTGCAAATCCACTGCCGTCTCCTGCCGGCTTGTGTCGCCTCTGAATGCATCGATTACGAACCGGAGATTCAGCTCGTCGTCAGGCGTGGGCTGCGACAGATGGAGCGAGAAACCGAATATGCGGATAGAAGTAAAGACCAGTTTTCCTCTGAGCAGGGGCCATGGCCTGAATCCCGCAGCTATATAATCGGCTTCGAACAAGGTGCGTCCGCTCTTATCCTCCAGATACAATTCTTCGGCCGTAAGACGGTAGAGCCATCCGATACTTACTTTTCCTATGCTGACAGGCACATGCAGGCGATTGGTTAATTCAGTGACAATCCTCTCTTTCACCTTTTGCTGAATATAAGAAGTATTCAGCAGGATAACGGGCGCTGCATAGCCTATGCAGAACAAGGCAAAAAGTGTTATTACTATGTATTTTAGCCTTTTAATCTTCTTTCTCTTTAATTCAGGCACAAAACTACAATATTATCGCCATAGATTTTGTTATTTTGCATAAAAAACAAATAAATGACTGTAACAATATTAGGAATCGAATCTTCGTGCGACGATACATCCGCAGCGGTGATCCGCGACAGGGTGATGTTGTCGAATGTCATAGCCGGCCAGGCAGTGCACGAAGCATACGGAGGCGTCGTACCTGAACTGGCTTCACGGGCGCATCAGCAAAATATCATTCCGGTAGTAGCCGAAGCGATGAAGCGGGCCGGTATCGATGCATCCGAACTAAACGCCATTGCTTTCACCCGCGGGCCGGGGCTGATGGGTTCCCTGCTTGTAGGCGTTTCCTTTGCCAAGGGGCTGGCCGCCTCGCTGAATATACCCATGATTGATGTCAACCATCTCCAGGCGCATGTACTGGCGCATTTCATCCGGACTCCCGGAGAGCCCGACGCCGCGCCTTCGTTCCCTTTTCTCTGTCTGCTGGTTTCAGGCGGAAATTCGCAGATCATACGGGTGAATGGTTACGACCGGATGCAGGTAATAGGCCAGACCATCGACGATGCCGCCGGCGAGGCCTTCGATAAGTGCGCCAAGGTGATGGGGCTGCCCTATCCCGGAGGACCCTGGGTTAACCGTCTGGCTGCCGGAGGCAATCCGAAAGCTTTTACCTTCAGTAAACCCCATATCCCGGACTATGATTATAGTTTCAGCGGCCTGAAGACGTCTTTCCTCTACACCCTGCGCGACCGCCTGAAGGAAGATGCGGACTTTATCGGGAACAACAAAGCCGACCTCTGCGCTTCGCTTCAGCTGACCATAGTGGATATACTGATGTCGAAACTGCTGAAGGCTTCGAACGACCTGGGTATAAAAGAAGTAGCCGTAGCCGGAGGGGTATCGGCAAACACCGCCTTGCGCGATGCCTTTCACGACTATGCCCGTCGCTATGGCTGGACAATACATATCCCTCCTTTTGCCTTTACCACCGACAATGCCGCCATGGTCGCCATCACCGGCTACTTCAAATACCAGAAAAAAGACTTCTGCTCCATGGCTGCTGTCCCTTTTTCCAGAGTTACGATAGAGTAAAAAAAATAGTTACAAGTTACGGGTTACGAGGAAGGAGTGCAATTCAAATTGTCGCATCGTCATTACAGGCCGTCATTGCGAGGAATGAAGCAATCCAGGGTGCCCGCTCTGGATTGCTTCGTTCCTCGCAATGACGATGGAAATCCATTGAATCTGCGACAATTTGAAATGAAAACCGACGTAGTCAAATGCACCCGTTCCACGGGACGCAGGGGCATCCCCGCGGGACATAGGGGCATCCCCACGGGACGCAGGGGCATCCCCGCGGGACGCAGGGGCATCCCCGCGGGACGGAGGGGCATCCCCGCGGGAGATAGGGGCAGCCCCGCGGGAGGTAGGGGCATACCCGCGGGAGTTTGGGG
>JAISZA010000136.1 GCA_031269535.1 Tannerellaceae bacterium
TCGTCAAATAATAAGTCCGAAGGACTGTCATCCTCGGTTGCACCCCTTCCGGACTGTCGTTTTGTCGCTCCGGGCGAGGAGTTTGTCAGTAAAAGCTCGGAATTCCTGGCTCAGAGCTCGGAATTCCTGGCTCAGAACAAGGAATTCCTAGCTCGGAACAAGGAATTCCTAGCTCAGAACAAGAAATTCCTAGCTCGGAACAAGGAATTCCTGGCTCGGAGCAAGGAATTCCTAGCTCAGAACAAGGAATTCGGAGCTCGGAGCAAGGAATTCGGGGCTCGGAGCAAGGAATTCCCAAAAAAGATTTAGCCCCCTTTTTCGCGGGTAATTCTTTTTCCCGTATCTTTTATTACCTTTGCCGGCAAGCAATAAATAATCAGATCAGTTATGGCAGACGATAAGAAAATTATTTTCTCTATGGTAGGTGTGAATAAAATATACCCACCTCAGAAGCAAGTACTTAAAAATATTTACCTTTCATTTTTCTATGGGGCGAAGATTGGGATCATCGGCCTGAACGGCTCCGGTAAGTCAACCTTGCTGAAAATCATTGCCGGAATAGAAAAAGAATACCAGGGCGAAGTGGTCTTCTCACCCGGCTATTCGGTGGGCTATCTGGAGCAGGACCCTCAGCTGGAGTCTGGCAAGACGGTGAAAGAGATTGTGCAGGAAGGAGTCCAGGATATTGTGGATACCCTCAGGGAATATGAAGCAGTGAATGAGAAATTCGGCGATCCCGACGTGCTCGACGACCCGGATAAGATGGACGCCCTGATAGCCCGCCAGGCTGCTTTGCAGGACAAGATAGATGCCACCGATGCCTGGAACCTGGACAGCCGCCTGGAACGTGCGATGGATGCCCTGCGCTGCCCACCCGAAGACCAGGGAGTGGATACCCTCTCCGGAGGCGAACGCCGCCGCGTCGCGCTTTGCCGCCTGCTGCTCAGCCAACCGGATGTGCTCCTGCTCGACGAACCAACCAACCACCTGGATGCCGAATCCATCGACTGGCTGGAACAACACCTCCAGCAATACGCCGGAACAGTAATCTGCATCACACACGACCGTTACTTCCTCGACCATGTGGCCGGGTGGATACTGGAATTAGACCGGGGAGAAGGAATCCCCTGGAAAGGAAACTACTCTTCCTGGCTCGAACAGAAAACCAGACGCATGGCACAGGAAGAAAAACAGGTCAGCAAACGCCGCAAAACACTGGAACGGGAGCTGGAGTGGATACGCATGGCTCCCAAAGCACGCCAGGCCAAAGGAAAAGCACGTCTGAATTCGTATGAAAAGCTGCTGAACGAAGACCCGAAGGAACGCGAAGCCAAACTGGAACTCTTCATACCCAACGGCCCCAGACTGGGAAATAAAGTGATTGAAGCGCAGCAGGTAAGCAAAGCTTTCGGCACGAAGCTACTGTTTGATAACCTGAGTTTTGTACTCCCTCCCAACGGCATTGTAGGCGTCATCGGAGCCAACGGGGCTGGGAAAACAACCCTTTTCAAAATGATTATGGGCCTGGAAAGCATTGATAAAGGCAGGTTTGAAGTAGGCGAAACGGTCGTCACCGGCTATGCCGACCAGACGCATCGGGATATCGACGCGGATAAAACCGTCTATCAGGTAGTCTCCGGCGGACAGGAATTTATCCGCGTAGGCGGAAAGGAAGTCAACGCACGGGCTTACCTCTCGAAATTCAACTTTGCCGGAGCCGACCAGGAAAAGCCCTGCCGTGTCCTTTCCGGCGGCGAACGCAACCGCCTCCATCTGGCACTGACCCTCAAAGCCGAAGCCAACGTCTTACTCCTCGATGAGCCGACAAATGATATCGATGTCAATACCTTACGCGCCCTGGAAGAAGGATTGGAAAACTTTGCAGGCTGTGCGGTGGTTATTTCGCACGACCGTTGGTTTCTCGACCGTATCTGCACCCATATCCTCTCCTTCGAGGGCAATTCGGAAGTGGTCTTCTACGAAGGCTCGTATTCGGAATACGAAGACTTTAAACGCAGGCAAGCGGGATACGAAGAGCCCAAACGCGTGCGTTACCGCAAGCTTATTGTTGATTAATTACTTAAATATTTAAACCATGAAAGCAAGAATGTTTTTAACGGCAGTAATCACTGCCCTCATCTGTGTTAACAACGGAGCAACCGCCCAGAAGACAGAAAAATTATTTAACGGGAAAGACCTCTCCAACTGGAACTTTGTAGTGGCAGAAAATGCGGTGCCTGCCGACCAGGTCTATTCCGTACAAAACGGAGTGATTCACATCAAAGGGGCTCCCCTGGGATATATGTACACAAAAGAAAAATACGGCAACTACCGCCTGCATGTCGAATGGCGCTGGCCTGTCTAAGCAACCAATAGCGGCATCTTCCTGCTGATCGAAGACCCGAAAAACCCTTTCCCCAATGGCATCGAATGTCAGCTGGCAGCCGGTAATGCCGGCGACTTTGTCCTGCTGGGAGGTTCCGATTTGGCAGAGTTTCAGGCACGCCCCGGCTCCCCCCGCCCGAACTTCCCTTCCGTGAAAAAGACAAATCCATCGAGTGAAAAGCCCGTTGGCGAATGGAATGAAGCTACTATTTTTGTAAAGAATGGAACGATCACCGTCTATATCAACGGTGTATATCAAAACACCGGTACCAATAAAGTGAAGAGCGGATACATCGGCCTGCAAAGCGAAGGCAAAGACATTGAGTTCCGCAATGTTTACCTTACGAATCTGTAAATACGAAACGAAGCAAGCCGGATGAGCGACACTCACCGGCTTGCTTCGTTCCACGCCGCCCGCAAAAGACGTTGTCTATCCCTAAAACGGCATCTCCTCCTTGCCTGCCGGGCGAAGAAAATCAATACCTGCCGTCGGACTAATGGGAGGCAGCGCTTCGGGAGAGGGATTATTCATGCCCGAAGTAAATTCGCGTACACTCACATCTTCATCAATATTCATAAACTTGGCATATTCGCTTTTGAAGCGCAGGCGCACATCGCCGGTTGCCCCGTTCCGGTGCTTGGCTATAATGATCTCGGCAATGCCAATCAGTGAGTTACCCCGGCTATCTTCTGTAAGATTATACTTCTCAGGGCGATGGATGAAACAGACCATATCGGCATCCTGCTCGATGGCGCCTGATTCGCGAAGGTCAGCCAGTTGCGGGCGTTTACCTTCCAGGCCTTGCCGGCCTTCCACACTGCGGTTGAGCTGTGAAAGGGCGATGATAGGGATATTCAGTTCTTTGGCTAAGCCTTTCAGCGAGCGCGAGATCGTACTTACTTCCTGTTCGCGGCTGCCAAAGTTCATACCGCTGGCATTCATCAGCTGCAGGTAGTCGATGATGATGCACTTGATGCCATGCTCACGAACTAACCGGCGTGCTTTTGTACGAAGCTCGAAGATCGAAAGGCTGGGCGTATCATCTATATAAATGGGGGCATCGTAAAGGTCTTTCAGTTTGAAGTCTAATTGCTCCCATTCGTAATTTTCCAGCTGGCCACTTTTGATCTTTTCGCCGGTAATCTCCGTAACATTGACGATCAGACGGTTGACTAACTGCACATTGCTCATTTCAAGCGAGAAGAGGGCTACGGGTGTATTATAGTGCATAGCCATATTTTTAGCCATAGACAAGACAAAAGCAGTTTTTCCCATAGCGGGACGTGCCGCAATGATTATCAGGTCAGAGTTTTGCCAGCCGGAGGTTATCTTATCCAGTCCGTGGTATCCGGAGCGCAATCCGCTAAGCCCTTCCTTTTGTGCGGCTGCTTTTTTCAGGAGTTCGATTGCATCTTTGATGACTGGGTTGATCTGTGTAACGTCTTTCTTCAGGTTTCGCTGGGATATTTCGAAAAGTTTCCCTTCCGCCTCCTGCATCAAGTCCTCGACGTCTATCGTTTCGTCAAAAGCTTTCCCCTGCACCTGGGCAGTAAAGGAAATCAGTTCTCTGGCTAAGTATTTCTGAGCGATGATACGTGCATGATACTCTATATGTGCGCTACTGGCTATTTTACTGGTCAGTTGCGAGATATAAAACGGACCTCCCACAACCTCCAGTTCGCCACGTTTTTTTAGTTGCTCGGTGACGGTAAGCATATCCACCGGGCGTTGGCTGATAGATAAATCTACGATAGCGGAGTAAATCATCTCATGCGCCTTATCATAGAAACACTCAGGCTTTAATATCTCACTGATAACGGAATAAGCATCTTTTTCCAACATCAGCGCACCGAGAACCGCTTCTTCCAGTTCTCTTGCCTGGGGTTGTAATCTCCCCATATCCGGTACAATGACAGTCTTTTGCCTGCTTTTTCCGCTTCCACTTATATTTTTTGTTCCTTCTGTCATATAAAATTAATTAGGCTCCAAACGTAATACTTTTACGCGTGATTCGGGCAAGAATATCCGGAGAGGATATCCACAACTTTCAAACGAGAGTTTCAACAACCCTTGTTAAGTGTTTGAATATCTTCCCGATTCATCAG
>JAISZA010000139.1 GCA_031269535.1 Tannerellaceae bacterium
CTTCCGGAACGTCCGTCGAGGGATACCAGAAAATAGTCGCTACGGCTTTCGATTGTCAGGGTGATGATCGATGTGTCGGGAATAACCAAAGGGCGTACATTCAGCGAATGAGGAGCGACGGGGCTTATGACAAGCGAATGGCTCTGCGGCACAATGATAGGTCCGTTTACGCTCATCGAATAGGCGGTAGAGCCGGTAGGTGTTGCCACAATCAGTCCGTCGGCCTCGTAGGAGGCGAGGAAATCATCGCCTATGGAGGCATGTATGGTAATCATGGAGGAGGTGTCGCGCCTCAATACGGCAATCTCGTTCAGGGCGTAATTGTAGCCGGTAAACAGGCGCTCTGCTGTATGCAGGCGCAGGAGCGTGCGTTCTTCCGTACGATAATAATTCTTGAATATCTCGTCGAGGGTATCATCCAGCTCCCGGCTTCCGATATCGGCGAGGAAGCCTAAGCGTCCGGTATTGATTCCCAGGATAGGGATGCCTTGTTTGTTGACACGGGATGCTGTCTTCAGGAAGGTACCATCGCCCCCCACACTGAGGGCCATGTCGATATCGAAGATATCCCCGTCGATGATCCCATGGATGGGGGGATGGAAATTCCAGGTATCGGCAAGGAAGGTATGAAAATCGCGATCGACATAAATTTCCGTTTCGAGTGCGGAGAGTTTTTCGAACAGACGCCTGATAAGCGTTTGTTTTTCTTTCTGATAATTACTTCCGAATATTCCTGCTTTCATCTGTTGTTACATATTCATATAAAACAATAGCTCATCCATGCGGCGCTGTAAGACATCGTCCACCATTCCTCTTTTCATGAAATGGTATAAGACGGTATAATTGAAACGTTCGAAGCTGCGTATGATGGGTGTAGCGTCTTCCAGGTCTATTTTGATGGTGATGATAAGCCTGCCGGTATCGCTGTCGGTATTCGACAGGAGATTGAGAACGTGTGCATTATTGGCTTCGATGATGCGGGCAATATCCGAAAGCACATAATCGCGTGGGGTCAATCCGACGACGACGACACTGCCTGCCGCTTCGGCATTGCATAAATCGGAAAGCACTTCGAGTATTCTGTCGCGGGTAATCACTCCCTTGTATCTTCCTCCGGGCGAGACGACCGGAAGCACCGTCAGGTGGTAGCGTACCATGCGCGCCATAATCTCATGCAAATGCCCTGAATGGCTGATACTCGGTGCGAACAAAACCGGGTCGTTGACAGGCGCTGCCGGGTCGGGCATTGCCAAGAGGTCTTTCTCCGAGAGCAGGCATTGGTATATCTCATCGGCCACTACCGGCAGATGCCTCACCTTCAGCTCATCCATTACAGACAAGGCATATTCGACGGTATCAGATTTTTTTAACACCGGAAACTCTTTTGTTATGAAATCTTTCATCAACATTTTATTCTATTATTCCCTAAATACTATTAAATTTGCCCCAATATTAACGCAAATGTAATCAAAGAATTAGTATTAACAGAAAATAAGTACAGAAAAACAATGAGTATTTTATTATCTTTTCAATCCACCGGAGGGCCGTCAGGCGGACAGATGCCTGAGCTGACAACAGACATTGTCGCGACACAGGCGGAAATGAACCTCATCGACTTATCCCTCAAGGGGGGATGGATTATGATCGTGCTGGTGTTGTTGTCGCTGGTGGCTATTTATATATTTATTCAACGTATCATCATCATCCGTCGTGCGGGGAAAGAAGACGAATCGTTTATGAACCGTATAAAGGATTATATCCATGAAGGCAGGGTGGAGTCGGCGCTTCACCTCTGCCATACGACCTATACGCCCTCGGCACGCATGATAGAAAAGGGCATTTCGCGTCTGGGGCGTCCTATGAACGATGTGCTGGTAGCTATCGAAAACGTCGGTAACCTTGAAGTGGCTAAATTAGAGAAAGGCTTTCCGCTTATTGCGACCATTGCGGGAGGCGCGCCGATGATCGGTTTCCTTGGAACCGTAACCGGTATGGTCAGGGCCTTCTTCGATATGGCCAATGCAGGGACTAATGTGGATATCTCGCTCTTGTCGAACGGTATCTATGAAGCACTGGTGACCACCGTGGGCGGGCTGATTGTAGGCATTATCGCCCTGTTTGCCTATAACTATCTGGTTTCGCAGGTTGACAATGTAGTAAACAAAATGGAAGCCCGCACAATGGAGTTTATGGATTTGCTGAACGAACCTGCAAACTGAAAGAGGGATGGGACTGAAAAGACGAACCAAGATAAACGAATCATTCAGTATGGCCTCGATGACCGACGTCATCTTCCTGCTTCTGATATTCTTTATGATCAGCTCTACCATTGTCATCCCCAATGCTATCCGGGTGACTTTGCCCCAGTCGCAGAAGCAGACAGCCGCCAAGCCGCTCACCCGTGTCACTATCGACAGGAATCTGAACTACTACGTAGCCTCCGGCCGGCAAAGGGAAAAGAGAGTCCGCTTTGATGATATCGCTCCCTTCCTGCAGGAGACCTATGCCAGAGAGCCGGATATGTTTGTCGCGCTTTATGCCGACGAGTCGGTGCCTTACAAAGAAATTGTGAGGATTCTGAATATAGCGAATGAGAATAAATACAGGATGATACTCGCTACGAGACCCGTAAAATAATCAACCGGTGTGGATAAGGATAAGATATATAGTCTGTTAGGCACGTTGTTTTTTCACCTCATCGTCTTGCTGATACTCGGATTCACTGTCTTGAAGAGCCTTGTACCCGAAGAGGAAGAAGGCGTCTTAGTGAACTTCGGGAATATAAACGTGGCATCCGGGACTTTTGAGCCCCGCTATACCGGAGGTGCTCTCCCGCGGCCAAGCGTCCAGCCTCCGGTATCGCAGCCTGAGCAAGAAAACCTGCTCAGGCAGGATATAGAAGAAAGCATCGCCCTCGACGAAGAAAAGAAAAGGGAAGAGCGCCGGAGGGAAGAAGAAGAACGTAGCCGCGCCGAGGCGCAGCGAAGGCAGGAAGAAGTGATCAGCAGCCGTGTAGCCGGCGCTTTCGGCATGGGTAACTCAGAAAGCCAGGCCGAGGGAGAGGCCGAAACCGGTAGCGGCAATCAGGGAAATCCGTTTGGTAATGCCGACCAGGGGCAGCATGAGGGAATCGGAGGCAGGGGGGCGTACAACCTCAACGGGCGCTCCCTCCGCGGGGGAGGATTACCCCTGCCAAGCTATACCGTACAGGAAGAAGGGAGAATCGTCATCCGTATCACCGTCGATCCCAAAGGGAATGTCATCTCTGCCGAAATAGAAAAAGGAACCAACCTCGACAATGCCTCCATGAGGCAAAGCGCTCTCGAAGCTGCCCGGAAAGCAAAGTTCAACAGCATAAACGAAATCAGCAATCAAAACGGAACAATCACTTATAATTATAAATTAACACAATAAGCGTATGAATAAAGCAGTTATATTCCTTGCTGAAGGCTTCGAAGAAGCGGAAGCCGTAGATACTATCGACGTTTTACGCCGGGGAAAGATCAAAACGACCGCTGTTTCTATCTCCGAAGAGCACAAAGTAAAAGGCGCTCACGGCATCACCCTCATCGCCGATGCGTTGTTTTCCGAAACCGATTTCTCCGATGTAGATGCCTTAATCCTGCCGGGTGGTATGCCGGGAGCTTCCCATCTGAATACCTGTGAACCTTTGAAACAACTCCTCGTCAAGCACTATGAGGAAAGGAAACTGATAGCCGCCATCTGCGCCGCTCCCATCGTATTGGGTGGACTGGGCTTACTGAAAGGGCGTCGGGCGACCTGTTATCCCGGTTTCGGTCATCAACTCATTGGCGCTACGCTTAGCGACGATCCGGTTGTTGCCGACGGGAATATCATCACCGGGAGAGGTCCGGGATTAGTCTTCGATTTTGCGCTGGCAATCCTGTCGCACATGCAGACAAAGCTCTGGGCCGACGATGTAGCCAACGAACTGCTGATCCTCAAGCTTTTTTAGGATAAAAGCACTCCAGCCGGTGGCCTCAGGGGCGTATCTGTCCGTTTCCTTCGATGATGTATTTGTAGGTAGTTAATTCCGGAAGGGCCATGGGGCCGCGGGCATGGAGTTTCTGGGTGCTGATACCAATCTCGGCCCCCATCCCCAGTTGGGCGCCGTCGGTGAAGGCTGTCGATACATTGGCATACACACAGGCGGCGTCGGTTATCTGCTGGAAAAGACGGATGGTTTCTGCTGATTCGCTGATGATGCTTTCGCTATGTTTCGAGCTGTGACGGCTGATGTGCGCCATGGCTTCGCCAAACGAAGAGACAGTCCGGATACTCATCTTATAATCAAGAAATTCGATGCCAAAACTCTCTTCCGTAGCCGGCAGGAGCAAGGCCGGCGGATAATGCCCCGACAAGGCACGGAAAGCCGGTGTATCGGCATAAATGACGACGCGACTATCCGCCAGTTTCTCGCAGATAAAAGGCAAGTCTGCCAGACGGCTCCGGTGGACAATCAGACAATCCAGGGCATTGCAGACACTTACCCGCCTTGTTTTCGCATTATTCACAATCGCACGTCCCTTCTCTTTGTCGCCATCCTTGTCGAAATAAGTATGACAGATGCCGGCTCCTGTTTCAATCACAGGGATACGGGCATGCTCCCGTACGAAATTGATCAGCGAGCTGCTGCCCCGGGGGATGATCAGATCGACCAGGCCGGTAGCGTTCAGCAGAGCTACCGTTGCTTCCCGGCCGGCCGGCAGGAGGGTACATACGGCAGGATTGACTCCCTGTTCTTCCAGTACCCGGTGGATAATAGCGGCCAGGACTTCGTTTGAGCAAACGGCGTCTGATCCTCCTTTCAGCACGCAAGCATTGCCGCTCTTCAGACAAAGGGAGAAAACATCGAAGGTGACATTCGGCCGGGCCTCATAGATGATACCGATTACTCCGAAGGGCACACTTATCTTCTTTATCCGTATCCCGTTCGGGCGGGTTGTCTCACTCAATATCCGGCCTGTGGGAGCAGGAAGGGAAGCGACGTTCCGCATATCTTCCGCCATTGCGTGGAGGCGGCTTTCCGTCAGTTTCAGGCGGTCGTATTTCGGGTCTGAGGGGTTCATACGGGCCAGGTCTTTGCCGTTCGCTTCCAGCACAGCCGCCCCGTCGGCCAGTAACTGCCGGGCCGTCGCTTCCAGGATAGAAGCGATCTGCCCGTCGCCCAATGTATAAAGCGTATGCGAGGCTTGCACCGCTTCCGTCAGAAAATTCTGTATGTTCATCGTTTCTTTTTTTTAATCCAGATAAAGGTAATCATAATGTATGAGGGGCTTGATGTCGCGGCAGCCAAGTAAGCGCAGGGCTTCGCGGCTGTCGTAGCCGGCACAGCCCACCCCGATCGCTCCTCCTTTATCGTCTATGATACGGACGATATCGTCTTTTTCGAAATCGCCTGCTATGCGTGTAACGCCTACCAGCAGGATGCTGACCGCCCGGTTACCCTGCAATGCTTCGACAGCGCCCTGATTGATATGCACTTCACCTTTGGCAAAGCCTTCGGAGTGGGCGATCCATTTCTTCACGCTGCTGACGGGCTTATCCGAAGGGCGGAAGCGGGTACAGACAACTCGGCTTTCCGTATCCAGCAGGTCGGGCAGTATGTTATCGCGTTTGCCGTTGGCAATGACGACGGCGATGCCTTCGTCGGCTACCTTCCGGGCAATGCTGCATTTGGTTAACATCCCTCCCCGTCCGAAGGAAGATTTTGTCGCCTGCACATAGTCCGACACCTCTTCCTTTTTCCCTATTTCAGGAATGACAAAGGATTGCAGGTCGGAAGGATTTCCATTATAAATGCCATCCACATTGCTGAGTATGATCAGGATATCCATCTTCATCATGGAGGCGATCAGGCCCGATAGTTCGTCATTATCCGTAAACATAAGTTCCGTGACCGAGATGGTATCGTTTTCATTCACAATCGGTATGACCTTATTTTCGAGCATGACCTCCATGCAGTGCTTCTGATTGAGGTAGTGTGTGCGGCTGCTGAAGTTCTCTTTTGTGGTCAGCACCTGTCCGCAGGTAATGCCGTGTTCGCGAAAGAGTTCGTAATAGCGGTTGATCAGTTTGGCCTGCCCGACAGCGGAATAGAGCTGTCGGGCGGAGACGGGGTCGAGTTTCTTTTCCACGCTGATCTCACTACGTCCGGAAGCCACCGCACCGGAGGATACCAGTACGATTTCCAGGCCCTGCCGGTGTAAATCCGAGACCTGGTCCACCAGGGCCGACATACGGGTGATATCCAGCGTACCGTCTTTGCGCGTCAGCACATTACTCCCTATTTTTACGGCTATTCGTTTGTATGGGATCATTCAGGATTTATTACGTATTTCCACCCGGCGTATCTTGCCGCTGATTGTTTTCGGCAGTTCGTCCACGAATTCAATAATCCGCGGGTATTTATAGGGTGCCGTCACCTTTTTCACATGGTCTTGTATCTCACGTATCAGGGCTTCGCCGGCTTTGTCTTTGTACTCTCCGGAGAGGACGATGGTGGCTTTGACTACTTGTCCGCGCACTTCGTCCGGTACGCCGGTGATGGCACATTCCACTACCGAAGGGTGCGTCATCAGTGCGCTTTCCACTTCGAAAGGGCCGATGCGGTAGCCTGAGCTTTTGATTACGTCGTCGGTGCGGCCTACGAACCAGAGGTAGCCGTCTTCGTCGCGCCAGGCCACATCTCCGGTATGGTATATATCGTTATGCCATGCTTCGTGTGTCAGCCGGGCATCCCGGTAGTATTCTTTAAAAAGGCCCAGGGGTTTGTTTTTATCCGTGCGGACGACAATTTCTCCCTGTTCCCCGTCTTCTGCAGAGGTCCCGTCGGGGCGTATCAGATCGACGTCGTACTGTGGGTTGGGGACTCCCATCGATCCGGGCTTCGGTTTCATCCAGGGGAAGGTAGCAATGGTAATCGTGGTCTCTGTTTGTCCGAATCCTTCCATCAGGCTGATACCGGTCAGGTTGAAAAAAGCCTCATACACTGCGGGATTCAGGGCTTCGCCGGCAATCGTGCAATAGCGGAGCGACGAAAGGTCGTACCTGCTCATATCTTCGCGTATCAGGAAGCGGAAAATTGTCGGTGGGGCGCAGAGTGAGGTAATCCGGTAATCCTGTATCATGCGCAGCATATCGGCTGGGGTGAATTTCTCATGGTCGTACACGAATACCGTAGCGCCGGCTATCCACTGTCCGTAGAGTTTGCCCCATACGGCTTTGCCCCAGCCGGTATCGGCAATGGTGAGGTGGAGGCTGTCTTCATGCAGGTTATGCCAGAAGCTGCCGGTTACGATATGCCCCAGGGGATAGGTGAAATCGTGGGCTACCATCTTAGGATTACCTGTAGTGCCGGAGGTAAAGTACATGATACTTATATCTTCGTTCGCATTGGGGCGGGCAGGTCTGACGAAAGGCCCGGCCTCCTCGGTGCCTTTCCGGAAGTCGTAGAAGCTATCCGGGACAAGCGGGCCGATGGATACTAATTTTCCGACCGAAGGCGATTCGGGCATAGCCTCAAGCACCTGCCGGGTAATCAGCTCTTCTCCCACACAAACAATCAGTTTGATGCCGGCCGCATTATTGCGGTAAACAATATCTTTCTTAGTCAGCAAATGGGTAGCGGGGATGACAACGGCTCCCAGCTTATGCAGTGCAATAATAGAGAACCAGAACTCATAGCGCCGCTTCAATATCAGCATCACCTTATCGCCATGTCCTATTCCCA
Organism: Tannerellaceae bacterium; assembly: GCA_031269535.1. GTDB lineage: Bacteria > Bacteroidota > Bacteroidia > Bacteroidales > Tannerellaceae > DFXE01. Next base: position 7,754 of record JAISZA010000139.1, read on the forward strand.
GCGACTGGAAGAAGGAGGCCGTCCGGTCTGAATATTCCTTCAATTCGGCGAAAGTAAAATCCCTATGTTCGCCCTTGTCGTTTGTCCAGCAGAGGGCTTTTTTATCCGGGTTTGTTTTCGCCCATTCATCAACTACGTCATAGCCGAAGTTGAAGTTTTCGGGCACCTTTACTCTGAAGTTCTTTATAAAATCTTCCTGCGACTCAAACGAGGTCTTTTCTACAAATCTTTCTAACATGCTTGTTTCTCCATTATAATATGATAGCTAAAAATCGCACTTTTTCTCCGTTCAGGGCTTTCATGCCGTGTGGCAGTTCGGAATTGAAATAGATACTGTCGCCTGCTTCGAGCACCAGGTCTTTTCCATTGATCCGGAGTAGCATACGTCCTTCGAGTATGAGGTTATACTCTTGTCCGGTATGCGAATTGAGGTAGATAGGTTCGTCTTCGGGCTTGGGATGGACCGTTACTAAAAAGGGGTCTGCCTTCCGTCCGGCGAAACCGGCAGCCAGCGACTGATACTTATAAGCCCTGGTGCGTTCGACAGCGACTCCTCTCCCTCTGCGCGTGACGAAATAAGCATTCATTTTCGGTTCATCGCCAAACATGAGGGTTGTCAGCTCCACTCCATATACCTGGGCAATCTGATGTAATATACTCACAGAGATATCTCTTGTGCCGCTCTCTAAACGGAGGTATTCCTCCACAGGCAGGTTGCAGGCCCTGCTCATCTCTTCGGGTGTGATTTCCAAAGCCTCCCGCAGTCCGGCCAGGCGTGCTGCAATCTGCTTTATTTGCTCATTCATTTTCTATAATTTTAATTTGACGCTCCAAAGATATGAAAATAAACAGAGTATCGGCAAAGCAACTAAATTCTTATCACTATCTTTGCCCTATATTTTGAATTTAATGGTGTAAGTATAAAGCATTTGTTATGAAGCTAAATAGTTTAGATATAGAATATTTCCGTTGTTTTAAAAAATATAGTATCGTTTTTGCTCCTGAGATTACGATCTTAATAGGTAAAAATGGAGCAGGAAAGTCAACGCTTATTAATGCAATACATAAAGCTTTAAGTTTTGTCTTTAAAAAAGACACCTCCGTCAGAGACGACATAACTCTTACATCAGGCATTCCGTCATTAAAAGTCGAGCCATTTAATAAAAAGACGGATTTAGTCAGAAATCCTGAAACAGAGCTGGCTTATCCATACATAAGTATAAAATCAAAAGGAACTTTTTTTCAAAGTGAACTGAAATGGGAAATGTATGCTTCTACTTCAACTTTCAGCATACAGCCTTCAAAATATTCAGAAGCATTTACTAAATTCATGAGCATTGTGGATAAAGAAAACACCTTGCCCGTATTAGCATTTTATTCTGATAACTTTCCACATATTCCTTCAAACCAAACAGAAACAACAAAAGAGTTGAGTTCTTTACGTAATTTTGGCTATTATCAATGGAATGAAGAATCAGCTTGTTCTTCAATCTGGATAGAAAAATACAAAAGAGTCTGGAAAAAATGGGATCGTTCTGATAGAAAAATAAAAGCACTGGAACAGCGTATTCGTAATTGCAACGTTCAGGAAGATATTTCTGATCTCAGAAAAGAGCTTATTCCTGAAATTGAAGAAAGAACGAATATGGAAAAAGAAGTTCATGCGATTGTTGACTGTTTAAAGAAATTTACAAGAAATGATCTCGACATGGAAATTAAGGATCTTTTCCTGGATATCTATGATGAGGAGTTGTGTATCAAAAATGCAAAAGGAGATAATCCTTATCTTGAAAAACTACCGGCAGGTTATAAAAGACTTATCTATATAGTATTGGATATTGCATATCGTTCCTATATCCTTAATGGAGACACGAACTCATCCGGAATTGTTATTATTGATGAGATTGACTTACATCTGCATCCATCATTAGAACAAAATGTTATACAAAGACTACATGAAACATTCCCTGATATACAATTTATTATTTCAACTCATTCTGCATTGGTTATATCGAATATAGATACTTCAAAAGATGAAAATGGTCTGCAAAAGAACAAGGTATATCGGATGGATATTGACTCGGAAACTCCCATATTGTCAGCAAATCTTTATGGAATAAGCTATGATGCCAGTTTGTCAGATTTTATGGATACACCTCCAAGAAATACGACTGTGAAATATTTAGCCGAAGCATATCTCAGATTAGAAAAAAGAAAGGAAATCGACCAGGCACAAAAGATGGTGTCGGAGTTGGCAATGCTAATCGGGGAAGAAAATGTAGATCGAATTGTTGATACATTCAGATAGACTTTATGGAATACATAGATAAGACCAATCCCAATGTTAAGCAAAATGCCCATAATATCTTAAAAAAATTTATTGACGAACAATGGCAAAATGATACAAATCGGTACGTTAATTTAGCCTATGAATATTTTGATAAAGTTGAGTTTTGTGAATTATTGCTAAAGGAACAGAATCATTATTGTTGCTATTGTATGAAGCATATATTAAACAAAGAAACAACGATAGAACATATTATTCCTAATAAAGCAAAAAAAGAATCCATTTATTCAGATTATAAAATATATGGAGACATTGAGTCAAATGTCTTTTTATGGCAGGGCAATATGTCTTCCAAAATCAATTTGCCTCCATTTCCACATATTCTCGCATATGAAAATCTTGTTGCGTCATGTAATGGTTCTATACCTAAAGAGGGTAATGCAAAATGCTGTAATAACAAAAGAGGGTCAGAAAAAATTATTCCTGTTTTCTATATAGCCAATGCAAAGGAGGAATTTGAATATGATGTCAGTGGAATCATCATTTGTGATAAAAAATACTATGATACCATATCCTGCCTTGCTTTAGAACATCAAACCCTCCAATTATTCAGACGTTGTTGGCTAAATTTACCTTCCCGGTATGACGCATTGGATGTTATTGACGCAGGTAAAGACAAAGAATTGAGAGAGCAAATAGTAGATGACATGGATTTTTCAAAAATAAGCGTTCGGGATCGGGAAACTATTCGGACTGAGCCATATTGGAATTCCTTCATGAATTATTTTTGGTTTTACTTATATAAACAGGATAAAGGGATATGAACCAAAACACCCCAGGGATTGTGTCGAGTTACAAGTTACCTTAACTATTTTCAATTACAGATGAGAGAAAGTAAGGCTTCAGAATAGTTTTGTGTCTCCGAGGGTTGCGT
>JAISZA010000140.1 GCA_031269535.1 Tannerellaceae bacterium
AAACTATCAATAACCGAAATCCGGGTTTTAATAACCATATATCCAAATATTCTTCCGGAAATGTTTGAACCGTTTCAACAGGCTATCATCATAATCTTTCTTTTTTAGAATTTTAAATATATATAATAATATAAGAACGTGGATAAGTTCTGCCGGAGACGGGCAAAAAAGGAAGGGTATTTTTTTGAGAGATACTTCGCTTTGTGTTATATTTGTACGCAATTATCAAGATAGTATGAATATAATTGAAAGTATCAGGAGTCTTCAGAAAGAAAAAAACGCCATTATCCTCGCACATTATTATCAGACAGGCGATATACAGGATGTGGCCGACTTTGTGGGAGACAGTCTGGCGCTGGCGCAATGGGCGGCGCAGACAAAGGCGGATGTGATTGTGCTGTGTGGGGTTCACTTTATGGGCGAGACAGCTAAGATACTTTGTCCGGATAAGAAAGTGCTGGTTCCCGACCTGGATGCAGGTTGTTCATTGGCCGACAGCTGCCCGGCGGAAGATTTTGCTGCTTTCGTAAGGCAACATCCCGGTCATACGGTTATTTCGTATGTGAATACGACAGCCGCCGTAAAGGCGATTACGGATGTGGTCGTTACCTCTACCAATGCGAGGCGGATAGTGGAGAGTTTTCCCAGGGATACGCCTATCATCTTCGGCCCCGACCGCAACCTCGGAAATTATATCAACAGCATCACAGGCCGGCAGATGTTACTCTGGGACGGCGCTTGCCATGTGCATGAACAGTTTTCGCTCGAAAAGATACTGGAGCTGAAGGCCTGCTATCCCGAAGCGGAAGTTATTACTCACCCGGAATGTAAACAACCTGTTATACAGGTGTCGGATTTTGTAGGCTCGACAGCCGCTCTTCTGAACCATACGATGGAGGCGGAGAAAAACTGTTTCATTGTAGCCACAGAAAGCGGCGTTATCCACGAGATGCAGAAGCGAAGCCCGGCGAAAATGTTTATCCCCGCTCCCCCCAACGACAGTACCTGCGCCTGCAATGAATGTAGTTTCATGCGTCTCAATACAATGGAAAAGCTTTACAACTGCCTTAAAAACGAATCTCCCGAAATCACTGTGGATAAAGAAATCCGGGAGAAAGCCATCAGACCCATCCGGAAGATGCTTGAGATGTCTTAAAATGTGAGTTACGAGTTACAAGTTACGAGTAAAAAGAGTAAAATGTGTGTCCTGACAGACAAAGTCGAAAGTAACTTGTAACTTATCTTACTACAGCTATTTTAGTTACGACACTTTCTGCGGCTTCGGGAGTGGAGGCAAAGACTAAATAGACGCCTGTGGCTACGGGGTTGCCGTTTCTGTTTCGGCAGTTCCAGCTGATTTGTCCTCCTGCTGAGCGGCCCTGATAGATGAGATTGCCTCTGGGGTCGGTTATTTTTACAGTTGAATTGTCCATCAGACCGGTGATGATAACCCGTTCGTCGAAACCGGGACGGACGGGATTGGGATAGGCATAGACGTTGGAATAATTTTCGCTTCCTTTTGTAGCGTCTCCCATATACGAGATCAATCCTTTGTCGGTGCCGATGAATACTTCGCCTGTGTAATCGTTGACAGCTATGCTTTCAATGATATTGGATAGGAGAGGGGAGTTGTCTGTTGTAAAATGCTCGATGATTTCCGAGCCGTCTTCGTTTACTAAGTAGATACCTGAGCTGCCTGTTCCGAGCCATTTACGGTTTCCGCCGTCCACAGCGATGGCGTTTATTCTTTCATCGGCCAGGAAGTATTGGAGGTTTCCGTATTCGTCGGTATGGATGATGCGTGAGCCGCTCATACTGCCCTCTACGCCGCGTGAAGGAAGGGCGACAATGAAGACGCCCCGGTTGGTTCCGATCCATATCTGCTCTTTCTTGTCTTCGGTGATGCAGTAAAATTCGTTGGCCCCTATGTCATTACCCTGGATATCATTCAGGGAGCTGTAATAATGAAAGGTATCGTCGGAAGTATTGTCGATGCTTCCTTTATCGTCGAAAACGAATATGCCTCTTTTATTGGCCCGGACAAGGTTTACCCATTTATGGCCGTTAGTTGCTATCAGTATTTTATCGGCTAAGGTAGGATTGCTAATAGAGGGATAGCTGAGTTTAGTCCAACTTCCGTCGGCCTTCCGTACGACAACGACGTCTGCTACTTCTGTATTTGTCATCCACAGATTGCCGTCCTTGTCGAAGCATACGCCCTCGGTGCGGACATAATTCGGCGCAACAGACGTACCGGGATAGATTGTGTTCAGCGTACTGTTCGTATGATTGTGAAGCTTCGCCAGCTCGCCGTCTTTAAACTCATAAACGCCCTCTCCCCAAGTGGAAACGAAGTAATGGTTTTCGTCTTTCGGGTTTACGGCGACGCAGGTAGCGTCAGTGAATCTGCTTATATCTTTCAGGTTATTCCATTTCAGGCTGTCGGTATCGTATATCATCAGGGTTCCGGTCCGGTTCAACCGGTCCGCCCATCGTCCTCCTCCGGCTATGTATAGTTTGTTGTTGTGCATCCGCATGAAAGCATTCAGGTTACGTTTGGGTCCTTCGTTGATGGCGTTATCTGCGAATATCTGGTATTGATTGTCGCCTGTCCGGCGGATGCCGGTAAGTCCCTTTTCGCCGCTTGCCAGCCAGAAGGTCTGATTATCTTTGAGAGAGGATACATCGGCGATGCCGGCAATGCTTCCTTTGTCTTTTTCCGTGAAAGATGAATAGATGTGTAATTCATTAGCGGAAAAAGCAATCAGTTTTCCGTTTTCGGTTTTTATATTGCTGAGCGAGGCATGGCTCAGCAATTGTTTCGTTGTGTTTTCCGATTGATAATAGATGCCTTTGTTTTTAATCAGTAAGCAGAGGGTGTTTTGAAATACGCAGAGCTGGAGAACCGTATCTTTTTCTCCTTCGGAAGTAAGGATGGGGTAGTCGTACCAGTTTGCCGGGTCTATCAGGTTGTCGTTCATGGAAGCCCTCCGTATGCCGTCCGGGGTGAGGGCATAGATATGATTGTCAAGGATGGCAAGGGAGGAAACGGAGACGTTTAGTTTATACGTTTCTTTGATTTCTTTTTTTCCGACGTTGAGCACGATGACTCCGAAAGCTGTTGCCAGGTAAGCCGTTTCCTTATAATTGCAGATGGAATAGACGGTTTTATCCTGTACATTGCTGCTGTTTAAAAGGGAGGGCAGGTTATAGACACTCCGGTCTTCTCCTATCAGGTCGATGTTTCCGTTTGAATAGGCAACTATGAGTTTGTTTTCTTCGCTATTGAAGCCGATACAGTTGATTTCGTTATCACTCAGTCCGGATTCTTTTGAATAGTAGTGCAGACTCTTATCTTCTTTTCCGTAGCTATAGAGCGAAGCGTCGGCCAGCGCATAGACCCGTATGTTTCCTTCGGCTACGGAAGTGGTACGATTGTAGGCAAGGTAGGAATGCCATTTTCCTGTATTCTGTGCGATACCTGTCTGAAAAAGGCTGCCGGCGCAGGCAAGCAGCATGATGAACCTATACATTACATTATATTATAAAGTAGATAAAAAAGCGGCTAATTTTTCACCGGCCAAAGCCCGGTGGCTGATTCTGTTCTTTTGTTCGTTTCCCAGTTCGGCAAAGCTTTGTTCATAGCCGTCGGGAACGAAAAGGGGGTCGTATCCAAAGCCTGCGGAGCCTTTTTCTTCTGTTGCGATGGAGCCATTGATAACGCCTTCAAACATATATTCCTTTGTGTCGAGGATAAGGGCTATCACTGTGCGGAAGCGGGCTTTCCGGTTGTTCTTTCCCTGCATTTCGTGCAGGAGTTTGTCTTTATTGGCCTGGGAATTATATGGCTTGCCTGCATAACGCGCCGAGAAGACACCGGGGGCATTGTTTAATGCCTCTACTTCCAGTCCTGTATCGTCGGCAAAACAATCATATCCATAGTTTTCTTTGATGAAGCGGGCTTTCATCAAGGCGTTTCCTTCCAG